>JBGTKO010000324.1:0-15754 GCA_041744595.1 Pirellulales bacterium
TCTGGGAGGTGTTCGTGAACGGAGGCCGCGTGCCGACGGGCCTCGAAGCCGTGGCCTGGGCGAAGCAGGTCGAGCAGCTCGGTGCGGGTGAAATCGTCCTGACCTGCATGGACCGCGACGGCACACGTGAGGGGTACGACCTCGAGATCACTTCCGCCGTCAGCCGGGCGGTCTCGATCCCCGTGGTTGCCAGCGGCGGCGCGGGCTGCCCTGAGCACCTGGCCGATGCCGTGGAGCACGGCGGGGCGGATGCCGTCCTCGCCGCTGGAATCTTCCACTTCCGACAGTGTACGATCCGCGAGGTGAAGGAGCTTTTTATGCGGCGGGGTATTCCGATTCGGCCGCCAGCCGAATGACTTCTTCGTCTCTCACTTCTCTCGTCTTCAGGTTCGCACTCGCGATTGAGCCATGGCTACCGTTGAATCGTCTTCCTCACCGCCCACTGAGAACGGCGTAAAACCCCGCGCACGGCTCGAGATCGACCGGCTGTTCGAGGCGCTCGTGAAACTGGAGGGGAGTGACCTCCACCTGAAAGTTGGGCAGCCACCGATCATCCGCGTGAAGGGATCGCTCCAGCCACTGAAGGCGGCGAAGATCGACGACGAACAGATGAAACGGCTCTGCCTTCCGATGCTCGACGAGCGGCGGCAGCGGATTCTCGACACAGACGGCGGCTGTGACTTCGCCTATGTCGCTCCCGTCGATGGGGTCACCTGGCGGTTTCGAATCAACCTCCTGACGCAGCAGGGCTCGCTCGGCCTCGTCGCCCGCCGCGTCAACAACTCGATCCCGAACTTCGAAGGGCTGTGTCTGCCACCGGCGATCGAGCGGCTCTGCCAGTATGACCAGGGACTCGTCCTCCTGGCCGGCGTGACCGGGTCTGGAAAGAGCACGACCATCGCGGCGATGCTCAACTACATCAACCGCAATTATCGCAAACACATCCTCACACTCGAGGACCCGATCGAGTTCGTGTTCACCGAGGAGAAGTGCCTCATCAACCAGCGGGAGGTTGGCCAGGATGTGAAGGATTTCGCGATCGGCATGAAGCATGCGGTCCGCGAGGACCCCGACATCATTCTCGTCGGCGAGATGCGTGACGAAGAAACATTCATGACGGCAATTCATGCCGCCGAAACCGGACATCTCGTCTTCGGCACGATCCACGCCGCCAGCGCCGCGACGACGATCGGCCGCATTCTCGACCTCTTTCCCGAGGAGATGCACAACGCACTCCGGAGCGCCATGGCCAACAACATGAAGGGAATCGTGGGGCAGAAGCTGATCAAGTCCCGAGGCCCCCAGGCCGTGGCCCGAGGGCTCGGCCGAGTGCCCGTGGTCGAGATCATGTTTTTCGACGTGATGGTGCGAAAGCTGATCCTCGAGGGCAATGATTCGGAGCTGCCCGATCACATCCGCAAATCGCACCGCGACGGGATGCAGGACTTCACGATGAGCCTCAAGAGCCTCATCGACCAGGACCTCATCGATCGTCAGGATGCGATGGAGATCGCACCGAACCGCGAGGCACTCATGATGGCCCTCAAGGGCATCGGAGTCTCATGATGCAAGGCCGGAAATATCTCGTGGCGGCCTGCTTCGTCGGTCTTGTGCTGATGGTGCGAGTAGCGGTCGCGGACGACGTGGCTACCGAGGTCCCGGCACTTCCTGGCGGCTGGCCTTCCAAAGTCGAGCCGCTTCCTGATGACTGGCGAGGCACCAACGTCGGGCTGTTGACCCTGCCGTTGGTGGTGTGGTGGCTCACCATCCTGGCCTGGATTTGGACGACCGACTGGATCGGCCGCGACGCGACCAAGCGGGCAATCGCGCCGGCGTTCTGGAGCAGTGTTTGCGGGCTGCCGTTGCCTGTGGCAGCACTTCTCGCGTGGTGGATTCCCTGGTCGGCCGTCGGCATCGTGATCATGGTGCTCGCGTGGCTCGTGCCGGTGGGCGTCTACGCGGCGAATCGCAATCCCAAGGTGGCCAAGACCGAACAGATTCTCACGCTCGGCCATGGTCGGCGAATTGTGGCCGAGATCATGGCGAACTTTGGGGTCGATATCGGCGAGCCGCTCGACGAAGGAGATATCCTCCCGAAGGTCTCTCTGGTGGCGGCCGGTGGCAAGAACGCAGAAGAGAACGAGGCCCGCTTGAAGGCCGCATCTGAAATGCCCGGGTTCGAGGAGGCACGGCTGGTGCTCCTCGGGGCCGTCATGGCTCGGGCAAACACCGTCATCATCGACCTCGGCTCGGAGATGGCGGTCCGGCACGAGGTCGATGGCGTCTGGGGAAAACCCCGAGTCCGGCAGCCTTCCAAGAGCCGAAAGCAGGCGGACGCATTCGTTGAGGCAAAACCCTCGAGCCGTGCAGCAGGAGATGTAGCGTGTGCGGCCTTCGAGGCCCTTGCCGGCATTGAACCCAAGGCGTCGGCGGCCACCGGGCCGTTCGCCGTCACGGTCGATGGCAAGACTCGCAATGCGCGTGTCACGATGCGCCGGTCCGCCAACGCCAAGCAGCTCACGATCACGATCGAAGCTCCGGCCGTGGTGTACAAGAAGTTTGCCGACATCGGCATGGATGATGCGACGACCGACCGGCTCGGCGGGCTCATTGCTGCGGATCGTGGCGTACTCATTCTTTCGTCGCCGGCCCAGTCGGGACTGTCAACCACGTTTGATCTTGCCGTGGAAAGCGCTGACCGGCTGCTCCGTGACTTCGTCTCGATCGAAGATGCAGCCGCCCCACCGCGAGAGATTCAGAACGTGAAGCCGGTGCGGTTCGATGCACGCACGGGTGTCACGCCAATGGACGCCCTGGCGGAAGCCATGCGGGAATACCCCAGAGCGATCGTCACCCGCGACGTCCGTGACAAGGATCTTGTCGTTGAGCTCGTGCGGCTGGCTGGCGAGGGGCATTTCGTGATCATGAGCCTCAAGGCGGCCGACGGCACCGAGGCGATCGCCCGCGTGCTCGGCTGCGGCGTGGCCCCGCGGGCGCTTGCCAGTACCCTCCTTGGCTCGCTTTCCCAGCGGCTTGTGCGAAAGCTCTGCCCAAAGTGCCGTGAAGACATCCCGACGCCCCCTCCGCTGCTCGCGAAGGTCAAGAAGACGATCGAAGACCTTCCGAAAATTCGCAAGGCGTCACAGGTTGGCTGCCGGCTGTGCTACGGGTCGGGATATATGGGCCGGGTCGGCGTCTTCGAGTTGACCAGTGGCGTCGCGGTCCGGAAGGCGATTGCCGCAGCGGCGAGCCTCGACGAGGTTCGCAAGGCCGCTGTGTTTGACGGAATGCGTCCACTCAAGGATGCCGTGGTCGATCTGGTCGTTTCTGGAATCTCGTCACTGGACGAGGTTCAGCGAGCACTGTTGGCCAAGTCGGGACAGACCCCGGCCCCAGCCACTCCGTCAGCACCAGCCGCGGGAGCGGCTCAAAAACCCGGCGGACAGCGGCCGGCCACGCCACCTTCTTCCCGTCCTCCACCCGCCCCCCCCGGCTCGTCGCCTCCCCGGAAGAAGTCGCCATGATCGTCAATTTCATCCTGCTTTTCATCTTCGGTATGGTGACCTTCGCCATGTGGCGGCAGGAGCGGCCCTGGGGGGGGCTCATCATGCTCCTGAACATCCTTCTCGCCGCGGCTCTGGCCACGGCCTGGTTCGGCCCACTCGCTCGTTGGGCCCAGACGAAGTTCCCGAGTTACACCTTCCTCCTTGATTTCGTGGCGATTCAGTCGCTGTTCGGAATTCTCCTCCTCGCGTTTAGAGAAACCACCGACCGGCTCTCCAAGACCCGTGTCCGATTCCGAAAGCCGATCGAAATGGCGGCCGGCCCGATCATCGGCGTGATGGCAGCCTGGATCATGGTCGGATTCATGGCGGCAACGCTGCACACGGCGCCCGTGCCCAGGAGCTTCGTGCAAGCGACCCCCGACACGAGAATGTTCTTCGGCCTCGCGCCTGACCGCTGGTGGCTCTCCTGGATGCGGAATGCATCAGCGCATGGTCCGTTTGGCAGCCCTGAAATTGCCTTCGACCCGAACGGTGATTTCATCGAACGGTACGCCACCCGCCGGAAACTCCTGGAGCAGCACGCCGAGAAGACAGGTTCGCTCCGGCTCGATTTGTGATGCCCCTGTCCGAGGAGATTTCCCTGTCCGAGGAGGTGCCTCTGTCGATGATCACCGCCGACACAGGGTTCGATGAACTGCCTGGCTACCGGCCGGTGAGTCGGCTGGCCGTAGCCGCCCTTGCCGCCGGCGTGGCTTCGTCCCTCGTGCTTTTCGCGCCGCTGGCGGCGATGCTCCCCCTATTCGCGATCGCGATTGCCGTGGCCGCGATCGTCGGGATCCGGCGGAGCGAAGGACGAATGGTCGGCCGCTGGCCCGCGCTCGGAGGCCTTGCCCTTGCGGTCGGATTTTCCGCACAGGCCCTGAGCACTGCCTTGCTCGATGGCCTCGTGGCGAGGCATCGCGCGGTTGCGACGGCTACGGCCTGGGTCGATGCCGTCCGTGAAGGACGCTTTGACGATGCTATCGCAGTTTCGAGCCCATTGGTCATGCCGCCGGTGAACCGTGACCGTCAAGGGGAAGAGCAGGGCGTTGAAGCGAGGCTCGATGCGTTTCGTGAATTGCCCGAAGTGAAGACGGTCGCCGACTGCAAGACCGCGGCCCCTCGCATCGACTCGCGCGAGCCTGATACGGATGCCTGGCTCGTGCGGGTTCGGTTTGAGGGCTGTAACACCGCTGACGAACTGCTGCTCTCCGTGGCTCCTCGGCTCGTCACCCGACGCGGCCAAATCGTCGAGGAGTGGCTGGTGCACCGCTTCGCGCTCGAACGTTAACCAGAATGGCCCACACAAGAGTGATCTGGTGGCGACCGCCGGGTTTTGGTGCAATGACTTCATTCCATGGCAAAGGATTGCGTTTTCATGAAGGCGGTCATCGAAAGAATCCAGCCCAAGGAGCGGGCTAACCACGAGGCCAATGACGGCACCGTGGCCTGGATCAGCGAAGCCCGGAGGGCAATCTGCACCGCCGACACCGACTTCTTCCGCGCGTCGCCAGCCCGCTACTGGATCGACTTCCTCGTCAGCCTTTCGGTGGCCTACCTCGCCGCGATGGTCTACCTGTCGTCGCCGCTGGGATCGTGGGCCCAGCTCGTGGCCTTTCCGATAGCCGCCTTCTGGCTCTACCGGCTCGGCTCTCTCATCCACGAGGTTTGCCACCTCGGCGAGCGTGAGATGCCGACCTTCAAGATCGCTTGGAACATGCTCGCAGGTATCGTGACGCTCACACCGAGCCCGTTTTTCACGCGACACCACCGGGACCACCACAGCCGGCGGTACTACGGTACTCCGCAGGATCCAGAGTATGTGGCCAACGTCTTCGAGGGGGGCAACGCCGCGAGCATCGCAGGGTACACGCTTCATGTACTCGCGTTTCCGGTCTTGGTATTTCTTCGGTTTCTTCTCGCTCCTCTCTCCTTCATCCATCCGACGGTCCGAGAGTGGACCCTCCGTCACGCGTCGGCTTTGACGTTCAACCGCCGCTACGAGCGGCACCTCACTCCCACAGACCGCCGGGCGATCCTCGCGGTGGAGATTCCCTGCTTTTTTCGGGCGCTGCTCATCCCGCTGTTGGTGGTCTTCGGCCTGAACCCTTGGACTCGGATACCGCTGCTCTACGCGTTGGCCGCGGGGATCGTGCTGCTCAATCAACTGCGTCAGCTCGCCGACCACCACTTCGATGTCGATGACGGTCGCGTCGATATGGAGGCCCACATCCTCGATTCCTGCAACTTCACGACCGGAGACCCGCTCACACTCCTTCTCTTCCCCTTCTCGATTCGCTACCACGCCCTGCACCATCTCTTTCCGTCACTTCCGTACCACAACCTCGAAGCCGCCCACGAGCATCTCTCCGCGGTTCTCCCGGAAGACTCGCCCTATCATTCACTCGCGCGGCCGGGCTGGTGGAGCGTTGCACGCCGGACGCTCCTGGGCGGTGCGTGAGCGAAAGAGGCGACAGAATGCCTCCTATCCACCCCCGCCGGAAATCGGTCGAATGACATCGATGGATGTCGCGCCGGCGGTAAGCATGACGAGACGATCGAAGCCGAGGGCAACGCCAACGCCAGCGGGCATTCCGGGACCATGGGCCTCGAGGAACCGCTCGGGATAAGGCAGCACGCTGCGGCCATCCTCGCTCCGAACGGCATTGGCCGCCGCGATCCTCGCCGCCAATTCAGCCTGGCCCGTCTCCTCTTCCCAACCGTTGGCAAGTTCCACGCCTCGCACAAAGAGCTCGAATCGGCGGGCTGTATCTGGCCGCGCCGGATCGACGCGGGCGAAAGCCGCCTGCGACACGGGCCATGCTTCGAGCATGGTAGGCCGTGTGTGCCCAAGGCGTGGCTGGATGACCTCGGAAAGGAGGATCTCGAAGCAGCGATCATGGACCTCCGAGGGCGGTCGTGCTGCGAGCCCTTCCGGAATCACGACCTTTGCCCGGCTCAGGGCGGCGAGCCAATCCTCCGTCGTCGCGATGCGTGGTTCGATCTCCGCGTGAGCACGAAACGCCTCGGTACAGTCGAGGCGATCAAGCCCGCGTGTCCCCAGCACCGCCTCGCAGACCGCCTCCATCAACTTGGCGGCATCATCGACGGTTGTCGCCGGCGCATACCATTCGAGCAGCTCAAATTCGATGTCGTGAAATGGCCCCCTTTCTCCGTCACGGAAGGCGTGGGCAAACTGATAGATCGGCCCCGCCCCGGCAGCGAGAAGCCGCTTCATGAGAAGCTCAGGGCTCGCCTGGAGCCATCGCACGTCTCCGTTGGCAATCTGGACTCGAATGGGCTCGATATGCGGCTCTGGGAGCACCTCGGCAGCAAGGACGGGCGTATCGACCTCGACGAACCCGCGGAAGTCGAAGAACCCCCTGAGCTTCCGCCGCACATCGGCCCGCAGCTCGAGAACGGACCGGATGGTCATGAAATCGCTCACCCCTTGGCAAGCTTCTCATCCACCTCCCGGTAGACGAGCACCGGGCATGAGGCCCGTCGCACGATCAACTCGGCGACGCTGCCCATCAACAACCGCGTCAGTCCAGTCCGTCCATGCGTGCCCAACACGATCATCTCAGCCCCCTCCTCACCAGCGATTCGAACCACCTCGGCAGCAGGATCGCCCATGGTGAGGCGGTGCTCGAACGTCACTGCCGGGTCCGATGGCCGCACACCCTCGAGCATCGCGCGAATCCGTTCGGAATTGGGCTCCGGGAGCCCGTAGTAGAGCTCGCCGCCACCGTAGGCCAATGGCGGCTCCTCGACGTGAACGATGAGGAGCCGGGAACCCGAAGCCCTCGCAAGCGACTCGGCATGACGAAGTGCCGCGTCGCTGGCGGTCGAGAAGTCGGTTGGGAAGAGGATCGTTTTCTGTGACATGGCTCGGGGCTCCCGCAGGGACAGTTCGCGAGCAGGAGACGCTCACGCTTTGTGAGACAGTATACCCCTCGGGCAACCTATCGCAGCCGCATTCCAGGCAAGGCGCCTGAGTCGGGTGACAGGAGAAACACGCCCTCGGCACCGGCGCCGCTGGCTGCCACCACCATGCCCTCGCTCAGGCCAAACTTCATTTGACGCGGCGCGAGGTTGGCCACGACCACGACAAGCCGCCCTACGAGCGCTGCCGGCTCATGAAAGCCTTTGATGCCGGCAAAGACGGTCCTGGTCGCTTCGCCGCCGAGACTCACCGTGAGTTTCAAAAGCTTGCGGGCCTCGGGTACTTCCTCGGCCGAGACGATTCGGGCCACGCGAAGATCGACTTTCGTGAAGTCGTCGATCGTGCATTCTGCGGCGAGCGGCTCGGCTTCGAGCGGGGCGGCCGGATCGTCAGTCGTGCGTGGGGACTCCATGGTCGATGCTCCAGGGGTAGGCGTCATGTGGGTGGACGATTTGGGTGGTGGCTCGTCTGTGCGCGAAGCGGCCATGATCGCCTCAATGGCAGCGGGCTCAACACGTTTTATGAGTGGTTGGAAGGCTGCCACCGGAAGGCCCACGAGCGGCCGCGAGGCTTCGTCCCAGGAGCGAATTGGGCCGCCCACGAGCTCACCTGCCTGTTCGGCAAGCCGCGGGAGAACCGGTGCGAGATAGACGGCAAGCTGCCGAAAGAGATTGAGGGCCACGGTTGCCACATCCTGTAGCCGCCCTGCCGATTCCGGGCCAGCCTTGGCGAGCTTCCAGGGCTGCTCGGCATCGACATACACGTTGGCCCGATCAGCCGCCTGCATGATGATCCGCATCCCGCGTGCGAAGTCGCCGCACTCATACGCCTCGGCGATAGCTTCTCCTTCGGCCGCCGCCGCTGCGAAGAGGCCACCATCGTCGGGATAGGTTTCCGAGAGACCTGTGCCTTCGAGCCAACGCGCCGTGCGGCTGGCGAGGTTCACGACCTTGCCCACCAAGTCGCAATTCACCTTCGTCGCAAACTCCGCGACGTTGAGGTCGATGTCGTCGATCCCGCCAGATATCTTCGAGGCGTAGTAATACCGCAGCATCCCGGGGTCGAGATGGTCGAGGTAGGTCCTCGCGAGGATGAACGTGCCGCGGCTCTTCGACATCTTCTGACCATTGACGGTAATGAATCCGTGCACTCGGACTTTGGCCGGTAGCGCCTTGCCGGCAGCTTCGAGCATCGCCGGCCAGAAGAGCGTGTGGAAGTAGACAATATCCTTGCCGATGAAGTGATGGATCTCGGCGAGGGCCTTGCCAGACGCATCCCGATCCCACCAGTCCGCGAGTGTGCCGCCGTGGGAATCGCACCACTCGGCGGTCGCGGCCACGTAGCCGATCGGCGCGTCAAACCAGACGTACCAATACTGACCCGGCGCGTCGGGAATCTCGAATCCGAAATAGGGCGCCGGCCTGGAAACGTCCCAATCCCGAAGCGGCTCCCCCAGAAAATGTCCGGTGAGATAGTTGGCGACGGGCGGCTCGAGGGCGCCGCTTCGCGTCCATTCGGCGAGGAAGCCGTGGAGTGATTCAATCGTCACAAACAGATGCTCGGCCGATCGAATCTCAGGCACGGCGCCCGAGAGCGTGCTCACGGGATTGATGAGCTCGCTCGGAGAATACGTGGCCCCACACCGCTCGCACGAGTCGCCGTACTGGTCGGCTCCACCACACTTCGGGCACGTGCCCTTCACAAAGCGGTCTGCCAAAAAGACGCCGGCCTTCGGGTCGAAGAGCTGCTCCACGTCCCGCGACACGACAAGCCCCTTCTCGCGAAGGGCCCGCCAGAACTCTCCGCAGGCTTTGCGATTCGCATCGCTATCGGTGGAGCCGTAGTGATCGAACTCAATCTGAAATCGCTTGAAGTCGTCACGGTGTGCGTCCCGCATCGCGGCAATGATGTCCCGCTCGCTTTTTCCCTCGGCGCGGGCGCGGATCATGATCGCCGTGCCGTGCGTGTCGTCGGCGCAAAGATAAATCGCCTCGTTTCCGCGGAGCTTCTGAAAGCGGACGAAAATGTCGGTCTGGATGTACTCGACCAAGTGCCCGAGGTGGATGTGTCCGTTGGCGTAAGGCAGCGCCGAGGTGACGAGGAGGCGGCGCGGCAGGGCAACTTGCATGCGGGTGGGAACCTGAGGAGCGGGTCAATACCGAAGGAGCGGGTCAATACCGATCGGATTGTAGAAGGCTCCAGGTCCGCGTGGAAACAGCGGTCGGTGAGATGAAATGGGCAAGCGCGGTTCGCACATGGAAATGCAAAGTGACCTTGTGGTGGGCGGCGGGTGGGCGGCACTATCCCGCCCCCGTTGCGACGGCCATACGTGCCCCGCAGCCACGCCCCCGGCCGAACCGGAGACTCGGATGATCACCTTCCCCCGCATCGCCATCGCCATCGGCATCGGTATCGCCGCCGGCTGGCTCGCGATCACGTCGGCCGCGGCCGCTGAGTCAATTCCTGCTGCAGCCGCCGGCGACGTGTTGCTTCTCGACTTTTCGGCGCCGTGGTGCGGCCCCTGCCGTCAGATGGCACCGATCGTCCGGGAAGTGGCGGCTGCCGGTTGGCTCGTGCGTCATGTGGACGTGGATCGCGAAGTCGATCTCGTTCGTCGGTTCGCTGTTAGCGGAGTGCCCTGTTACGTGCTCCTGGTCAAGGGGCATGAGATCGACCGAATCAACGGCGCGACGACCCGCGGCGAGCTCGAGACTCTCCTGGCAAAGTCGGCATTGCCGATCGGAGGGAGAGCTCCTGAACCGTTCGCACTCCCGCCGGCCCCTCCCGGCGCGGCCTTGCCGATTGCAGCCGCGACCCAGCCGCTCGTGACCGAGCCGCCACCACTCGCTCGCCAGATGCCCCGATCACCGATCGAGCCACCCGTCAAGCCCGCGTCCTTTGCGTCGCCCGAGGAGTCGCCATCACCCTTTGCAGCTTCAGCCATGCGGTCATCGCGGGACACCCTCGATCCGAGCGCTCGTGGCGAAGTACCACCGCGGAATGCGGCCGAATCAGGAGCCCCGAACGCGTTCCCACCACGCGACGCGCTCGAATCGAAACTTCTCGCGGCGACGGCGAGGCTGCGGGTCGAGGATGGCACCGGCGTCTCGCGGGGCACGGGTACCGTGATCGACTGCCGTCAGGGGGAGGCGCTCATCCTCACCTGCGGCCACATCTTCCGTGACTCCGACGGCAAGGGCCGCATCGAGGTCGATCTCTTTGCCCCTGGTGGCCCTCGAGGCGTGGCCGGTCAGATCGTAGCCTGGGATCTCAAGCGTGATCTCGCGCTGGTGAGCATCTTCACCGAGGTGCCGCTCGAAGCCGTGCGAGTAGGCTCGCCGGAGCGAAGCGTGAAGCCTGGTGACACGGTCGTCACCGTCGGCTGCGACGGCGGCGCCGATCCGACAGTCCACCACAGTCGGATCACCGCGGTGAACAAGTATCTTGGACCGGCCAACGTGCAGGTTGCTGGACAGCCTGTGCAGGGCCGTAGCGGTGGCGGGCTCTTTGCCATCGACGGCACGCTCATCGGTGTCTGCAACGCCGCGGACCCCGCCGATAACGAAGGGCTCTTTGCCGCGTTGCCGACGATCCATGAACAGCTCGAAGAGGCCGACCTCGCCTTTGTCTATCGCAACGTCTATCCCAGCGGCGGCGCAGAATCCCTTGCATCGGTCGGTGGCTCAGCCCATGTGCCCGCCATGCCGTCGGAGATGCCGCCGGTGTCGTTCGATCGTCGGGACCGGGGCGACGCAGTACCGACTGCATCAAATGGTTCCATCACCGACGCCCTGCCCCTCGCGGCACCCGTGACACCGCCCGCGGCCCCGCCAGCCACAGCGGCCCCGCTGAGTCCCGGCGAGCGGGCGCTCCTCGATCATGTCAGGCAGCACGAAGGCAAGGCGGAAGTGATCTGCATCGTCCGACCCCACGGCGCCACGGGGAACTCGAGCGAGGTATTTGTCCTGGACGCTGCTGGTCGGGACTTTGTCGATCACCTTGCCCGCGCCCATCAGGAAGCCGCGACGATCCCGTCCGTGGCCCGCGAGCGATCCGATATCGCCCGCCTGCCAGACTCTGCCGTCCATCGCTGATCCAGCAGGGCTGGTCAGTTGACGACCACGACGGTGACCGGCACGGCGTTGACACTCTCGGCGGCTGAGCGGCCCCATCGGCCCGTGGCGTGGATCGTCACGCGTCCACGGCCGAACATCGCGGCAGGGACTTCGAGCGTGCCCGATGCGCCGGTGATCCGGCCGAGCACACGGCCCGTTGCAAAGATCAAGGCGCCGTCGATGTCGCTGCCCTCGACCGATACGGTGAGCTTGCCTGCGAGGGTGACTCGCTTGGGTGTGACGGTCAGCGCGAGCGACTTCGTGCCGTTTGCAAACTTGACTGGGATGATCGCGCGGCCCTGAGTCTCAACTTGATTCGCAGCAATGGCGACGACCCGCAGCTCATGATAACCATCGGCGAGTTTGGTCGTGTCAAGCGGGAGGCGGCCGCCGGGGCCACATGAGGCACTTCGTATTCCATCAACAAACAACTCAAAGCGATCGGCCACACTGCTGTCCGGAAGGCTCGCCCCTGGCAGGATATCGACGAGACCCGCGAGAGGAGCTGCCGGCTCGATCGGCTTGCCATCCGCGAGGGTGGCCCGCACCTCGGGGATCACGGCCCACGGCTGGCAGAGCGGATCGCCGACGACGAGGAGTTGGTACGGCGAATGAACCGACTGAAAAAAAGCTTCTGCGAGATTGGCACCACGGCAGTAGTGGACGTGAATACTCGGATGCGGAAACTTCGCCTGGATCGAGTAGGGCTCGATCACCGTGCCACTCGAGCCCGCGGCACCAGCCCGCAGGAATGCCGAGAGCGGTGTCTGGCCGGCCGACGGCGTGAAGATGCCGCCGTAGCTTGTGAGGTTTTCGCAGATTGCCCCGGGCAGGATCGTGCTCCTCGACGCGGGCCAATCAAACATGGGCGTGCCCGCCGTAAGTCCTGCGACATCCCGCTTGTTCACAGGCAGCGTGCCAGACGCGATCTCCGCGCGGACACCGAGTTTCTCGAGGGCTTTGACCGTCGCTGGGAATGCCACCGAACGGGTCGTCGTGCGAATGTCGCTATTGGTCATGAGGTAGATCGTGCCGGTTGGCCGGGTGCCGTCGGCAGTGGCAGCACGCTCGAGGTACGACGTGATCTCATCGACCGTATTGCCACGTCCGGCGGTCACTCCGAGCATCACCGAAAGCAGATACCGGTTTCCGCCCGCTTCGAGCAGGCGGCCGTCGGTACCCCAGCCGTACCAACCTCGAAAGCCGAGTGTCGTGGCCGGCACACCATCACCCGCGAGCGGACGGTAGTAGCGGTTGCTTTGCGGATCGAGCCAGCCTGGTCCGCCGCTTCGCACGGCTCCAAAAAGCATCGTCATTCCCGTCAGTGACCCCGACGGAAACGAATCCTTCTTTGCGAGGTCCGGGGGCAGCGACTCCTTGTAATCGACCCGCCACGGAAAATCGCTCGAGTAGACGATCATGTCGATCTGAGGCGCGAGCCTGCGGGCATCGATGCCGCGGAGGACAGGCCCGAGGATCTCGTCACGGAAGCGACTGATCGGAACAGTCTCCTTGCTTCCCGCCCATGCGAGCGAAAAGACATTGATCGGCGGCACGCCTCGGGCGGCGACGAACGCATTCGCGACCGCGATGCTGTCGGCGCTTGTGGAGTTGACCACGAGAAAGACGTTCTCAGGGCCGCCACCGCCGAACGCTGCGGTACTGATGACCGACGCGAGAAGGAACGTGAAGGGAACCCTGGAACAAAAAAGAGAGGACATTCGTCTTTCGACTGCGCCGGGGGAAAGGTAATGAGTGTACCCGCCGCGAGCCGCTCAGCATTCCGCGAGGGGCAACCCCGAGCCGCGGCGCCACAAACGGCCCTTCGCCGTACACTGAGGGCCTCCCATCACTGGTGCCTCATGACTGCCCGCATCGCCGCCCTCCTCCTCGTTGTTCCGCTCGTGGCGACGGCGGCTGACCAAGAGCAGGCTGACTTCTCAGGTGCCCAAGCATTCGCACACCTCGAAGCGATCTGCGAACTGGGCCCGAGGCCAAGTGGCTCCGAAGCGATGCGTCGCCAAAGGGCCATGCTCGCGAAGCATTTTCGTGAGGCCGGTGGCCATGTATCAGGCCAGGCGTTTCAGATTCGCGACCGCCATACCGGCAAGCCTGTGCATATCGAGAACCTCATCGTCTCATGGCACCCGGATCGCAATGAGCGGATTCTGCTGGCCGCCCACTACGACACCCGGCCGTTCCCTGACATGGACCCAGTGAACCCAAGGGGGGTCTTTGTCGGTGCCAATGACGGTGCCAGCGGCGTCGCGGTTCTCATGGAGCTCGGTCGCTTCATGACTGATCTCCCTGGGCCACTGGGCGTCGATTTTGTGCTCTTCGACGCCGAGGAGTATGTCTTCGGCCCTCGCGACCCCTACTTCCTCGGATCGACCTCGTTCGCCCGCGAGTACGCTGCCGACCGACGGGCCGGAAAGGGCCCCGTCTACCGCGCAGCAGTGGTGATCGACATGGTTGGGGATCGCGACCTTCAGATCTGGCAAGAGGTCAACAGCATGAGCTGGCCCGAGACGCGGCCGGTCGTGGAGTCGATCTGGAACGTGGCGGCGAGGCTCGGCGTGAAGGAGTTCATCCCGCGGCCCAAGCACGAGATCAAGGATGACCATCTCCCGCTGCGAAACATCGGAAAGATTCCCGCATGCAACATCATCGACTTCGATTATCCCCACTGGCATACCACGCGGGATCTGCCATCCGCGTGCTCTGCTGAGTCACTCGAGAAAGTCGGGCGAGTGCTCTTGGCCTGGCTCCGGGAACAGCGGTGACGCCATGCCGCGGCAAGCCATCGCCAGTGTTCCCTTGATCGTGCCCGATTTCGGTATCCAAGACATGCCGCTGGTCGTGTCACTCTGGCTCGTACCGAGAGGAGCCGCTGTCATGGCCGGTGACCGTGTGGTCGAACTCCTCGCGGGTGGCGTCACGATCGACCTCGAGGCCCCTGTCACCGGCAGGCTCGCAATACCGCATGCCGACGAAGACGAGCCGGTGTCGGTTGGAATGATTCTGGCAGAGTTCGAGGCCGCTTCATGAGTGTCGCAGGAGGTGCTTCCAACCCGGCTGACAAAAGCTCGGGGTCGCCCGTGCCACGTCGCCGGACGTTCGCTACGGGCATCGTGCCCTGCGCTCACTCGGAGCAAAATGAGCTTCGCCATCCGGGCTACGCTCATTTTGCTACGCCGGCTCTGTGGCACGGGCGACCCCGAGCGGTCCATGGTTGGTATTGGTTGGCTCTCGCGATCGGTGGTGCTCTTGCGATGTTTTTGGCTCAGCCGCCGGTTGATGCATGGCCTCTGGCGTGGGTGGCACCGATGCCATGGCTTCTGCTCGTGATGCAGCCACGACTAGAAGAGAGACTCTCGTGGTGTGCCGTCTGGTGCGGCGGTTTTCTGTATTGGCTCATGGCAATTCACTGGCTGATCCTGCCGCATCCGCCAGCGACAGCGATCGGCTGGGTGCTCCTTTCGGCGTACCTCGCCTGCTACTTGCCACTGTTCGTGTGGGCGGCCCGACGGCTCGTCCACGGCTGGAAGTGGCCGCTTGTGCCTGCCGCTGCGGTTGCGTGGATCGCAGCAGATCTTTTGCGGAGTGAGCTTCTCGGGGGCTTCACGTTCGCGGGCTTGGGGCACACGCAGTGGCGGTGGACGACATTCATTCAAGTGGCCGACACCGTCGGCGCGGTGGGTGTCGGTGGCATCGTGATGGTTGGCGCTGCGGCTATCATTGCCACCATCCACGGTCGCTTCAGCCAGCGAACGCTCATGGGCGAGACACTGCCCGCACTCGCGATCATCGCTGCGACACTCGTGTACGGAAGCTGGCGGTTGGCCACGGTGCCGATGCCGACTCGGAAGCCGCTCGATGTTCTCCTCGTGCAGGGGTCAATTGATACCGAGCTCAAGCATGATCCGGAAGCGGCGCCACAGGTGCTTGCCCATTACGACGAGTTGACAATGGTTGGCCTTGCCGAAGCTGAGCCGGCAGTGCCCGACCTTGTCGTCTGGCCGGAAACAATGTGGCGGTTCAGCCTCATCGAAATCGATCCAGCGGAGATCCTTCCCGAGAACGTACTCGATGAGTTCCTGGGGCCTGACGACGCGGATGAACCAGCGGCCACGCGGCAAGCCCGCGGA
>JBGTKO010000325.1:0-14880 GCA_041744595.1 Pirellulales bacterium
AGTCCGTGCCTGACCGGAGGCTGCCGGGGCCATGGATGGCCCGGCAGCCGGGACAATCAGAACTGCCAGATCACGTCGCAACCGCCGTAGAGCTGACCGTACTTGTCGAAGTTCCCGTAGGGCAGCGGAGTGTTCGAACGGTCTGGCGTGTACCAGTCGTACCGAATCTCAGGACGCACCATCCAGTTGGCGCTGCCCATCGGCTTCCAGTTGAGGCCGTAGGTCATCTGCCAGAAGTTGCCCTGATAGCCACCCTGCGCGGGGCCGCCAAACAGCGCGTTGCGGATCGGGTTGATCACACGGTAGCCGTTGTTGTCGCGGAACCACTCGAGCCGCATACCACCAACGAGGTTGTCGCTGAAGGTGTAGAACATGTACTGGTTGATGCCATACCACAGAGCCGTCCCAGGCTGCTGACCGATGGTCTCGAGCCCCGTGTTGGCATGGAACTGCCAGCCGTTGTCGTTCTGGAACACGTACGTCAGGTTGTCGGTTAGCTCGTTGACGTACACCGTGCTGAGGATCGAACGGTTGCCGATGTTGGCCAGCTCGGACGCCGCGTCAAACGAGCCGATCTCGTTGCCGCTCGACACGGTCATGGTCAGTGCCTGGCTCTCATCCGAGCTCTTGAAGGTCGCACCACCGAGGAACGCCGCATTGCTGTTGGCGCCCGGGTAGCCGGGGTTATTGATCCCGAAGTAGTTGATCGGGTCGCTGTAGTTGTCCCAGCCATTGGTGATACCACCGTAAAGCGTGAGCTGGTCGTTCACCGTATAGACATCGAGGATGCCGGTGTGGGTAAACGGTTCGCCGTACTGCATCGTGTAGGCATGGGTGTAGAAGAAGTTGCCGATGGCCGGCACCACTTCATACCCGATGATCGTGTAGAAGTGACCAAACTTCACAGCGTGGTCACCGTACCCGACCTCGCCGTACATCTGCGGCAACGCAAGACCGTAGTACTTGCCGCCCCAGCTTGGCGCACCCCCTTCACCAGCCGGGTTTGGCTGGTAGAACAGGTTGCCGTCGAGGCCGCGGGCCGTCGTGAAGATGTAGTCGGTACCGTAGAGCAGGTCGATGCGACCACCCCAGTCCAGGCCGTCCTCGGTATTGAGAACCTTCTCGTTCACGAGGTAGAGCTGGTTCATCTGCCCCTGCCAGGCGCGATCGTTGAACGTGATAGGGCCGTTGAACGGCGAACCCCAGTTGTTGGCACCGATCCCGACTTCAAGCCAGCCGTAGGTGGAGATGTTACGGCTTGTCAGCGCGTCAATCTCGAGATACCGATTTGGCCCCTCTTCAACTTCCTCGGCTGCCTCCTGCGGCGGCAGAGCCCGCATCTGGTAGGCATCTTCCTGGGGCACATTCGGAACAGCGGGAACGTCGGCCTGAGAAACCTGACGGAAAAGAGACGGTTCAAATCCAACCGGCTCGATGGCGATGGCGGATGTGGCGGTGGCCGTCATGAGGCCTCCAGCCACCCAGAACGGCAGCTTGAACTTGACGAATCGCATGGTCTTGAGTGCTCCGATGCGTGGGTATGGGACATGAGCCGCATCCAACGCGGCCCAGAGGGTGTTCCGGTAGAGAGCGTGCTATGCACATGCTCCGCCAAAGCATGGCCACAGCCGAAATCCCCCACCGTCTCGTCAGGAATCGGCAGTCGATCGGAGAAACATCCCACGCTGGCCAAACAACGGTAAGGTTTCCGCGACCGGCACCCGATGCTGGAAAACCCTGCGGATCAGGAGGTCCGTCTGGTCAGGTCTCAGCACCCACGGCCCCTTCGAGGAGCGCCTCGAGGAACCCGTTCGGCGAAAAGGGCTCGATGTCATCGGCTGATTCACCGACGCCCACGAACTTCACCGGCAGGCCAAACTGTTCCGCAACCGGCACGATCACGCCCCCTCGGGCCGAGCCATCAAGCTTTGCCAGCACGATTCCCGTGCATCCGGCCGCCTCCTTGAAACCCTTCGCCTGAGAGAGAGCATTTTGGCCGGCCGTGGCATCGATCACGAGAAGCGTCTCATGGGGGGCGTCGGGGATCTGTTTCGCGATCACCCGGCGGATCTTGCCCAGCTCCTGCATGAGGTTTGACTGGGTCTGCAGGCGGCCGGCGGTATCAATAATACAGACATCAAAACCTCCCTCGATGGCCCTGGCGACGGCACGATGGGCCACGCTCGCGGGGTCACTACCCGTTTCGCCACGGACAATCTCTGCCCCCACGCGGCCCGCCCACATGGTGAGCTGCTCGACCGCTGCCGCCCGAAACGTATCACCAGCGCCGAGAATGACCTTCTTGCCGTCACGGGTGAAAAGCCTTGCCAACTTGGCGATCGACGTCGTCTTGCCCGACCCGTTGACGCCCGTGACGAGAATCACCGTGGGACCGGTCGTTGCCGCGGCGAGCCCTGCCTCCGCCGGCCGAAGCCGCTCCAAGAGCGTGCTTCGTATGGACTCGATGACATCGGGGGGCTCCACCACGCGGGCGCGAAACCTCGTCCCGATATCGGACACGATCACTTCGGCAGCAGCAGGCCCCATATCCGTTCTGACGAGCGACCTGCGAAGCTCCGCCAAAAACTCGTCATCGACGAGCCGCCCTTCCCGTTTGAAGAGATCGCGGACGTCGGTCGCGAGTACCTTGGCCGTCTTCGCCAGCCCTGCCTTGAGACGATCGAGAAAGCCCATTCTGGTGTGGTCCTCCTGGTGCTGTTCGTGGTCGTCAACCCGTGCCCGCTGCCATGTCCGTGACGAAGCGGCCGAGGATACCTGCCACAAAACGCGGCGAATCCATGCCGCCATACCGCTTGGCCAGCTCGATCGCCTCGTCGGCGACAACGGCAGGAGGCGTGTCGGTATGGAGCAATTCAAAGGCGGCAATACGAAGTACGGTCCGGTCGGTCGCCGCCATGCGTGAAAGCCGCCAATGTTCCGAACGGCTGTCGATCTCCTTGTCGATCGCCTCTCGGTGGGCGAGTACTCCTTCGACCAGGCTGTCCGCGAAGGCGACGAGCGGTGTCGATCGGAGCCGCCCGCGATGGAATCGGTGGAGGCTCGCGAGGCGTTCTGCGCCAGGGGTCTTCTCGGCCGCCAGATCGAGCTGGAACAGCGACTGGAGGGCCACCTCACGGGCGCGGCTGCGACGGCTCATGCAGGGCTGCCCCCGGCGATCGCTTTGACAAGCCCGATCATCTCGATGGCCGCGGCCGCGACCTCGGCCCCTTTGTTTCCGGCAAAACCGTCTTCATGACTCCCAGCCGCCCGCGCAAGGGCCTGGGCGAGGGTGTCACATGTGAGCACTCCGAAGAGCACTGGGATGCCGTGGGCACGCGCCACGGCTTCGATGCCAGTGGCCGCGGCGTGGGCGATATATCGGTCGTGGGTCGTCTCGCCTCGGATGATTGCGCCAAGGCAAAGTACGGCCGCGTAGCGACCCGTCGCAGCCAGGCGATCAGCCGCGAACGAGAGCTCAAACGATCCAGGCACATGTGCGATGTCAATCGCCTCGGCGGTGACTCCCGCAATCGTGAGCTGACTCACCGCGCCGACCATGAGACGGCCCGTCACGGCGTCATTCCATCGAGAGACCACGATGGCCACGCGAACGCCCGGCGGGAGTTGGTCGGGCGAGCCCTCGAAAGAGCGAAGAGATGTCACTTCGAGCATGGCGGGAATGGCGACCGAGGGGCCGCTACGACTTGAGGCTGGAGAGAAACTGAGCGTTCGACTCGGTCTTCGTCAAGCGGTTGACGAGCAACTCCATGGCGTCGGTCGGATTCATGTCGCAGAGCACCCGCCTGAGCACGCAGACGCGGCGGTACTCATCGGGCTCGAGCAGCATCTCCTCACGGCGGGTGCCGGAGCGGTTGATGTCGATCGCCGGATAGATCCGCTTGTCGACGAGCCGGCGATCGAGAATGACCTCGAGATTGCCGGTTCCCTTGAACTCCTCGAAGATCACGTCGTCCATCCGGCTGCCGGTATCGACCAGCGCCGTGGCGATGATCGTCATCGAGCCCCCCTGCTCCACCTTGCGGGCGCTGCCGAAGAATCGCTTCGGCCGTTGGAGGGCGTTGGAATCAACGCCGCCCGAAAGGATTTTTCCGGAGTTGGGTACCTCCGAGTTCCACGCTCGGGCCAGTCGCGTGATCGAGTCGAGAAAGATGATCACGTCGCGGCCATATTCGACGAGCCGCTTGGCCTTCTCGAGGACCATGTCGGCCACCTGCACGTGGCGGCTCGAGTTCTCATCGAATGTGGAGCTGATAACCTCACAGGAGGGGCCCTTTACCTGCCGCTCCATGTCGGTCACTTCCTCGGGCCGCTCGTCGATAAGCAGCATGAAGACATAGGCCTCGGGGTAATTGGCGAGCACCGCCTTCGCCATCTTCTGAAGCAGGATCGTCTTGCCGGCCCGCGGCGGGCTGACAATCAACCCACGTTGGCCAAAGCCGATCGGAACCACGAGATCAACGACCCGCATCGCGACCTCGTCGGCCGTCGTCTCGAGCTGGATCCGCTCGTCGGGATGAAGCGGCGTGAGCTCGTCGAAAAACACACGCGTCGAGAGCTTGCCTGGATCTTCGCCATTAATGGCCTCGACACGAAGAAGCGCGAAATACCGCTCGCTCTCTTTGGGCGGTCGAATCTGACCCGCCACGCTCATCCCGTTGCGGAGACCGAACCGGCGGATCTGACTGGGCGAGACGTAGATGTCGTCGGGGCACGACAGGTAGTGGTAGTCGGGGCTTCTGAGAAACCCAAAGCCATCGGGAAGGATTTCGAGCGTGCCCTCACCGAACATGAGGCCGTTGAGCTTGATGCGCTCTTTGAGGATTCGGAAAACGAGATCCTGCTTCTTCGCCCCTGTGACGTCCCCGATCTGCTCCTGCCGTGCAAGGTCAACAAGCTCCTGCATCGAGAGCTGTTGAAGGCTCGCGATGGAGGGATCCCCCTTCTTGAGCGCCTCGTAATGGCTCGTGACATCGAGCCCCTCCTTGACTTCTTCGGCGATCTCTTCGGCAATGCTCAGAGGCTCACGATCGACCTCGGCGGAAAGTTTTTCGGAGGCGGGCTCGCTCATGGCATATCTCGCTGCTCCGAGTGGCTCATGACCACTGGTCAACGTTTTGGAGAGGAGAGAGAGGACAGGCTGATGGTGACGAAGGATGAGTGGAAGGGTGCCACTGCCCCACCATTCCTTCGCACACGCGCGGGAGGGTGACGGGCCGAAGCAATCGAGACGAGAACCCCAGGCAGGAGCCAGCAGCGTTGCGACCCGCATCGTGCGGACCATCAATGCCGCCGCAGCGAATCCCAGAACCGACCGACCTGGGCGGAAGTATAAGCCGGATTGCCCGTGGCATCCATGCGGCACGTTTTTTCTGCTGGCGGCGGCTTGTAACCCCGTTCCCAAGCTCGCTCCCGCGCTGCCCGCTGAACAGGAGGCCAGCCGCGGCCATCGAGCCGCCGCTGCCGCTCAGCCTCCTCGCATTCGATGAGCACCAGTCGGTCGCAGCGGGTGTCCCAGCCCACCTGCATGAGCAGCGGCACGTCGAGGACGACCACTTTTCCGGCCGCGTTTGGGCTCGCGGCGATGGATTCCAGCAGTTTCTCCATCCGTCGTCGCACTCTCGGATGCACGATCGCTTCGAGGTCCGCGAGTGCCTGGTCATGTGCCTCCGTCGGCCCAAAGACCCCCTCGGCGAGGACCGGCCGCCGCACTCGCCCCTCCGCGTCGATCACTCCGTTCCCGAATCGCCCGGCGATCGCCCGCACAACCTCCGCCTCGCCCAGCACGTCGTGCGCGATCCGGTCGGCATCAATGACCTCGGCACCAAGCGCCGCGAGCGCCCGCGCCACGGTCGATTTTCCAGCGGCAATCCGTCCGACGAGCCCAACGATGATCATGGGTGAGTTGTACCCCATCGCTTGAGTGAAATCCGGTAGCCGTTCACTGGCAGGCTATCGATCAACCAGCGATGGGGTTGCGCCAGCGGATGCCTGGGAAGCGTCCGAAATCCAGGTCGGATGTGTGAACCTCGGCATGGTATTCGATTGCCAGCGTGGCGATGTGGGCATCAGTCGTGAGGGAACCGGCCACCCCGACGGCCCGCAGCGTTGCCAAGAGCGTCTCCACATGCTGCTGTCCTGGTGGAAGAAGCCGTACCGGCCTGGCCTTGAACCACGCCTCAACCCGCTTGGCGCTCTCCTCGACTGACAACGGGCGAGTGAGAACCCGCATGGAAGTGGTCAGCCTGAGAAACGCCAGCACAACGACAACTGGAATGCCAACGTCCTCATCACCCTCGAGCAAGCCCTTCCACCACGCACGGGCGGCAACGTGCTCGGGATCTGCCTCGTTGTGGGCATAGAGAATCAGGTTCGCGTCGGGAATGATCATCGGTGCCGTGCGGTACGGCCACCTCTGTCATCAGTTTCCATGTCATCGGCGAGCTGCTGAAGCCTCAGTCGATCGACGCCAGGGCTATAGTCAGATCGAAAGCTCAGCACTTCAACGGGCTCACGTTTTCTTCGCCCAGCGCTGGCGAACCCGCGACGGATGGCATCGTTGATCGCCTGCTTGAAGCTCACCTGGGACCGCGAGATTTCCCGCCGCAGCAGGGCTTCGGTGTCTGGGTCGAGCGTGACCGTCGTTCTCATGCGAGCATCATAGCACCACGCATCGTGCTATCAAAGCATCACCGGCACTGGAGCGACGAAGTACGGATAGGGGCGTCAGAAATACGACTCGATCCGCGTTGGAGGCCCCGCCGCATAGAAGCCCACGGCGAGGAGCCGTGCGGTCGGCGGTGGCTGCCAACGCCGCAAATCGCCATTTTTCGTGGCGCACGCCTCCAGGCGTGCGAAACCGCGTCGGGGATCAGGCGGGCAATGAGCTTCAGAATTGACGCTCACTGCAAAAGCTTCTGGGTCAGCGAAATGGAAACCGCATTCGCACGCCTGGAGGCGTGCGCCACGAGCAGGGGCCGGCTCCGCTACCCTTTCTTACTTGCGCTCCGCTCTATTCTCCAGACGGCCTCAGGGCCAGACGGAAGCCCAGGTCGCTGCCCCGGTTCGACGGGATTTTGCCGAGCCGGCGAGCCGACCGGCATTCCCAAGTTCTGCTGTACCAGGCCCCGTCCCGGCGCACGCGAAGCGATTCTTCCAGGGGGCCTGCGGGGTCCCGGCCTCCCGGAAGTTTAAGCGTATACCAGTCGCTGCACCACTCCAGCACATTCCCGTGCATGTCGTACAGATTCCAGGCGTTGGCTCGCTTCGTCGCGACCTGATGCGCGTACTCTTCGTCGATGCCCCGAGCGTTCTCGTAAAACCACGCATACTCACCCAGCCGCCCGGCATCATCCCCAAACCCGTAGCGCGTCTTCGTGCCCGCTCGACACGCATACTCCCACTCCGCCTCCGTCGGCAGCCGATACGCCCACCCGCGCGGCAATCGCCCCGCCGCTCGCTCACGCTCCGTCAGCTTCCGGCAAAAAGCAACCGCGCTGTCCGGCTCGACCACACCATCGCTCCCCAGGCCATGGCTCACAAAAGTGGCCGGAAACTTCTCACCCTCGCGAACATTATCCTCCCCGGCCCACGGCTTCGTGCCCATGACCGAAAACCACTCCCCTTGCGTCACCTCCGTCTGACCCAACCAAAAACCTCGCGAGAGCGTCACGCGAACCTGTGGCTTTTCGTTCACAAACGCATCCGAATCCCCCTCCGGGCTCCCCATCAAAAACTCCCCCGGCGGGCACCAGCAAAACTTGATCCCCAAGTCTCCGCCAAACTCCCGTACCTCACCCGCCCGCGTGCCAGCCGCCACGCCACCGCGAGCCGATGGAGCAGGCGGCAGCGGCTCAATCCGCCCTCTTCCGCGGTGCACACCGACCAGGCCAAACGCAAGTCGCTTCGACGCATTGTGGAGAAAATGCGGCGTCTGTTCGGGCGCCCCATACAAGCCTTTCACATCCTCGGGCACCGCCTCTTCGAGATAGGCATGAAGCTGGGCCACCGTCCCTCGCCCTTCCTCGAGGCCCTTGAGCACGTGGTAGAAAAACGCACCGTGCTTCCAGCGCTCGTCTTCCCAAGACTTCTGATCCTTCCCACAGCTCAAAAGCACGGCCGTGGAAGCGGGCAGACGATCGGTCTTGATCCCTGAACCCACCGCCCGGCCGCCGCGGCCCGTCTTCGGATCGTTTCGGCAGCAGTCCGCAAGCAGGATCCGAGTTCCCGCAGGAGAGAGCCGAAACCTATCGACGATGTCCGTCAGCCGAACGCACGATTCAGGCGTCGGCTCGAGGATCGTTCGACCAGAGCGGTCAAGCACCGGCCGCCCATCATGAAACGCCTCACGGATCTTCGCGTCATACGGACAGAAATAAGCCTCGTCTTCGGTCTCGAACTGGACGCCGTGGCCCGCAAGCCCCACGAGCACCACTCCCTCCGAATTCCCCTTGGCCCCGAGCTTCGCGACATGGTCGAGGATCGCCCGCTGCGTCGCCCGATGGCCCGCGAGCACATCGACTTCATACCCCGAGCCTCGAAGGAGGGCTGCCAAGGCTGTTGCATCCGCTTCCGCGTATTTGAGCGGCCCCCCTTCGTTCATCACGGCGTGTTCATACTTGTTCACTCCGACCAGGAGCGCGTATTTCTTCGGCTCCGGGCTATCAGCCGCGAAGGCGGTTCGGCAAAGGCATACCGCAAAGCAGGCCACCACCATGCCCATGAAAACCCGCCTGGCACCTGGCCAATCACCATGCCATGCGTTCATGGTGTCATCGCTCCTTTCAGGGGAACGCCCCAAGGGTGAATCGAGAAAATAGTCTACGCCCCACGCGACAGTTTATAAACCTGTGGCACGCCATCAAAGCCCCGCACCTTGTGTGCGGGGATCGCCCGCCGAGTGGCGCGGGCTTCGCTACCGGGCCGTCGGACTGTACCGCACGGTGATCGTCTCGTTGAAATCCCCGATGTCGCGCTTCTCCAACGTGAGCTTCTGGGCTATGCCAGGGCCCTTGTCGGTAAACCGACTCATATCCCGGCCGCCTCGCCCCCCCTCGCCCGGCTTGAGCGCCGGCGCGAACTGCACGGTGATCATTCCAATCTCAGCCGTGCTGTCAAACGGTACCGGAGCAGCGCTCCCATGGCCATATTCCTTCACGGCAAACGCGAAGACGTTGTCATTCTCTTTCGTTCGCGGCTTGACAGTGTGGAGCCAGCCGCGGAGTCGGCCCGACTTTCCAGCAAACACGAGCAGGCCCGGATAGTGAACCCCGTCGGCGTTGAACCGATTGATCGCGTCTTGGCCGTCGATACGAATCTGGGCGATGCAATCGTCTTGGTCGTGGTTGTAAATCACGATCTCGTAGAACTGGTCGGGCTTGATGTCGATGAAGGCATTCCCCATCGAGTCGTGCACGGGCACGACCGGGCAGGCCTCTCCATCGGGCATGCCCTTCACCCAAATCTCGACGGCAAACCTGTCGCATCCCGGGATACCGATCCGCGACCCGTCGGTCACCGTAAAGTTCGGCAGGATTTCCGCCGCGGGCTTGCCAACGTTCTTCATCGCGGCCTCTTCGACCGCCTTGTGCCGCTGGGCCTGGCTGCCGTTTGGCGGTGGAGCCACCGTGAGCCCCATGACGCGGGCGATGTCGACACTGTCATTGATCTCCACGTGCTTCTCCCAAAGGGGCTTCCGCTGGTCGTCTTTGATCGTGGCGTGGAGCTGGAGAATGTGGAGCTTGGTGCCGTCGAGAATGTCGGTCGATGAAGCGATCAGGTCGTAATCGACCGAGAGCGTGAGATGCCCCTTCGGCACGAGCCTGCCCCCGAGCCGGGCCTCGAACAATCGGCGAAGCTCCGGGCCATAGTGGGTCTCGCGGTTATTCTCCGACGAGATGCGGCCCAGGCTCACGGTTCGCCCGGCGAGCTTGCCGTCCTTTTCGAGGGCGTCGTTGATCTGGTCGAGCAGGAATGTCAATTCGCCGGAGAGCGTGCGGGCCGGCGCCGCGCGGGCTGGAGCAGCCGCGGTGCATGCCAGCAGGCAGGCCATGAAGGCCGTGGCGATGGGGTGAAACAGGCGGGGCGCAAGCGCGCCGGTCGGGATCAAGGCAGCGGAGGCAGGCATCGGGTCAACTCCTTGTTCAAGTGTTCATGGGACTCATGCTGGTATGTCGTGGCGGATTCAGGAGGCGTGAAGCCCAGTCGGATCATCAAAGCCCACGTGCTTGCACGTGGGATCGTGCCGCGAGTTGGGGTTGCGTCGGCGGCGGGGGCGGATGCCAAACGGGGATTGATCCCCGCACGCAAGGTGCGGGGCTTTGATGGTGCGTTGTCATGAGAGACTACCTCGGCGAATACCCAAACTCCCGGGCGGCCTGCTGCATCTGCGATGTTCCGCGGAGCGACTCCCATGCCCCTCGCTTGACCTTGCCCCCTTCGACGGCCAGGGCCCCGAGGCCAAGCTGCCGGAACACATCGGACCGGGCCGCGGCGACCACGAGCGCCGGATCGTCGAGGAAAAGTTCGCAGGCGATCGTCTCGGCGTCGAGGTCGTCACGGGCGGCATAGTAGCGGCGGGCGACCTCGCTGACCGGTTCCGGGAACTCCGTGATCGGTGTCGTCTTCGACGCCTCGTCCCCCCGCAGGAAGGGCCCGATCGTGCGTTCGAGGGCGTCCAGGAAGAGTCGGTTGTCGCGGGCGATGGCCTGGTCGATCGCGGCCTTTTCGGAATAGAGGCTGCGGACCCGTTCGCGCGCCTCGCCGTACACCCCTTTTCCGTTTCGGACCCGGTCGGCCGGCGACGCCCGCATCCCGTTTTTGTGGCAGGCGATACACGAGATGCCGTTGACGATCTGCGGTGTGCCCGAGTTGTTGGCAGGGTCGCTGACGACCTCGATTGGGCCGATGTCAATCCGGTTGTCATGGCCATCGACGAGCAGATACCCCTGGAGGCCGTTGGGCAGGTGGAAGATAATTTCGCCACCGTCATGCTTGAACGCCATCTTCGGAAAGGGATTTCCTTCGTACCGGGGGCCGAGCGGAAACTGCTGGAGATTGGCCTCCCAGGTGCTCGACAGGAAGTCGTAGCTCTTCCAGTAGGCCCCCTGGCCGCGGAGCGGGTGCCGTTCAATGAGCCGGTTGTGGCCGCTCACGCCACTGCTTGGAAACCCAGCCCGCATCACGGGCGGCTTCTTGGCCGACAGGTTGGCGATCACATCGACGCCCAGGTAGGTCTCGAGATCAGCCGCCGTCATGTGCGCAGGATTTTCAGGTCGGTCCGGATCATGGTGGCGATGCCGCAGCTCCGGCAGCACGGTGTCGTAGAGAATGGCGTGATAGAGCGGCGGCCGGGTGGCCCTAGCGATGAACCAGTCGGCCCGCAGGTAAATCAGCGGCTCGCGATCGTGGTAGAGCTTCCGGAGACGGCCGTCGAGGTCTTCGAGCTTCTCGTTGTCGTGGTTCGAGTAGCCGAGGCCGTAGGGATAGGCCCGGGCGATGGCGTTCCAGGCATCGCGGCTCCAGCCAAGCCGGGCGATGTCGACCGCCATGACGGTGCCTTCGGTGCCGGGCACTTCCTCCGGGAGGACGATCTCTTGTGACCAGCTCAGGCTGTTAAGGGCCTTGGCGAGGGCTGCCCTGGTCAGCCGGAGGTCAGCCGCGGTGACTTTGCTGTCATTGTGGAGGTGGGTGAACGTGAAATACCGGATGCCGTGAATGTCTTTCGCTGGCACCGAGATGGCGTAGTCTTGAATCCGGGCGAGCATGGTCTCGAGTGTGCTCGGCTTCCGCGCCGGCTCGGCTGGGAACTCGGGGGCTCCGGCGAGGATCCAGGCTCGGATCGCGGCGCGGTCGTCGTCACCGAAGTTTTCGCGTTCGTCGCCGCTTTTGGGCATCGACGCGGCCTTGTCTTTTACATATTGCCAGAGCACCGACGCCTCGAGGTCGCCCGGCACAACGTACGGGCCTTCTTGGAACTCCCCCTGGGCGAGCAGGGACGCATGGCTGCGGGCGTCGAAGGAGTCTGCCTCGGCGTTCATGTGGCAGCGGCTGCACGACGCGGCCAAAACCCGCTTGGCCTCAGCGGCGATAGCCGCTGGTGAGCAACCGGCGGCGGGCTGGAGCTCGCCAGCGCCAGCCGCGGCAATCGTGCAGGCTGCGATACACGCGGCGGCGGTTCGTGTCGCGCGGCTCATACGTCCTCCGGGTGGTAGATGGCGGCTTGTCCGCAGGGAAAACGTACCAGCGGGCAAATTTTTCTCAAAATTTTTTGGATTGCGAGAAATCGCCGGTTTCCATCAAAGCCCACGTGCTTGCACGTGGGACAGGCCCCGCGTTTGGCGTTGAGCCAACTCCGGGGCACGCTCGCCAAACGGCGCGCGGTCCCCGCACACAAGGTGCGGGGCTTGGATGGCACGATCCCCGCACACACGCGGCTGGGAATTTGGGGACGCGATGTTCGCACACACCGGTGAGCGCGCCGGAAAACCCATCAAAGCCCACGTGCTTGCACGTGGGACAGGCCCCGCGTTTGGCGTTGAGCCAACTCCGGGGCACGCTCGCCAAACGGCGCGCGGTCCCCGCACACAAGGTGCGGGGCTTGGATGGCACGCGGAAGGCAGCAGAGGGGCAGAGGACAGAGAAACAGAGGGGTTCAGAGGTCGCGGAAGAGGACGACTCGGACGGCTCACTCAAACTCACACACCAAACGAAAACCGACGAGGTTGCCACGGGACGACGGGGAGGCGTTGACGCGGCACGCGGAGCGACAGTCCACGGGGAAGTAGCCCCAACTGCCGCCGCGGATCACGCGGAACGAGCCGGCGGAAGATGGGCCCTTTGGGTCAACTGCGGGAGACTTCGAGTAGTACTCCCCGTCATACCAATCGCTGCACCACTCCCACACATTCCCATGCATGTCATGCAGCCCAAAATCATTCGGGCGAAACTTCCCCACCGGCGCCGTAAACACATACCCATCCCGAGCGGTGATCGCCCAGTTCCAGCCTGAAAACTTCTCCTTCGCCGTGCCGTCGGCCACGTTGCCCACTGCCGCCAAGCCCTCCGGATCAACTCCGTGGTAATACGGTGTCGTCGTGCCTGCCCGGCACGCATACTCCCACTCCGCCTCCGTCGGAAGTCGATACGTCTTCCCTTCCTTCTTTGAAATCCACTCGCAAAACGCCACCGCATCGTTCCAGCTCACGTTCACCACAGGGTGGTCGTCCGACTGATCAAATCCAGGATTCAGCCACGTGTACTCTGGCTTCTGATCAAATGTCTTGCCGTCATACCCCCAGCCCCCCTTGCCGTCTCGCTCCCCCTCCGTCTTGTACGACGCCGCAGCCACAAACTTCCGAAACTGCCCACGCGTCACCTCAAACTGCCCCAGGTAAAACGGCCGCGAAATCTCAACCTCATGCACCGGCTGCTCGTCGTCTTCTCCCCCCTCCGACTTCGGCGCCCCCATTTGAAACGTCCCCTTCGGGATCAACCGAAACTTCATCCCGAGACTGTTTTCAAACGTCGCCGCCGGCTTTGGGGCCGCTGCTTTCGGCAACGCAATCTGCAAGTCCACGTCGCCGTTGATGACAGAATGGGGCCGCTGCGTCGCACCGCCACCGATCACCCGCGGCACATCCTCCCGCACCGCCCGGTTCACATATGCAATCAGGCTATGCGCCGTCACATGCCCGTCCATCGCACCTCGCCTGTCGCGGATCCCCGTCAGCACGTGATGGAAAAACGCTCCATGACCCCATTCCTGATCCTCCCATGCCCGTTCGCCCCGCGAGCAGCTCAAGAGCAAAGCCAGATTCTCAGGCAAATCGCCCGCGTTGAACTGCGTGCCAAAGCCGCGACCACGCCCCGTCTTCGGGTCGTTGCGGCAGGCATCGACCAGGATCGCCTTCGATTCCGCGCCACACGCGCGAAGCTCCATGAGCACCTCTGAAAGAGGCAGCATCGTGCCGGCCAAGTCCCAGTCGGCCTCCTTCCGACCGTTGCGGTCAAACACGTCTTGATTGGCGTCGTAGGGGCAGAAGTAGGCCTCCTTGCTCTCCTCAGGCTGGATGCCATGACCCGCGAAGGCCGCCAAAACCACCGACGCACCAGCCCCCTTGCGGCGAAGCGAAGCCAGCTCCGTGCGAATCCGAGCAAGCTTCGCCTCCGCGCCGCGAAGCACCACCACCTCATAGCCGGACCCGGCGAGCAACTCCTGAAGAGCCGTCACGTCGGCTTCGGCATACTCGAGCGGAAACGGCTTGTTGAGGTCGGCATGGGCGTATTTGTTCACGCCCACGAGCAGCGCATGCTTCGACTTCGCAGGCTCCGTTCGGTCAGCGGCGGCACCTTTGGGCAGGCCCGTAGCGAGGCCCGTCACCAGGGCGACGGCCAGCACGCCCGACAACATCCTCTGGAAACAATGCAACCAGTTCATGGCGTCTCGCTGCTCCTGAAAGGGTAAACGCTGGAGCTGCCGAAATTTTTCATGCGACGCGAAGCCACGGCCATGCCCAGACCCTTGTGGGCACTTCAAAATACCTGGCCCTGTTCGGCCAGACAACGAGCCGATCCCACGTGCAAGCACGTGGGCTTGGATGGGGGTTTCGATCACGGCCAACCGGTGGTGCGGGGATCGCACAAACAACGCCCCGCACCTTGCGTGCGGGGACCGCCCCATCAAAGCCCCGCACCTTGTGTGCGGGGACCGCCCCATCAAAGCCCCGCACCTTGTGTGCGGGGATCGCGCCAGGCAGCTTCCAGATAACCCTACTTCTGCATTCGTCGCGTCAGGGTATGCCAATTCCTGCACGACCATGCAAGCGACGGCGGCATGCCCACCACGGCGTCGCCGGCCCGGCA
>JBGTKO010000326.1:0-1763 GCA_041744595.1 Pirellulales bacterium
GCCGTCGGCGACGCCCAGGCTGTCGATGCGCTGCGCGGGGCGTACAATGTCGCGGCCCCGGCATCGGCCAACGCATCATCGTGGCGAGGCCAGGCCGGTGAAGGAGCCGAAAGTGCCGCGGCAGTCCAAAAAGCCGTAGACAGCCAACGCACGCGAAACGCCGCCGGCCGGACGTTTTACGCCAACGCAAACCAGTGGATTGATGCCCGTGTGCAAGACACGCCTGCGGCGCCGCGGAAACAAATCCCGTTCGGCTCCGACGCTTATTTTGCCATGCTCGACCGCGATCCGTCCGCAGCCCAATGGCTCGCCCTCGGACGCAACGTCGTGGTCCTCGTAGGCAACGAAATCATTGAAGTCATTGACTGAACCTCCACCTGTGCCACGAACCTCTGAGGAGAATGAATGATGAAGATTTCAACGCTGTTGACGTGTGGCCTCCTCTTCGTTGCGACCGCGACCGTTCGGAGTGATGAGCCGAAGGGCATTCCAAAACCCCGGATCGAGGTTTGTTTTGTGCTCGATACGACCGGGTCCATGTCGGGCCTGATCGAAGGGGCAAAAGAAAAAATCTGGAGCATCGCCAACGAGATGATCGCGGCGAAGCCGACACCCGAACTCAAACTCTCACTTGTGGCCTACCGCGACCGCGGCGATGAATACATCACGAAGATCACGGACCTCACGGACGACATCGACACGATCCATGCAAGGTTGATGGAATTTACCGCGAATGGTGGAGGCGACGGCCCCGAATCGGTGAACCAGGCTCTCCACGAGGCGGTCACGAAGATCTCCTGGAGCAAGGACCGCGATGTCCTCAAGATCATCTTCCTCGTGGGCGATGCTCCGCCCCACATGGACTACGACAATGACGTGCAGTACCCCGCGGTCTGCCAGACCGCAGTGAAACAAGACCTCGTCATCAACGCCGTCCAGTGCGGCCAGCAGGGCGACACCACTCAGGTCTGGAAGGAGATTGCGAAGCTGGCCGAAGGAAAATACATCCCGCTCGTCCAAACCGGCGGCATGGTACGGATCGAGGCCCCGCAGGACACTGAGATCGCAGCCCTCAACCGTGAGCTTGGCACGACCCTCATTGGTTTCGGTCAGGCCGATGCCCGCCGTGGAGTCGTCGCAAAACAGGCGATGGCAGAAGCTGCGCCAGCATCCGCTGCGGCCGATCGCCTCTCATACAACTCTGCAACGGGAAAGACGGTTCAAGGAGGCAGCGAACTGATCGATGCCCTCGACCGAGGCGATGTCACCCTTGAATCCGTCACGGACGACGACCTGCCTGAAGAACTGCGGTCCCTCGATCCGGAGGCGTTGGCATCGGCGGTTGAGGCCAAGCGAGCGAAGCGAAAGGAGCTCCAAGCGAAGCTCAACAAGCTCCTCGAAGAGCGAAACACTTTTGTTGTCGCCGAGCGGAAGCGGCTCGCCGAGTCAGGCAAGGGCGATGCGTTTGACGATGAGGTGGGAACGACCGTCCGCGAACAGGCCGCCCGCAAAGGCATCAAATACGAGAAATAGGCGAGTGCGGCCGGGCAAAGTGCGGCCCGCATTGACCCGGTGTCGGAGACACCGGGCTCCCAGGGAGTCACACAACGACGAGCTGAAAAAACCGCTTGCGAATGCGGAATCCGCTCGGGGTTGCCCGTGCCATGGAGCCGGCGTAGGAGGCTTGTGCCGCTATTGATCCGCTATGCGGATCAATGCTGATTGTGCCGGGGCAGCCATGCCCCCGGCACAATCATGCTCGG
>JBGTKO010000327.1:0-4427 GCA_041744595.1 Pirellulales bacterium
CTCTTGGCCGACCTCTACGGCCCGCAGCTCATGCTCCGCGAAGGTATCGTGCCTCCCGAGCTGGTCTTTGCCAACCCTGCCTTTCTGCGATGCTGCCACGGCATCACCCCGCCCGGAGGTCGCTGGCTCCACCTCCATGCCGTGGTCATTGCACGCAACCGTGACGGCAAATGGCTGGCGCTCGGTGATCGCACCGGCGTGCCGCAAGGTCTCGGCTACGCGCTCGAAAACCGGCTCGTCGTGTCGCGGCTCTTGCCCGAGGTGTTTCAGGAGTGCCATGTCGAGCGGCTCGCGCCGTTCTTTATCGCTCTGCGGACACTCCTTCGTGGTCTCATGCCAAACCGCGAGGCTCCACGGATCGCGCTCCAGAGCCCTGGCCCGGCGAGCGCCACGTACTTCGAGGATTCCTACCTCGCCCGCTACCTCGGGTTCCAGCTCGTCGAAGGTGGCGACCTCACGGTGCGTGACGACAAGCTCGCCCTCAAGACGCTCGGCGGCCTCGTGCCGCTCGACGCCCTCCTGCGTCGCGTGCCCGATCGACTCTGCGATCCGCTCGAACTCGACGGCACCGCTCTCGAAGGCACGCCCGGCCTCGTGCAGGCCGTCCGCAGGGGGCGTGTGGCGATCGCCAATCCGATCGGGAGCGGGCTGGTGGAATCACCGGGATTCGCGGAATTCTTGCCGGCTGTCTCCCGCCGCCTCCTCGGAGAAGAGCTCCTGCTGGCGTCACCTCAATCCCGATGGTGTGGGATCCCGGCGAACCTCGACCATGTCCTCGGTTCGCTCGACCAAATCGTCCTCGAGTCGGTGGTGCCGCAGAGGGGCATGAAGCGATTCGTGCCGTCGCTGCTCGATTCCCGCTCACGGACCAGACTTCTCGACGAGGTCCGCACCCGTCCGGGCGAGTGGGTGGGGCGTCATCGAGTGGAGCGGTCGGTCGCTCCCTGCTGGCAAGACGGGGTGATCGCGCCCGCCTCGGTACTCCTGCGATGCTTCGCCGTGGCCTCTCCCACTGGTTACCAGACGATGCGAGGTGGTCTCGCCCGGATGAATGTTGGCCGCTCTGGGGGCGAAGAGACACTGCTTTCGAGCCAAGGCTCGAAGGACGTCTGGGTGTTGGCCAGCGGTCCCGTGAAGCGGATCACGCTCCTGCGTCAGCCGGGGCAACCTCTTCCGCTGCGTCGAAGCGGCTACGACCTCCCGAGCCGCGTGGCCGACGACCTCTACTGGCTCGGGAGACATGCCGAACGCTCCGAGGGCACGGCCCGCCTCCTGCGAACCGTCGTCAACCGGCTGTCTGCCGAAGTGAATCAGGACATGGCCATCGAGGCCGCGATTCTGATGGCGTCCCTCGAGAGCCCGTCGCTCATCCGCAAGGAGTGGCTCGAACCCGGGAGACCAGGAACGCTCTGGGAGATCCAGCGAGCGGTGCAGTTCCTTGCCTACGATGGCGGACAGCCCGGCGGCATCCAAGAGGGAATCGATCGGCTCTGGAAAACCGCTTCGGTCGTCCGCGACCGCATCTCGATCGATTCCTGGAAGGTGCTCTCGCGGGTGCGGCGAGACTGCCAGGCTGGCCGTCCCGTCCAGGGGTCTGGTCCCGGCCGCATGGGCGATGTCCTCCCCTATCTCGACACCATCATCTTCGATCTCGCTGCCTTTGCCGGTCTCGGTACCGAAAGCATGACCCGCGGCCCCGGCTGGCGGTTTCTCGACATGGGTCGCCGTGTGGAGCGGGCGACCGCTTCGATTCAGCTTCTTTCCACGGCGCTCGTGCCCCCGCGGCCGGCAGAGACAACCGAAAGCTCACAGCGACTCGATGAAATGCTTCTCGAGATCGCCGATAGCTCGATGACCTACCGCAACCGCTACCCTGGTGTCTATGAGCCGGCGCCGCTCATTGACCTGCTCGTGACTGACGAGACGAACCCTCGGAGCGTGGCGTTCCAGTTCGCGGCGCTCGCCGCGCATGTCGAGACGCTTCCCCGCGAGGCCTCGTCGCCGGTGCTCTCGGGCGAGCGACGGGCCGTGCTCGAAGCACTCTCTAACCTCCGGCTAGCCGACGTCGAGGCGCTCGCAGCGGCAGGCTTTGACAGTGGCAGGCCAGCACTCGGGAGTCTCCTCGACCTCCTGTCGGCAGCGGCCACCGAGTTCTCCGAGAGTGTCACGCATCGCTACCTCGTCCACGCCGTGCCACAGCGGCGGCTGGGTGACCCGAACGAGGCCACATCACCCACCTGACGCCAAGGGACTGGCTGGCTATCAAACCCTGTCAGTCGTGTGACAAAAGCTCCCTCCCCCTTTTCCGTCCCGAACAACGAACGCAAAATGCTCCCCCAAGTCGTGATTGTTGGCCGCCCGAATGTCGGCAAGTCGAGCCTCTTCAACTGGCTCATCGAGAAGCGGATCGCGATCGAAGACCCGACCGCCGGCGTGACCCGTGACCGGCTCATGCAGCGGATCGAGCTCGACGACCGCGTCATGGAGCTGGTCGATACCGGCGGCATGGGGTTTGATGATCCCGACGGCCTCACCGCCCAGATCGACGCCCAGATCGAAAGCGGTCTCGGCGACGCCGCGGTGATTTTGTTTCTGGTCGATGTCCGCGCGGGCCTCGTGTCGGCCGACGTGGAGGTGGCCCGACGTGTCCGTCGCACCGGCGCCCCCGTGCTGCTCGTGGCCAACAAGGCCGATGCACCGGGCCTCGATCCGGCGGCAACGGACTTTGCCTCGCTCGGCTTTGGCGAGCCGCTCGTCGTGAGTGCCCGCACGCACCGCAACCGCGGACCGCTCGTCGATGCGATCCTGGAGCACTTGCCCCCGGTTGATCCGGATGATCCAGACTCGGCCGAGCTTCCCGAGATGAAGCTCGCGATCGTGGGCCGTCGCAACGTCGGCAAGAGCACGTTTATCAATGCGCTCGCCCATGAAGAGCGAGTCATTACGAGCCCAGTCGCCGGCACTACCCGCGACAGTATCGACGTCCGTTTCGAAGTCGATGGCAAGAGTTTTTTGGCAATTGACACCCCTGGCCTGCGTCGCTCGAAAAGTCGCACGACCGACATCGACTTTTACGCGATGCACCGGGCTCAGCGGAGCATCCGTCGGGCTGACGTCGTGCTCCTCTTGTTCGACGCCTCCGAGCCGATCGGCAAAGTCGACAAGCAGCTCGCCGAGACGATCACGGAAGAATCAAAACCTGTGGTGTTTGTCGTCAACAAGTGGGATCTTTATGCCGGCGACGTGAAAAAGCGAGAGTGGAACCAGTATCTCCGAGACACGTTCCGCACGATGCCATGGGCACCGGTGGCGTTCGTGACTGCGACAAAAAGCCGCAACGTGAAGGCCACGATCGACACCGCCCAGCGGCTCTACCGCCAGAGCCACACCCGGGTCGCGACGCCGAAGCTGAACAACGTCTTGCGAGCGGCCGTGGAGGCCAACCGTCCGTCGGCCGACGGACGAGGCCGACCGGTGCGGCTCTACTTCGCGACGCAGGTCGATGTGGGGCCTCCCTCGATCATGATTTCGGCGAGCGCCCCGAAGAGTGTCTCGGAGCCATACCAACGGTATCTCATGAGCACATTCCAGCGGGCGCTGCCCTTCTCCGAAGTGCCGATCAAGCTCCTGATCCGCGGCAAAAAGACCGACGATGCTGAAGCGAAATGACGCGCCAGAGCCCACGGCTCCGCACAACAAACGCGACGACTTCCGCCAATAAAAGCCCCTCGCGCAAGCGTGGGGACGGCGGGACGTTGGGCCACCCCGCTCACGATAGGACTCGGGACGTTGCGCCACCCGCAGTCCCATCTGCTCGCGCAGGTGGGCTTGTATTGGAGGCCGCGCAAGGCCTAGGAGGGCCGGTTACGTTCCGGGCGGAGGCCCGGCAAGCGAAGCAGGGCCATGGATGCCCTACGCCGCGTGCAGTCAGTCCCACCTGCTCGCGCAGGTGGGCTTCTATGAAGCGCTAGGGTTCGGTGTGATGGCCAATAAAAGCCCCTCGCGCAAGCGTGGGGATCGTGGCTCGCTTGGCGTTCCAGCCCGTGATGAGATGGCAAGCCAACCGGTTCACCATAGCCCCTCACCAAGGTGAGGGGCTATTATCGCGCGAGGTTGCGAATCAACGCCACCTGCCGCAACGTGAAGGGCACTGGCCCGTTGAGCAGGCTCGGATCATCACGGACCTCGGGCACAAGCCTCGCCATCATCGCGTCGGCAAGCTCCCCGATGCCCTGACTGTTCACCGCGGATGTCACGACGCTGCCAACGGGAGCCTTGAACCCAGCAGGTGCAAGATCGGCTTTGGTGACCACGACGAGCTCGGTCGGTCCCGCAGGTGATGTCGGTGGCGTAGGTTCGGCGGCTGGCGAGGTGCGGAGCACAAGATCGGCGGCGAAGGCTGCCGTCTCCGCCCTCGCCATGCCCGC
>JBGTKO010000328.1:0-9089 GCA_041744595.1 Pirellulales bacterium
GGGACGGGGTCAGGCGGCGCGGCGACCGCGGGCAGCGGCTGGCGGGGGGCCGGTGGAGGCCGTCCGTGTGCGAGCGAAAAGCTCTTGCTGACCACCACCTCCAGAAAATAGCCGAAGGAGGCCGGCCACGAAGGCATCACCAAAGCGGTGGCGGCGGCCGTAGATTACAAGCTGGCTCGGATTCAAAAAGAGCCGCGAGTGGCCACTGGCGATCATCGAACGGTGAAAGGTCGCATGCTCGAGGTCGTCTTCACCGTAGGAGCCGGAGGCATAGGCTTCCATCGTGTAAATGCCGAGGCCGCCAAAGCAGCTCGTGACTGGCACGAGTGGGCTGCCACGGTCATAGACGAACTGGGCCGCGAGCCGCGTTGACAGCGGAGTCAGGCCGGCGTCAAACCGAAGGGCCCACGTGTCGTACTGACGCAGGGCATTCATCCGCAGGCCGTCTCGGCGGCAGATAAGGCCATTGGCACCGACAAAATCCCAGCCCGGATGCCCGAAGCTGCTGGCGATGCCGTCGATGCTGAAGCCACCCTGGATGTCGAAATCAATGATGATCGCTGCGTCAAACTGCCGGCACTGCTCGAGCACCTCTTCCTGACACCGCTTGCGATACCTTGCCATGCGGGCGGCCCGCGCGAGGCAACGGGTCGTGGGATTGACCGGGTCGGCGAGGACTTCAGTGACAAGATGGACCCGCCTGTTCCCGCGAGACCAGCGGGCCAGTTCGAGCCGTGTGTCGTCGGTGGAATCATTTTCGTAGACGATGACGTTGTAGTCGGCGAAGCAGCGACCAAGGTTCTCGATCCGCTGCACGGTCAGAGGGAGCACACGGCCGATGTTGCGGGCAAGGCCCGTGATGGCCACACGGGTTTCAGCCATCGCCGCATAGCCCCGGCGGCAGGCAGCAAAGTAGGCATCGGCGTGGCGTGGCACCGGAGGGAACGCGTGCTCGGGAAAAACCGAACTCGTGAAGTCGGCTGCATCGAGCGGTGGAAACGTTGGCCGCTGTGTCTTCATCGTGTTGGCCCCGGAGAAGGGGACCGAGCAACGCCGCGGGAGCGGATCGTGCGCATGGCCACGCGCCGCATCCTGCGGATGGGTTTACGCAGCGGTCCACCTCGGTGGATAACCGCGACCGCCGGCGTGAGGGCCTCGGAACGGCCTGTCAGCGGGCTCGTTTGGATGGCCGTCACAGGGGCATTGCCCAGAGGCCAGGCCTCGGCAATCGCGAGGTAGCGGCTGGCCTGGAGGCTGACGGCCCAGGCTTGCTCGGCGCGGCTGCGAGCGGATGCGCCGGCTCCCGCGAGGAGCGAACGATTCAAGGCGATCCGTTCGAGGACCCCTGCGGCGGCCTGCGCATCGTCAACCGGCACAAGCCAGCCGTTCACACCGTCTTCAACCATCTCGGGAATCCCACCCGTTGCCGTCGCGACCACCGGCCGGCCGCAGGCGAGCGATTCCATGACCGTGTTCGGAAGGTTATCTTCACGGGCCATCGAAAGGTGCAGATCGCAGGCATGGAGTGCCTCGATCACGCCCGCCTCGTCGAGACTTCCGAGGTTATGGCACCGCACCCCTGGGATCGCGAGCTGCCCAGAGCCGTAGGTGAGAACAACCGGGGCCCGACTGCCACGGGCCGAGAGTGATGCCGCCGCGCGAGCCACGGCGGCGGCGGCGACGTCACTCCCCTTGCGATGTTCTGAAAGCGAAACACTGCCAAGCAGAATAGACAAAGCATCCTGCGGGAGGCCCAGACGACCCCGAGCAGCCGCCGCCTCGGCAGGGCGGTAGCGGTCGAGGTCGAGCCCATTGGGGATCACGTGGACGGCGTGGCACCGCGCATCAAAAAGCGTCGAGCATTCGAGCTCGTCAGCGATCCACTGGCTCGGTGCGATGAAGACGAGCGGCAGGCCGGCCAGGCGTCGGCGGGCACGAGCCAGGCTGCGGGCCGGAACCTCGTGGAGCGATGGAAGGAGCTGTGGGCAGGCATGGCAGTTGCCCGCAAAGCCGCGGCACCCAGCAGCGTAGTGGCAGCCGCCGGTGAACGGACGCATGTCGTGGAGCGTCCAGGCGACCCGTTTTCCTGATTCGACAAGTCGGCGGATGCCGGCTCCCGCGAGGAACCCCGCAACCCAGTGCACGTTCACGATGTCGGCAGCAGCCACGGCGGGGTGGCCTGCGACATCCTGCGCCGGCCAATCCGCGGTGAAGAGTGTGTTCGAGAGTGAGGTGCGACGGCGTTTGATCCCGCGGCGGATGGTTCGGTCGAGTCTTTGTTCGCGGGGTGTCGCAGGAGGGCAATTCTGTCGCGTGATGATATCGACTGTCGCGCCCTGTGCCCGAAGGCCACTGGCAAGTCGTTCCATCGCGATGGCCGCGCCTCCAGCGTGGCCTGCATGCGTGGCCAGGCAGGCGAAGCGAGGGCTGCCGCTAGGCCGTGTCAAGGTTTTGTCCGTCGTCCTCACGGCTTCACTCCTTCGACATAGAGCGAGTCGGGCTTTCGGGGACGACCGGACGAATCCGTATCAAGGCAGGCAGACACAAAACCCGGAATACGAGAGGCCACAGCATCCGTTGGATCCACGTCCTTGAAACCGACCTCTTCGAGAAGAGCGGCGAGTGAAACGCGGTCGTACATCCATCGGTGTCGCTCACCGGATGCAGCAAACCGTGCCGCAGCGCGTGGACTGGTCGTTTCGGCATGGAAGATGGCATCGGGATCGAGCGGGGCCTGCCCTGAAGCCGCGAGTGCGGCAGCGACCGCAGCGATCCCGGAGGCAGCTTCGTCGCCGACGCGGTCGGTGAGAAACGTGCGGCAGGGCACCGGGTCGCAGGACCACCAGCGTCGCATGAGGCCACCCGAGGAATCGCGGACGAGCTGGTCGAGGAGCTCGATCGTCATCCAACGGTGTTCCTGGCGACTCGTTTCGCTGCCGTCGGTGGCGGCCTGCTCGAGGCTCGCGAGGTAGGCTCGCACGATCCCCTCGAGATCGGGAACCACCAGCCGCACGACACCGCCGGGCCGCAGCACGCGGCAGATTTCGGCGACAAAACGGCGGGCATCGGCGACAGCCAGGTGTTCGAGCACGTGCGAGGAATAGACGGCGTCGCAGGTAGCGGCGTCAAAGGGCAACGGTCGGCGGAGGTCCACGGCAAGAACGTCGGAGCCGTCGGGAACGAGGTCGCAGTTGGTCCAGTCGGGATGCCGACGGCGGCCACAGCCGAGGTTGACCAGCGGCCGCGGAGGTGTGCGGAGCGAACGGCGTGACGCGAGGAGGCGGATCATGGGTGTTTGCGTGAAAAGGTGGGCAGCCAGCTTTTTTTCCAGAACCAGAAAACCCCTTTCAAAACCCTTTTCATTGTTCGAGTTTCACGGCCAACCGCCCGGTGTAGTCGATGCGGCTGAGCAAGAGTCTCGCGCCGGTTGATTCGATGTACCCATCGACGGCCCGGCGGGCTCCCTGCCAGTGTCCGTAGTCATCGATGATGAGTACGCCGCCGACCGAGAGCCGCGGATAAAGCTGCTCGAGCTCATGCCGAGTCGACTCGTACCAATCGGTGTCGAGCCGGAGGATGGCGATCTGTTCGGGCGCGCTTGCTGGGACCGTCTCTTCGACGCGACCTTGGATGAACCGCACGAGAGCTTCGGGATAGCCGGTCGCGAGAACGTTCTGCCGCACGTCGTCGAGGGGGCTGTAGCACCAGGTGTCGCCCGTGCGTCGATCTTCGGCCGCCAGGAGGGTGGCCGCGTCGGTGCCATGCACATCGCGGTCAGCTTCCGCGGGGGGCGACATCCCTTCGAACGTGTCGTAGAGCCAGAGATGGCGGCGGTCTCCTGAAGCCAGAAGCGTGAGCGCCGCGGCCATCATGCTGCCCCCTCGCCAGACGCCACATTCCACGATGTCGCCGGGGACCCGATGGCGGCTCACGTACCGCACGGCGTCTCGCACCGCGAGAATCCGTTCGGGGCTCGTCATCGTGAAAGGCGAGACCATCTCGATGACGTTGCGAGCTTCGTCGTCGATATCAGGCGGCAGTGGGGCAGGCTTGCGCCGGCGCGATGGCCTGAAGAGGCTCGGCATCCGCATGGGTCGTTGGCTCTCGGTAAGGGCGACTGGGTCGGGTGGCGATGTGAATCTCGCCCTCCGCAACACCAAGGCTGCTCTTCCCAGATGGCCGCCCACGGCCGCAAGGCCAACGAAAAATTCAGCCGGACGGTCGCTCTTCCAAACCCGCCATCCTCCGCAGACTACCGAGCGACAACGCGAGCAGGGCGAGGCCGCAGGCCACGGCAAACGCTGGGCCGATGCGGTTGGCGAGTGTCGTTCCTTCCAACAAGGGGACGTCGGCAACGAGGACGCCATCGACGCCGAGTGGCAGCCTGGCCGTGATACGACCCGTCGCATCGATCACACAGGTTTCGCCGGTGGAGCTGCACCGCAGGAACATTCGGCGGTTTTCGATGCTGCGGCTTTGGGCCAGGAGGCGATGCTGCCTGAGCGTGAGCGGATTCGGAAAGTCAGCGGCGTGAATAAGCGACACCAGCAGGTTGGCGGAGTTCTCCACCAGCGACTCAGCGGCACTCGGCACCATGTCCTCGTAGCAAAGAAGCGGCCCGATGCGAGCGGGGCCGCAGGCGAGGACCGTTGGCTCAACCCCTCGGTCGTAACTCGTCTCCATCGGAAAATAGAGCCGCAGCTCGGGCACGACGTCAGCCCACGGCACATACTCGCCGAAGGGCATCAGGTGTCGCTTGAGATACCACCCGGAGAGCCGCTCGTCGGTGTCGATGAGCAGTGCGGCCTGAAAAATCTCCTTCGGACGCTCGCGGAAGCCCTCGTAAAGACGGCCACCGAGCAAGAGGGGGCAGGACGGTTCGGGGAGCGGCCGCATGCCCCGCTGCGGGTCGCGAGACCGACGAAACACCATTGCCTCGTCGATGAACTCGTCGAGGCCGAATTCATATGAACCACCACTACATTCGGGCCAGACGACGAGGTCGGGGGGCGGATCGTTCGCACACACCTCGCGGGTAAGTCGACGGAGCGAGTCAACGCTCGCGTCGCCGTCGGAATCGACCTGGACGAGTGCCACCCGGATCGTCGGGGCCGCCCCCATCAAAGCGTTCGCGTTGCTGATGGACACCGCGGAATAAAGAAGGTTTACAGCGGTGATTCCAACCGCGGCAAACGCGATCGTCGGCATCCGCCCGGTAGGTTTCCCGAGGGCGAGACTCGCGGCTGCAATCAGGGCCCCGGCAGCCGCAAAAAAGGTGAATGTCGGCCCCTCAGGACCTACCAGGGCAGCCGACTGGACAGTCACCGGCCATGGGAGCTGGACATAACCGTGTTTCCAAGGAAACACGGCAGGCATGAGGCGTTCGGCAACCACAGCCACGAGGGCGGCCGGGAGCCATGCCACGCGGGGGTCGCGTGTCAGCCGACCGGCTGCCCAAAAGGGGAGCGCGAGCCGACAGGCCTCCCACAGGATGATCGGCACGGCAAATGCCAATCCGACGACGAGCCTCGCCCTCATCGCGCCGGCGAGTGCCTCGGGAGTCCAGTAAAACGCGATCGCGATCGCGAGCGTGCAGGCGGCCAGCACCGCGAGTTCAACCCGCCAGCCACGTCGCCCAGTTACCAAGACAAGCCCGGCAGCCACGCCCATCCAGCCGAGCGGCACGAGACCCTGCCATAGCCACGGTAGCGCTACAACAACGGCTGGAATGATGATGACCGCAGGCCGGGAGAGCCGGGCTGCGAAGTAACTGCTGCCAGAACTCTCCCTGGCACTCACCATGACGTCCTATTCGCAGCTCAAAACTTGACGCCGCCAGGGGCACCGACGAGCGTCGCGGTCGTGAAGTCCTGCTGGGCCCAGAGGTAAATGACCCTGTGTGTACGGGTCTGAAAGGTCCGCACTCTGTTCACAAACTCAAAAGCATTCGGGTCAGCGGCGGCTGCCGTGAACGTTCCTGGATTCACCTGGAACTGGGCGATGCCGTTGGCCGCCAGGACCCTGGCCCCGTTGATAAGCTGCTGCTGGGTTGCGTGGCCCGACCTGGAATTGACCGCAACGGGATCAACACCGACATTCTTCATACGGATGGCGACCTTCGAGCCTCCACCGCCACCGGCGAACACGGGGACCGAGATCGCAACTGCAAAGGCCAGTGCCACGAACGAACATGCAGGACTCTTAAACATAAAACGGGCTCCAAAATCTGGAATAACGGATGGAAAATCTGGTAACGGACAGGCAGTCGAGGGTCTGGGATAAGATGAATGACCGGCTCGCCTTGCCTGAGTCCGACCGTGTTCATCTTACCGAGCAGGACAGGCTGGAGGCAAAATATTCGGGGAAAATGAGGAACGGGCCAAAGTTTCTGGCCGAGAAAAGCCGTTTTCACGGCGTTCCACCCGCTGTTTCCCCACCGGCCTTCGTGCAAATCGCGATGAGCACGAGCGGATCAGTGTCATCGGCCATGAACGACACGCGGGCATCGCCGTAGAGGCCATGCACGCCGCCGAGGTGATTGCTTCGAAACGCATCGACATCCGGAGTGTTGAGAACCGGCGAGTTGTGGAGGAAGCAGTTGGTGCCGCAGGCCCACATCGCGTTGCCAACCCGGGTGTGCGTCTCCATGTCGGCGAACCCGCGATCGACACCTTCACTCACGAGGAGCGTGCGGGAGAGGCCATCGGTCACCTCGGCAGCCCGGCATGGCTGTCGGAGGTCATGGCTCGTCGCGTAGAGAATGCCACCGTGTTCCCAGCCCGGCGGCCGCTTGTCGTTCTCGGAGAGCAGCACGGCGGTGCCCATCACGCCGCCGTAGTCCTGCTTGCCGGGATACCGCTCGATGCCGCTGGGGCAGGCATAGACGGCAATAACGGTGTCGGCGAGATCGACGTTCTGCGGATGATTCCAGGGAAGGGCGAAATTCATACGAGCGGCAAGTGGGGCGTCCTCGAGATAGGGGAGGATGAACGAGCTCCAGGCGTGGTGGCGGCCAGTGACGGCGTCGTTGCCCGGTGGAAACGTTCGCCGGGCCGACTCGTAGTTGGCCAGCGCGATCCCTGCCTGCCGGAGGTGGCTACTGCAGACCGATCTGCGGGTCGATTCGCGGACAGACTGCACTGCCGGGAGTGTCAACGACACGAGGGTGCCGAGGATCGCGACCACGGCCAACAGTTCGACAAGGGTGAAGGCCTGTCGATTGCGGGTCGTATGCCGCCCTTGAGATCTCTCGTCCATGGGGATTTTCCTTTGATTGAACCGTCCACCAAGCATACGGAAGCCCTGGGGCGGGTCAATTTTCAGGATATGGCATGGCAGGCCTGAAAGCAGGACAGACTTACGGCCATGCGGCCTCACGCCCCGACGACTTCCTTCCGCGTCCGCCAGCCGGTGCGGTCGAGGACATACCCCTCGCACGTGATTCCTTCGAGCGTCGTCAGTCGCGGAAAGAAGAGCGGGCCTTTGTAGCTGTCGGCAAGTTTCCAGGTGCGAACGGCCGAGGCGTGGTGATGCCACGAGCGAACCGAGAGTGCGGGGTTGGCGATGGCCACGCCGGCCACCCAGGCCTCGTGGGCCAGTCGGCTTTCGCAGGCGGGAATGCCGAGCGTGAAGCCCGCGTCGAACGTCGGCAGCCGGCCGGCAAGGAACATCCAGGTGTCCTGCGAGTGCGAGAAAAATTTCCAGCTCGCCGGATCGATTCGTCCCTCCATGGAGGGACTCGTCGGTGTGTCCCAGCGGGTCAGGGCGATGAGCGACGGCCTCGTCGCCTGCCGCAGCCACTCGGCTGCTCCGACGAGCGAGTCATCGAATGCGATGTCACTGTTGGCAATGACGCAGACCTCGCCCGGGAAGCGGTCTGCCGCGAGCCCAAGCAGATCGGCATATGTCTTTCGGCCCCCGCCGGCGACCGGCACGATTCGCTCGAAGATACCGGCGCTTTCATTGATCGCCCGCACTCGCTCGAGCTCCGCCTCGCGGAGCGGATCAGGAGACGTGTAACTCTCGAAAAGGAGGTTCATTCGAGATCCATCATGACACGAGCAAAACCGACTCGGAACGGCTCGAGCAAGGGGTGCTTGGATTCGGGTTCCAGGATGTCGGGGGATTCATGAAAGTCAGCCCGGTCCACTCCGTCTCTTTCGGCGGGCATCCTTCTCACGCAGCTTCTTCAGCTTCCGTCGCTCGTCGGCCGTGAGCCTTTTGCCGGTGTCGCCCTTCGGCTTCCCAAGCCGTGCCCCGGGATTGGTCATCTGAGCCTGAAGCTTCTGCACCTGCTGCATCCGCTCCCGCACGCCGAGCCCCGCCATGCCCTTCATCATCGAGGCCATGCCGTCGAACTGTTTGACCAGATCGCTCACCTCATGGGGCTCGACGCCCGAGCCGGCGGCGATCCGGCGGCGGCGGGATTGATCGACATAGCGAGAAGGGTTTCGCCGCTCGTCAGGCGTCATCGAGTCGATGATGCCGAAGAGGCGGTTCATGTCCTTCTCGAGGTCGGCGCCTCCGAGCATCTCCTGCATGCCTCCCATGCCGGGAATCATGCCGAGCACTTTGCCGAGGGGCCCGAGCCTGCGGGTCTGCGAGAGCATCTTTCTGAAATCATCGAGCGTGAACTCGCCCGCCTTCAGTCGCTCCTCCTGAAGTTGCATCTCGTCCTGGTCAAATTTTCTTTGGGCCTCCTCGACGAGCGACAAGACATCGCCCATGCCGAGAATCCGACCGGCCATCCGCTCGGCATGAAAATCCTCGAGAGCCTCGATCTGCTCGCCGGTGCCGATGAACTTGATCGGCACTCCCGCCACGCTTTTGACCGACAGCGCGGCGCCACCGCGGGCATCGCCGTCGAGCTTCGTCATGATGACGCCGTCAAGCTCGAGCGCCTCGTTGAACGCCTTGGCGCTCGTGACCGCGTCTTGGCCCGTCATGGCATCGACGACGAGATACGCCTGGTCGGGGCCGACACTGCGATCGATCTTGGAAAGCTCCTGCATGAGCTCCTCGTCGATCGCGAGTCGGCCGGCCGTGTCGAGAATGACGACGGTCGCCCCTTCCTTCTTCGCCTGCGCCAC
>JBGTKO010000329.1:0-12503 GCA_041744595.1 Pirellulales bacterium
CGACCCGCACGGCGTCCTCGAAACCAAGAGCGCCTGAGAAGACGAGGGCCGTGTACTCGCCGAGCGAAAGACCAGCCGTCACGGTCGCCGCATCGAGCGGCGCCGGGTCGCGAGCCTGCTGCACCTCGAGCGCCGCAAGGCTCGTCACGAGGATCGCCGGCTGACTGACCGCGGTGGTATTAAGCCGCTCGGCAGGGCCGCTGCGGCAGACGGCCAAGAGGTCGAAGCCGAGGATGTCCGAGCCACGAACAAACAACTCGGCAGCCGCTGGATGCTCGTCAGCCCAGTCGCCCGCCATGCCGACGGACTGCGCACCCTGACCAGGGAATAGGATCGCCGTCAGGCCACCACCCGTGGGAGCCTTCGCCAACGGACTATTCCTCAGTCTTGACGACGGGCTTGCCCATGTAATGGCCGCAGCCCCCGCACACGCGGTGCGTCGGCACGGCCTTGCCGCAGGTCGGGCAGAACGTCAACTGGCGGGGCGTGAGAAAATCGTGGGCCCGGCGGGAGCGGGTCTTTTGGTTCGACTGACGTCGCTTGGGAACAGCCATGGAATTACCTGAGGGGAGCCTGGAAGAATAGCGTTCCCGATGGCGGAGGGTCAAACGGCCATCAAAAAAGCCTGCCTCTGCTCGCAGGCGTGGCTCCCAGATGCTCCTCGCCCTTGGGGGTGAGCTTTCGGCCCCGTGGCGTCCGAATCACGAGCTCGCATCGCAAAAGAAAAGGCTCGACATCGTCTTCGAGCGTATCGGGGGCGGAGCTCATCGTGTGGGCGATCGCCTCGATTCCAACCGGCCCGCCGGCAAAAACCCGCTGGATTGTATCGAGGTACTTCCGGTCGAAGCCGTCGAGGCCCATCTCGTCGATTCCCTGCATGGCGAGGGCCACGCGAGCAATCTCGACATCCAGCCGGCCGTCGGCACGGCTCGTTGAATAATCGCGGATCCACCGCAGCCGGTTGTTGGCCAGCCGCGGCGTCCCACGGCTGCGACGGGCAACCTCATCGGCTGTCGCATCGTCCATTGGCATGGAGAGTTTTTTGGCTGAACGGCGGACGATTTCGGCAAGCTCTTCGGGCGAGTAGTAATCGAGGTGCTCCCGGATCACGAACCGATCTCGAAGCGGCGCTGAAAGGAGCCCCGACCGCGTGGTCGCCCCCACGAGCGTGAACGGCTTGAGCGGCATGTTGAGTGTGCGGGCGGCCACGCCGTCACCGAGCGTGATGTCGATCCGAAAATCTTCCATCGCCGGATAGAGAAACTCCTCGACCGCGATTGGAAGCCTATGGATCTCATCAATAAACAGCACCGATCCTTCGGAGGCGTTGGTGAGATAGGGCAGGAGGTCCTTGGGCGCAGCGAGCGCCGCGCCGCTGGCGATCTGGATGCTCACGCCCAGTTCGTTCGGGATGCACGTGGCAAACGTCGTCTTGCCGAGGCCTGGTGGCCCGTCCAAAAGAATGTGGCCGAGCGACTCACCCCGCTTCCGTGCCGCATCGATCGCGATTTCGAGCCGCTCATACACGGCTCGCTGACCGACCATCTCCGACATCCGCTGCGGCCGCAGCGCACGATCCTCCGGCAGCGGCTCCGCTGGACCCTGAATCGACGGCTGACGGAATGATTCCATGATCGCTTTCTCTGAAGGGCTGCCAAGTCTACCGAACTCAGGATTTTGGCCTCATAGAAGCCCCTCGCGCCAGCGTGGGGACGGCGGGTTGTTGGGCGAGTCCGATTTCCACTTCATGGGACTTGGAGTCCACCGCGGCTCGGGGCTGCCCCCGCCGAGCATGAGTCAGCTGAGGGCATGGATGCCTCGGCAGGCTCAGCATTGATCCGCTTCGCGGATCAATAGCGGCTCAAGCCTCCTACGCCGGCTCCATGGCACGGGCAACCCCGAGCGGAAGCCGTATTCGCAAGCGGATGCTTCCCCAGGAGCCCGGTGTCTCCGACACCGGGTCAATACGGCACCATCGCATCACCTTGGCTTGTGCATCTGCCGGTAGATGACTTCGAGAGCCTCTTGCACATCTTTGGGCTTCTTTTTCTCCTCCCGGAGTGCCTCGACGAGGCGGCGGGCGTCGGATTCAGAGTGGCCGAGCGACCGGAGCACTTCAAACGTTTCGGTGAGCACGTCGGCCACGCCGCCTGCTTCACCCGGAGTCTCACGAGCCACCAGCAGGGCAAACTTTGGCATCCGTCGACGCAGCTTGGCGATCATACGCTCGGCCGTGGAGGCACCGATGCCGGGGAGCCCCGAGAGGCTCTTGGCATCCTGCTCCTCGATGGCAGACGCGATTTCGCCGACGGGCCGCACGATGGCCCGCAGTGCCTTGCGGACACCGACGCCATCGACCTCGCAGATCAGCTCAAAAAACTCTCGCTCGACCTCGGAGAGAAAACCCACGATGCGTGGCACGAGGTTGCCGCGCGTCGGATTGCCTTCGAGGTATTCAAGCGTGTGGAGCACGACCGGCTGGCCGATCTTTCCCTGGAGGCTCCGCCGGACGAGCTCGGTGACGAGCACCTCGTGAACAACAGGGCCTACCGCCACTTCGATGGCCGTCATCTCAACCCGTTCGAGTGTTCCGGAGAGTCGTGTGATCATGCTCGGCTGCTCCTGATTCGCTGGGTGCCGGTGCCGAAGAAAAGTGGCCGCAGCCTGAGGTGCCAGTCGGCGAGGGCAACGGCCAGTGCATCGGCCGCGTCGGCGGGTTCGGGCCGCGTGGCGAGGCCAAGTTCCCGTTGTACTGCGGCTTGGATCTGTTCCTTGCCGGCGTGACCGCTGCCGGTGAGCACGCTTTTCACGCGGTTGGGGAGGTAGTGGTTGACCGCCAATCCGGCCTGGGCTCCGGCAAGACAAATAACGCCGCGGGCGTGGCCCAGCAGGATCGCCGCCTTCGGAAACTTGGCATGCGCGAAGACCTGCTCGATCGCCATTGCGGACGGCGCAAAGGCTTCAAGTACTTCGCAAACGCCCGAGTGAATTGACATGAGGCGATCCTCGAGCGACTCGCCCCTTGATCGCACGGTGCCCGCCTCGACCAGCCGCACCGTTGCCCCGTGGCACTCTACAATCCCGTAGCCGGTCGTATTGAGCCCAGGGTCAAATCCGGCAACGCGGAGAGTGGTGGACGCCCGTTCCATACGCGGAGCGTAGCGTCGCCAGTGGAAACGCCCAAGACCAGTCGCTTTGAGTGCGTTTGGTCCTGTCCTCCAACCGAGTGGGACGGCTCGGGATTGCCCGTGCCCTCGCGCCAGCCTTCCGGCCGGAAGTAGCCTTGGCCTCCAGCCAGGCCATCAACCGAACTACACCCCGCTGGGCTCGAACCAGCAACCTTCGGTTCCGTAGACCGATGCTCTATCCAATTGAGCTAGGGGTGCGTAGACACGCATCATATCGCGCCGGGGTCACGCCACCAAGATTGATGGGGATTTGACGGCTTCTTGTTTCCCGAATCAGGCTTGCCGAGGCACCAAAAATCCTTCTTTATCGACGTCGAGGGTATCGGCGAGAAGACGGGCGCCGAGGGAGGACGTGGCAGAGCAGGGGAGCATGGCAGAGATCACGAGCGTGGATTCGGTGTCGTCGGGTATGCCACTCGAAGCGAAGCTCGGCAGCCCGAGAGGCGGTCGCACGGTGGCACGTGGCCAGACGACGCTGCCATTGAGGACGCGACCGAGTGTGTCGGGTTTTGATGTGACTTCGAAGTCGCCCGCGGCACGGGCAGGCGGTGTGTTCATCGCGACGAGGCAGCCCGCCTCACGAGGGCAGTATGCAACGACGGGCTCCACGCCGTGGGCTTCGCGGAATCGCTCGGCAGCGTGGCGGGCCCACGCGAGGTCCGCGGCGACAGCAATCGGCATGACGACCGCGGCGAGGTGCGGCGAGAGGTTTTGATTCAGGGGCGACTCCTTGGCAACGGTCTCAACCTGATCGACCCGAGCGAGCCAAACTGTTGTCTTCGTGGCAAGAAGCTCCCGAGCGATGTCAGTGGCGGCGGTGTCAGCGGAACACAACGTCGTAGCGATGCCGAGAAGCCGTTTCCCGTGCGTTCCAAGTGTCGCATGAAGTGGATCGCCCGGTGCAAGCGATGCGAGAAGCCGGTCGGTTCGCCGCAGGAGGCAGGCCCCGTCAAATGCCTCGGCCTCGGCGCAGGCGGCGGCCCAGTCGCCAACGAATGACCGCGGTGCCCGCCGCATGGCCATGCGTTTGCGGACGACCGTGGCCGTGAGCTCTTGAAGCGCGAGACGGGCCAGGTCAGTCGGCGTACCCACGGGAAGCGGTGTGCCAAACGTGAGCGTGAGTGTGCGACGAAAACCGCGGGGCCACTTGGTGAAGTAGCGGCCCTCAGAGTATGAGAGCAGGCTGCCCCACATGCCGTCGATCGAAGCAGGCAGGATCGGCGACTCGACCCGTTCGAGGAGCCACTCGAGGCCGCGTTTGAAACCCAGAATCTGTCCGGTCCGCGAGATCCCTCCCTCGCAGAAGATGCCGACGCAGTCGCCGTCGGCGAGCCCTCCTTGGATCGACCTGAGCGCTCGGCCGATTGACTTGGGTTTCGGATCAAAAAGGATGAACCGCCACTGATCGGCGAGCATGTTGAGGAACCGACCTTGGATGTTGGGGCCGTAAACAACCATCCGCACGGGCCTTGGCGTTGCAAGCGGAAGCAAAAAGCCGTCGAGCCATGAGAGGTGGTTGGCCACGATGAGAAGCGGCCCGCGCTGCGGCACGCGGTCCTCTTCGCTCGTTTGGAATCGCCAGATCGCCGACACGATCGCCCTCACGAACCACCGCAAGCTCGCCCGCGGTGCGGCCCAGACGGCCACAGCCGTCGCGATGATCGACAGCAGGGCAAAGAGACCGAAGACGCCGCGGGCCGAGACCAGCGGCGCGGCTGCTTCGCCTACCGGCACCCGCAAAACGTAGTAGGCGATCGATGCGACGAGCATTCCGGTAAACACAAGGAGATTCGTAGAGGCCAGGATCGTGCCGCGTCGCTTGGGCGGGCTTTGCTCCTGAAGATAGGCCTCGAGCGGCACGTCAAACATCCCGGCGCCGATCCCGAGCAAGGCCAGCCATACAACAGGCGAGACAAGCCGTAGGCTGCTTGCCGCCTCACGGCCGAAGATGTCGGTCGATGAAAGGGAGAGTGCTCCGCAGGCCACGGTCATGATGAGACCACCGGCTGGCACGAATCCGAGATCGACCTTGGAGCCGGGATCGATGCCATGCTTTGAGAATCGACCAGCGATGAGGCTGCCGACGCCGATCCCGCAGACAAGGGCGAGCAGCAGGGGCACGATTTCGCCCTGGGTCGTGGCCCCGCTCTCGAACGCGTACTGATCTACATTGAGTTGGGCGACGGCAGCGATTCCCCAAAAGAACACGATCCCGGCCGCAGCTCCGGCGAGTTTTGGTGCGGCCAGCAGAACTTTGATGTTGCGGAATGTCGCCGCGAGGGCGTTTCGTGGAAATGGAGCCCGCTGGTTGGCAGCCGGAACACGCGGCAGCATGAGTGAGGCGAGCCACCCAACGACGGCAACGCCCACAAGGATTGCGGCTGCTGGAACGACGTAACCCAATGGCACGTCGGCCAACCACGCTGGCAGCGGATGGGTGGGGTCAGGCTCCGGTGTGAGCCAGGTTGCATCAGCGAGCCAGTTGCCTCCGGCCATCCCGATCAGCGTGGCAGCCAATGAAACCATCGCGAAGATGCCGTTGGATGCGGAGAGCCTGGCTTTCGGAACCGTCTCGGCAATCGTGCCGAGGAGGCTCGGATTCAGGATCGTGGTTTGGATGGCAAAGAGTCCGATTGCCCCAAGCAAGAGCCAGAGTCCGATCGGCATGCCAGCGACCACACCGCCCGATGCAGCTCCCCAGCCGACGATGCCCGCCGTCACGACCGCGATCAAGATCTCGGCGAACTTGCCACCGATCACGATCGACCGTTTTGCAAACCTGTCTGCCAGCCAGCCGGCAAGCCAGGCAAACAGAATGAAAGGCAGGACGTAGACCACCGTGCCAATGGCGAGGACTGCTGCCGGTGCGGTGCCGCCCAGCGCGGCAGCCCGTTTACCTAGACCGATGACCAGCCAGCGGGCCAGGTTGTCGTTGGCGACCGTGAGGACGCGGACGGCCAGAAGGACCGGAAAACCACCCTGGGGCCGGCTGGCCGGGGGAGAATCGACGGAGGATGGGGCGTCCAAAGTGTCCGCTATAGAGGGGGGGGTGCTGACGGCTCCGGCGGGCCGGCCTCAGGCCGCCGTGTCGCCATTCGATTTTCAACGAAGATGGCAGACTGTACCGGCGGTTTGAAGAGTCTGCCAAGCGAGCGTATTCTCTCTCTATTCCGGTCAGGCTTCGGAAGGGCTTCGCCCGTTCCGCAGTGTCGCGACCGACCGCTCACTAGGAAGGGACGCGATGAACACATTCCGCATGCTCGTGGCTTCGGCCGCTGTGGTGATTGCCTCTGTCGCGACGACCGCCGAGGCCCAGGTCTACTACCAAACCTTTCGACCCATGGTCGCGGCCCCTGTGTATGCCGCGCCGGTCATGGCTCCTGCGTATGTTGCAAACTACACGCCGGCTGGAAACTACGCGGCAGTCACCGCGTTCTCGCCCCCCATGATGGCATCGCCGTCGGCCATTGCGGTGACATCCAACTATGCACCAGCCTACGCCCCGATGCCCGTGACGTCGTACTACGCGCCCACTGTCGTCAACTATGCCCCGACGGTGGCCTACTCGCCTGTCGTGACACCCGTGACGGCCTATTACGCGCCTGCGGCGTACTACGCGCCGCTCTACCGCCGCGGAGCCTTCGGGGCACTCAGGCCTGTGCGATCCGCCTACTACATGCCGTATTGATCGCGTTTTGATCCGATCAAGGCCGCTGCATTTGTTGTCCGAACGGGGGTGCCTTCTATAGTACGCCTGTGTTCAGCGGCCCCGTGAATCGTTCGCGGCGCCGCGTTGGCGGCGGAACGCTGCGGAATGTCGCGGAAGGTCAACATCATCGGAGCTGGGCCAGGCGGGCTTGCCTGTGCCATGCTTCTGGCGAACGCTGGCGTTCGCGTTCGGGTGCTCGAGCGGCTCGGCGTGCCAGGTGGGCGAACCAGCTCGATCACGACTCCGGAAGGTTTTCGGTTCGACCTCGGGCCGACATTCTTCCTTTATCCACGAGTTCTCGAGGAGATATTCACAGCCTGCGGCCGTGATCTCCTGCGGGAGGTGGATATGGTCCGCCTCGACCCGCAGTACCGCCTTGTCTTCGGATCGGGCGGAGAGCTGTTGGCCACGCCCGACATCGCCCGCATGGAGGAAGCGGTTGCAAAGGTATCGCCGGCCGATCGGGGAGCCTTCACGCGATTCATGGAGTCGACCCGGAAGAAGTTCGCCCGCTTCGCCCCGTTCCTTGAACAGCCCTTTGAGTCGTGGCGTGATCTCGCAAGCCCCGACCTGCTCAAGCTGATGCCGCTCCTCAAGCCGTGGCGGAGCCTCGACTCAGAGCTCGGCAGGTTTTTCAGCGATGAGCGAATCCGGCTGGCCTTCACGTTTCAGTCGAAGTACCTGGGCATGTCCCCCTTCCGGTGCCCGAGTCTCTTCTCCATCCTCTCGTTCCTTGAGTACGAGCATGGCGTCTATCACCCGATCGGTGGCTGCGGCGCCGTGTCGGAGGCGATGGCGAGGATTGCGACCGACATGGGCGTCGAGATCCACTACAGGGAGCCCGTCGAGTCGCTCGAGTTTGAAGGAAGACGGATCACCGCCGCACGGACCTCACGGGATCGCTACGAGGCCGATGCGACGGTGGTCAACGCCGACTTTGCCCGCACCATGACGAGGCTTGTCCCCGACGCGATCCGACGCCGGTGGAACGACCGCAGGATCGCCTCGCGGCGGTTCTCATGCTCGACGTTCATGCTCTACCTCGGTATCGAAGGCCGCTACGACGACGTCTCTCACCACACGATCTATCTCTCGGAAGACTACCGGCAAAACCTTGCCGACATCGAGCAGCGGCATGTCCTCTCGGCCGATCCTTCGATGTATGTTCAGAACGCCTGCGTGACGGACTCGACGCTCGCGCCGCCGGGCATGACCACGCTTTATCTTTTAATACCGGTCACCCACCGGCATCCAAACGTGGACTGGCGTCGGGAGGCTCCTCGGTATCGCGAGGTAGCGCTCGATCAGATGGAACGGATCGGGATTCACGGCGTCCGTGGCCGAATCCGCTATGAAAAGATGCTCACGCCAGACGACTGGCAGGACGGCTACGAAATCTATCGTGGCGCCACGTTCAATCTCTCGCACGACCTCGGGCAGATGCTCCACATGCGGCCCCACAACCGTTTTGAGGATATAGAGCAGATGTACCTTGTCGGTGGTGGCACGCATCCCGGCAGCGGATTGCCGGTGATCTACTCATCGGCCCGCATCACCGCGGGGCTTTTGCTCGACGACTTGGAAGTGAAGAGACAGCCCGCACGGCGGCGGAGAGTTCGGCGGCCGGTGGCGCAAGAGAAAACTCCTGCAGCGGTGTGATGGGAGGTTGCTATTCAAAGGTTTGACGAAGGAACGAGGTGACGTGATGGTTCGAAAGCCGCAGGATGCGGAGCGGGTGGTGGTGATCGGCGGAGGTCTTGGAGGCCTCGCGGCTGCCTGCACGCTTGCTGCCCGTGGCTATTCCGTCACGCTCTGCGACAAGAACGCATGGGTCGGTGGCAAGGCGGCTGTTCTCGAAGAGGGTGGCTACCGCTTCGACATGGGTCCCACGATCCTGACGATCCCTGGCGTGCTCCGGAGGATTTGGGCCGAGGCCGGCCGGGATCTGGAAACATCGCTCGACCTCGTGCCGCTCGACCCGCAGTGGCGAAGCTTTTTCACAGACGGCACCACGCTCGATCTCCACGCCGGCGTCCCGACGATGCAGGCCACACTTGATGCGTTTGCGCCGGGCAGTGGTGCTGCTGCTGGCTACGCCCGATTCATGGAGCTTGCCAAGCGGCTCCATCGGATCTCCGACGATTTCTTCTTTTGGCGGAGCGTGGGGGGCATGCGAGACATGTTCGACCCCAAGAACAGCCTGTCGCTTGGCATGCTGAAGGACGTGCTTGGCATGCGGATGGGTCGCAGCGTCGCCGGAACGGTGCGGTCGTTCGTGCCCGACGAGCGAGCCGCACAGATGCTCGACCACTTCACGCAGTACGTCGGCAGCTGCCCTGAAAACTCGCCCGCGGTCCTCTGTGGGATTGCTCACATGCAAGCCCAGGACGGTGTGTGGTACCCGCGAGGCGGCACCGGCGCCGTTCCGCGTGCCTTGGCCAATCTCGCGGTCGACCTCGGCGTCGAGATTCGGACGAACTGTCCGGTGAGTCACATCGTTGTCGAAAACGGTCGCGTTCGCGGCGTCGAAACGGCCTCCGGCGAGACGATTCCCGCGGCGGCCGTTGTGAGCAATTCCGACTCGGTTCGCACGCACCGCGAGCTTGTCAATGGCCAGCCTCGTCGGCGGTTTCTGAATCGCCGGAAGTACGAGCCGGCATGCTCTGGCGTGGTGCTCTACCTCGGCCTCGACCGTCGCTACGAGCAGCTTCTTCACCACAATTTTGTGTTCTCGGAAGACCCCCACGAGGAGTTCGAATCGATCTACCGACGCGGCGAACCCGCTGCCGATCCGACGTGTTACGTCTGCGCCCCAGCGGTGACGGAGCCGGAGGTCGCGCCGCCCGGCGGCGAAGCCCTTTACGTGCTCGTGCACACGCCGTACCTGCGGTCGCATCACGACTGGTCGCGGATGCTCCCTGACTATCGGCGTCGGATCGTCCGCAAGCTGGAAGACACGGCCGGCATGCGGGATCTCGAGCGGCACATCGTCGTTGAACGCGCCCTCACGCCGCAGGATATCCACGACCGCTACCACGTGCTCGACGGCGCGATCTATGGGTTAGCAAGTCACGGCAAGTTCCTCGGCGCCTTCAAGCCGGCGAACCGATCCCCCGACATCGAAGGTCTCTATCTTGCCGGTGGTTCGGCCCACCCTGGGCCAGGCATGCCGATGGTGCTCATGTCGGGCTGGATCGCCGCCGACTGCATCGACCAAGACAAACTCGTGCCCCGCGCCCGCCCCACCGCAGCCGTCGCTGTCTAGCCAGGTCGGCGGGGTTCGTGCCCCGCATTCGCTTCGCGGATTTGACTTCTCACGCGGCTCGGGGCTGCCCGTGCCATGTCGCCGGACGTTCGCTACGGGCCTCGTGCCCTTCGCTCACTCGGAGAAAACCTCGCTTCGCCTTCCGGGCTCCGCTCGGTTTTCTACGCCGGCGACATGGCACGGGCAGCCCCGAAGCGGAAACGATTGTTGCAATCACGGCAAAATGGAGACGTTCTTCCGACGGTTCTGTGGCTGAATTCGTGTGTGAGTATTGTTCCTTCCACATGAGATTGGCCCAATGTTCTCCAAGGAGCTTTACCAACAGGTGTTCCGCATGAGGCGTGGTAGGCTCCCGGCATGAACATCGGAGAACGAGGAGCGGCTCGGAATGAACTGCCGCCTTTTTCGCATGGGCTCAATCGGTGGTTCATGGCGTATGTGCGGCGGTATCTCCGAAAACACTTTCATGCGGTAAGGGTGCTCGCCGAGGAGAACGGCGGGGGCGGGTTCCCCGATATCGGCGATGAGCCGCTGCTCGTTTACACGAACCATCCGGGGTGGTGGGATCCGCTCGTGTTTCTCTATCTCGGGGAGCGAGCCTACCCTGGACGCATGAGCTATGGGCCAATCGATGCGGCGGCGCTCGGAAAATACAAGTTCCTCGAGCGGATCGGGTTCATTCCGATCGAGCCCGGCACCTGGAAGGGGTCGGCTACGTTCCTCCGAATGGCACGCGCGGCATTGTCTCGCAGCGACGTGATCTTTTGGATTACTGCCCAGGGTGAGTTTGCGGATCCGCGGGAGCGACCCGTGAAGATGCGGCCGGGCGTGGGCCATGCTGTGGCCGCAGCCGATCGTGGTATCGTCGTGCCGCTGGCCCTCGAGTACCCGTTTTGGACAGAGCGGCTTCCAGAGACCGTGGCGGCTTTTGGAACACCGATGCGGATTGCCGACGCGACTGGCCGCTCGGCCGATGAATGGACCGACGTGCTTGCAGCCGAGCTCGCCGCGACGCAGGATCGGCTCGCGACCGCGGTGCTTGCCCGCGACCCAGCCTGTTTCACGACGCTCCTTTCTGGCAAGGCGGGCGTGAATCCTGTGTATGACACAGTCCGAAGGATCGGCGCCTGGTTGCGGGGGCGTCAGTTCGATCCCTCGCACGGCGGCGATGCAGGAGGCACCGAGTGACGCCAACGGTCCTCTTGGTCATGGCGTGGGTGGGGCTTGTCCTGGCAGCCATCCCGGCATTCCTCACGTTCACGAATCTCAGACTCTTCAGGCCGCCGCCACCGGCGGCTGTCGGGCCAACGCCAAAGGTGTCGGTGCTGGTGCCGGCTCGCAATGAAGCATCGGCAATCGGTCGGCTCATTGACGAGGTTCTCGCGAGCACAGGCGTTGATCTCGAGCTTGTGGTGCTTGATGACGCAAGCAACGACGGCACAGCCGAAATCGTCTCGCGATACGCCGAGGCCGACAGCCGCGTGCAGCTTCTTTCGGGGCGGCCGCTCCCTGATGGCTGGTGCGGCAAGCAGCATGCCTGTTGGCAACTCTCGCAGGTAGCAGAGCATGATACCTGGGTGTTTTTGGATGTTGATGTGCGGGTCAAGCGAGATGCAATGGCGCGGGCGGTCGCATTTCTGGAGAACGAACGGGTGGTGCTTGCGAGTGGGTTCCCACGGCAAGAAACAACGGCCGTGCTCGACTGGCTTCTCCTGCCGCTCATCAACTACGTGCTCGTGGGCTATCTGCCGCTCGACCGCGCTCGCCAGGTCAACTCGCCAAGCCTGGCTGCTGGGTGTGGGCAGCTTTTTGTCACTCGCCGGGCAGACTACGAGCGAGCAGGGGGGCACGCGGCCATTCGGGCCTCGCTGCATGATGGCGTGAAACTCCCCCGCGCCTTCCGCCGCGCCGGGCTCAGGACCGACATTTTCGATGCGACAGAGATCGCGTCATGCCGAATGTATACGACGAGCCAAGACGTTTGCCGTGGGCTCTCGAAAAATGCCACGGAAGGGATCGGGTCGCCCGCGACGATTCTGCCGTTTACCATTCTGCTCGGTGGCGGCTCGGTCATGCCCGTGGTCGTGGCCGGCATCGGTTTCGCGACCGGTTTTGCAGGTTGGCCGACAGGTGGCCCTGCTGTTGCATTGGCAGCGGTCGCGGTCTCGTACTTCCCGCGGATCGTTGATGCGATCCGGTTCCAGCAGAGTTTTTCGAGCGCGATGGTACACCCGCTCGGTGTCACGGTTTTTCTTGTGATTCAGTGGGTCGCACTTGCCCGCAAGACCCTCGGCCTCCAAACGACCTGGCGAGGCCGCACCCTCGCCCCACAGTAGCGAGC
>JBGTKO010000330.1:0-31240 GCA_041744595.1 Pirellulales bacterium
GCGATCATCGCGGCGCTCGTCGCCCTGCTCGTGCCCGCGGTGCAGGCTGCCCGTGAGTCGGCTCGGCGCATGCAGTGCGCCAACAACCTCAGGCAGATTGCTACAGCGTGTCATCTTCACGTGGATGCTCACCGGTTCTTCCCGTCGTATGCGGGCGAAGGAACAGCAATCAGTTATCTGGGCCAGGTGCTTCCCTATATCGAGCAGGCGAACGCTTTCAACCTCATCGATCAGGCACAAGCCTGGAGCCATGCCAACAACCTTGTCGCGAGAGAAACTCCGATTTCGATGTTCCAGTGCCCGACAACTGGCAACAGCCTTCCGCTTCAGGATTCCGCCACGGGCACCAACAGTTCGATATCGTCCTCTCCTCTTCGGGCCCATTACGCTGGAATTGTGGGTGGTGGGGAGACCGGTGTGGCTGCCGAATACTTGACAGGCATTCTTCAGCTTTGGAACAGAAAAATTGGCTTTGCCTCGATTCTCGATGGTTCATCGAACACCATGCTGATCGGTGAGCAGTCGTGGGATTGTGGACCAAGCAGAGCGTGGATCGTTGGCACCACAAATTTGAATTACAACAACAACGGAATTTACAACGGAGAACTGGTCAGGTACCCGATGCGACTTGCTGACCGAAACGACGGGTCGCCTTTCAATAACAGCCAGACCAGTCTTGGCAGTCGGCATGGAGGAGGAGCCAATATCGCTCTTGGTGACGGATCAGTCAGGTTTCTCGCTGAAAACATCGATGTGGTTTCCCTGATTGCCCTGTCAACCCGCAACGGACGCGAGCTATTCACGCTCGAATAGATCGGTTGGCTCCAACGGAGCAATTCTCGAGTGGCACACGTGAAACACTATTCCAGCTTCCTTGCAATTCTCGTTGTGTGCTCGTGCCTGTGCGGGTGCCAACCGAAGCAAACAGGGCGAGTGGAAGGTGTTGTCACGCTTGACGGCAAGCCTCTTGCGGGAGCCCAGGTGTTTTCCGTTCCAGATCGTGGTCTCGGGGCGAGGGCCAAGACGGACGCCAACGGCAGGTTTTCCCTTCGCGAGACCGGGGCAGGAAACGACGGAGTTTCCGTTGGCTCCCACAGAATCGGCGTTTCAAAGGTTGACGAAGCGGCTAGCGTTGCCGAGGACGAGGTCCCCAAGCAGTTGCTTCCCGCAAAGTACGCTGATCATCTCACCTCGGGCTTGAGCGTGGAGGTCGTGGCAGGAGAAGTCGCGCAGTTCGACATCGAGATACGCTCCCGTTAGACCTGATCGCCCGCGGGATCGCCCAAGGGGAAAGGCATCATCGGCGGAAAGTACCGCGTGTTTATTTCCGGCAGCGACGGCGGAGAAGGGCCAAGCCTCCAAGCCCGGCAGCGCTCAGCAAGAGCACGGTGGAAGGCTCTGGGACGACCGCGAAGCTTTGGGCTTCGTAGATGAAATCAGCATTCCCATCCCGAACCCGACCACGAGAGCCGAAGCCGAAGTGGTCCCCCGTGTAACTTGCGGCAGCTACTGTTGCATTGATTGTCTGCGAGTAAGAAAGATCAGGCGCAGCGAGCGTGAAACCAATGTCTATATCAGATCCGACAAAGTCGATGGTCGCGGTATAGACGAGAGTCTGGCCGATCAAATTTGCTCTTGGAATGCTTATGGTTGCACTTGAGGTAGACGTACCGTTCACTCCCTGACGGATAATGAGGTTGTTCGTTGCCGCTCCAATATTGGCTTGCAAGCTCAAGCCTGTATCAATGCCCGCGAGCGCAGCGGATGTCGCAAAAAGGGAAATACCCAAGCGATTGTTGTCATTGGCGTAGCTGCTGGTCCAGTCCACCACACCCGTGATGGTGTAGGAGTTGCCGGCAGTCCGGTCCAAGATGAACTCTCTGAGAAGGCTTGAGTTCACTTGGCCGGTATCAGGATTTGGTGCTGGATCGGTTGGGGCATTTGTGAAAATTGCCCCTTGGGTTCCGAGCGTCCATGCTGGGGCAGGGGTGGTCGTAGGCACCGTGGCTCCAGTGGTGAAGCCGCCATAGCCAGCGTTATCACTCCCAAAGATCGTCGTAATGGGCACGGCCACTGCGGACGAGGCCCAGAGGAGCACGACGCCGGCGGTGATCGTGGTGGTGAGTTTGATTGCGCGAATCACGAGAGCGCCTCCCGTTAGAAGAAAGAACAATGGTTAAAAAGGGCTGGTCATCGAAAATATGGTTTGAAGTGGTATCTGCTGATTGAGGGCGTTCTGCAGGCCACGCTCCCCCACTTCTCACAAAATCTTAAGGAGTTCACGGACGTGGTTCAAGGGCTTTTTCCAAGTTTTTTACGGACGCGGCCAGGTCGCAAAAAGGGGTCTTTTCGCGGGCCGGTCCGAGTCTCGGGGCATACAAGCCCACGGCGATCAGCCGTGGAGTAGCGAAACGTTTGGCGCCTTGCCCCGGTGCGGGTTTTGAAAGCCAACCGAGCCGCGATCCCCTCACTGGTCGTGAGGGGCTTTTATTCGACCGACCGCCGCGTTCAGCCAAAAACGCCCCAGGAACGGATGGAGGGATTCCCGACGATCGACTAGTTCTTCAAAACCTTCGCGGCCCTGTCCTTCCCGATCCGGTCGATGAGCTGCTGCTCGAAGAGGCTGTCTGGCTTCACTGGGCCGTTCGGGCTTTCGATGTGGCCGCTACCCATCAGGGCGTAGCCGTAGAACTTGCCCTCCTGGGGCGTGCCCCAGGAGCCCGCTCGGTTGTTGGCGTAGAACAGGGCCTGGGAGCCAGTTTCTGGGTCGAACGTGCCGCGATACCCGATGGCAAAATTGTTTTCGCCTTCGGTCTCGGGGTCCATGACAACGACGCTCTTCGCGTCACAGTTCCAGAACATCGTGTTGGCCGCGGCCCAGCCGTGCCCGGAGCCTGAGTCGCCGCGGTTGATGGCGGCGACGGTTCCGTCCTTGGTGATCACGTTGTCATACAGGGCGCCGGTAGACCACCGGTGATGCGGTTCGGATTGGCCGCCGCGTATGGCCGTGCATTTGACGAAGGCAAACGGGCCGGTTTCCCGTGAGCCGATCGCGAAATCATGCCGCCCGTCTTCGGAGTAGCAGTTGTAGAACAGGTGGAGCGTGCCACCGCCGATCTTGAACGCGTAGCGAAGCCCGCCTCGGTTCGGCCCGACAGGTGCCACGCTCTTGCAGTCACGGACCGTGATCTGCCGCGTGTTCGCCTCGATGCTCACCCCGGCAAGGCTTACATGCTTGATCGTGCAGTTCTGCACCCAACTGTCTTGAGTGCCCTTGATGGCGATGCCGTTGGTGAAATTGAAGAAGTTCGCATCCTTCCCCGTATCCTTGACGGTCGTATCGTAGTTGGAAACGATCTGGAGCGACTCGATACCAGCATGTGTGCCCAGAGCATCCACGCTCACCTTGGAAACAGCTCCTCCGCCATGCTCCTGGTCAAACGATTGGGGCAGAATGGCATCGAGCGTGATCGTGTTGCCGGCGATCGACTCGATGCGGCGGAGATGACTAATCTGATAGGCCTCCGGCTTCCACGGTTTCTTTTTCTCGCCTTCCTTCCCGCCACGAATGTGCCGGAGCCGCTCACCCATTCCAAGAAGATCGATCCAGGCTTGGTTGACGGTCTTTTTGACATGGACAAAGTCACCTGCCTTGAACTGCCCCGCGCTTTCCAAAGCAAGCGTGAGACTGCCGGAAGGAACATAGGCGTCCATGATCCGAACCGCGGCCTGGCCGTCGATCGGTGCCACCGCCCCACCGTCGCCAAGGGTGATGGCATTGCCTCCACCTTTCGTGCTCCGCATGATCAAGATTGTTCCGTCGTCGCCGTCACCTTCGCCCCGCAAGACCACGCCAGAACGAACGGTCAAAGGGCCGTTCAGGTAATAGGTGCCTTTCTTTAAGAGCACCGCACCACGGCTACCATCGGTGCCGGGGGCCTTTGCCGCGACCTTATCGATGGCCTCCTGGATGCGCTTTTGGCTGTCTGGCCCCATGGGATAGGCCAGCTTGCCGACCTGTTTTGCCTCGCCGTCGAGAGGCTCGAGTGTCACAGCGACCGGCACGTTTGGAAGAGGCACACTGCTGTTCTTATAGCCGCAGTGCGACCAGTCCATGAGCTTGTCGCCCTTTTCGGAATAGGCGCGGTAGACGAGTTTTCCGTCAGAGCCCATCGAAATGAGCGGTGCGAAGGGGCTGGGAACAAAATCCTCTTGCGTGACTTCGGCGGGGGCGGGATTGACCCAGGAGTCCAGCTTCCCTTTTTGCCCTGGCTGCCCGGGGTCACTTGGTTGTCCTTGTGGATTCCCTTTCCCCGGCGTGGTGCTACCAGGGCACCGTGAACATAGCGGCAGGCCCTGGGCCTCAGCCTCGGCCAGGGTCATCTTCTTCATCTTCGCCAGCTCGGCCGGATCCTTCGTCAACCGCCGGCAACCTTCCACATGAACACGTCCCTGACCTCCGTGATACACGATGGTGTCGGCGGAAGGTTTGCCGTCGACGTCGGCCGCGAGAAGGCCTGCGGACCAGAGCAGTACGGCGAATACCGGAATTGCAAGGCTCGAGATGGTGAGGCGCATGGTCAGTTTCATGGTTGTCGCTCTGGGTCCAGGAATTTCCCCCGAAAAGAATTTCCAAAGATTTACCATTAGAATGTGCAGCGGTCAATGCCCCCAAATTGACAGCGGTACGATTACCGCCCGATTTCGTCGAAAATCGGTCCCAAAACGAATCGTTCCCGCCACGAAGACAGCCAGGAGACACACCCATGAGCCAGGCCAACCGTCGTCAGTTTTTGGGAGCCGCGGCCGCAGCCGGAAGTCTGACGATTGCCGGCGCGATGCCGGGTCGGGCTCGGGCCGGTGAACAATCGCTGCGAATGGGCGTGATCGGCACGGGCTGGTACGGCATGGTCGATGCGAAGGCGGCGATCAAGGTTGGCGGCGTCGAAGTCGTGGCCGTATGCGATGTAGACAGCCAGCATGCCGACCTAGCCGCCGACGAGCTCGAGAAACTCCAGGGCCGACGGCCGCAGACGTTCAAGCTCTACCAGGACATGCTCGACAAGGCCGAGCTGGATATCGCCGTGATCGGTTCGCCACCGCATTGGCACGCCCTCCACCTGCTCGCCTGTCTTGAAAACGGCCTCGACGTGTATGTCGAAAAGCCGTTGGCCTATGACGTTCGCGAGGGGCGTGCGCTGGTCGATGCCGTCCAAAGCCAACCGGAACGGATTGTCCAAGTCGGATTTCAGCGTCGGCAGAGTAGGGCCTACGCGGAAGTCGCCGATGCCATCCGGGCGGGCAAGATCGGGAAGGTCGTTCAGGTGGATGCCCAAATCAACTTTCGCGCCGGCATCCTGGACCCCACGCCCCGAGAGCCGCCGGCGTCGCTCGATTGGGATCTCTGGTGCGGGCCTGCTCCAAAAATCCCCTACAGTCTTCAGGTTGGCCACAAGCATTGGCGGCTCGAAAAGACCACCGGCCACGGGCACCTGGTCGATTGGGGCATCCACCACATCGATGCCGTGCGCATGATCCTGGGGCTCGGAGCTCCCGAGCGGATCACGGCGGCTGGCGGTCTCTATCACTGCAAGGGAAAGATCACGACGCCCGACACGCTCACCGTCAACTTTGAGTTTGAATCGCTGCCGCTCGTTTGGCGGCATCGCCTGTGGGGCGCCACCGAATACAGCCCCGACGTTTCCAACGGCATCTTCTTCTATGGCGAAGAGGCAACGATCTTTGCCACCGATCATCGCTGGGTGGTGATCCCGAAGGACGGGAGCCAGAAGCGGGAGGAGCACGAAGCCCGCGCCGACTTGAACACGCTGCACATGGCCAACTTCCTGGAGTGCGTCAGGAACCGCCGACAGCCCGCCTGCACGATCGACGACGCCCACCGTTCAACGACTGCCGTGCAGCTCGCGATGATCGCCTACGAATCAAACAGTGTTGTGCCGTGGGACGAAGCGACCGAGCAGATTCCCGGCAATCCCGCCGCGGTCACCTTGCTCAAGCGCGACTACCGCGGGCCGTACGAGCATCCGTACCGGGTGTGATCCCTGGCCGGTGTCTTCCATTTCTACATCAGCAATGGAGGATTTGAAGAAGACAGCAGCGGGTCTCTTGGCCCACCTGCCGGCTCCTTCTCCTCTGTTTCGATTCCACTCGTTGGCCGGAGCTCGGTATGGCGCGCCACTTTTCCCGACTCCTGGGTCTGCCTGGGACCGGGAAGTCAACATGGCTTGCGGAACACTTCGCTACGGCGGCCTGGATCGACCTGCTCCACACCCGAACGCTTGACGATCAGTTCCAGCGGGCCATCGCCATGGAACCATCCGCGTTCCCCGACCGTCAGGCGTCCATCAGCGAAGGATCCTGGCTGGATCGATCACGATATCGCAGTCATGACAGAGCGTGATGGTGGCAGGATCGGCGTCGGCAGCGACCGTAGGACCGTCGTATCGGCCATCCTGGCGGCGGGATAGGAGCTGGATCGTGCGCTCATCCGGATCGACGATCAGATACCAGGGAACCTCCTGGTCTTCATAAAGCTGCCGCTTGAAGACGAGATCACGAGCTCTGGTCGATGCCGACAAAACTTCGACAACGAGTCCGGGAACCTGCTCCACATGCCCTTCGGGAGCCGGCCCGCATACAACCGTGATATCGGGTCGAACGACGGTGTCGCGAGCGACGATCCAGTCGATCTCCACCAGGACCGTCGCCGTGCATTCTCTCGTCTCGATCGCGCGGCCGAGCGCCATGATCATGCGAGCCGCCAGCTCGGCGTGACGACCGCCGGGGCTCGGTGACATTGCCACCGCCGTCCCTTCCCAAAGCTCCCAGCGACCTTCCCAGTGACGGTAGTCGTCCACGGTGTAGTGCGGCTGGTATTGCGGGGCCGTGCTCATGGTTCGTCAATCATACGGACCGACCATGGGCTCCACCAAACCGATGGTGGAAAAGCGAAGAGATGGACAACGACAGGCATTGTGCCGCTTCTACGGGGCAGGTACTGAATTCGGCAGGCGAGTGATGGGCCCGGCCTGGATAAGCCTTTCGATCACGGGCTCGATTGCGTCGGCGAGCACCTCGTATCCCTTGGCTGTGAGGTGGGTGCCGTCGGTGTGGAGCTCCGACTCGAGCGTGCCGTCGGCGGTGATGAATCTCTCCTGTACGTCAAGGAACACGACCTCGTCCTCCGGATAGGCATACCCGGCGAGGATGCGATTGGTGTCCTGGCACTTGGCCTGTTTCACCGGGTCTTTCACCGGCTGGCTCTACGGCAGCGGCTTGTCGGTCTTCACGTCGAAGTTGAAGGTCGCGCCTTCCCTTGGAATCGTGAGTTTCAAGTCGGAATGGTCCGCGGCCTTTTCGTTATAGCGGGGCGGAATCAGATTGTTGGCCCGTAGGTCGTCGCGATAGAGCGAGATCTGTACCAAGCAGGGTCCGAGTGGCACGCCCATCTGCCGCTCGAGGAACTGGGCCTGGTAGCGACCATTGCTGTCGGTCACGCCGATGCCGGGGCGGATCTTGGCCTCCGGCACAAAGGCCACCTCGACACCCTCGACGCCCTTTCCGTTGACCGTGACAACGCCCGACACACGGGCCGTGGGCACCTTGACGCGAGGCCCGCAGCCAGCCGCCGTGATGGCCAGGACCACGAGCAGGGTCGCGAGCCGTTCAAAATTCCGAGATCGGTTGACCATCTTTGCAATTCGCCAGTTTTTGGTAGATGCCATAGTTGGCCATGACGGTGGAGCTGCCGAACTCGATCGTGTCGTCGATCCTTCGAGTGGAGCCATCGCAGAAGAGAAACTGGGCACCGCCCCCGGCGTGGGCGCTGCCGAAAGAGAGTCTGTGAGTAATCGCGGAACCCACCGGATTCAATGGATGAAACGCCGTGCGGGCGGTTCGTTGGCAGTGGGCGGTGTTGCCCGGTGTTTGGTCGCACCCCATCCACTTGATGTAGTGGTGGTCTCCACTTTCGAGCCTCCGCGGGATCTCCCCCGCCATGAAGGTCATTGAAAGCCCGTCTGTGATTCTCGCGGCGGCTCGCCCCCATCCTCCGGCCATCCCGCCGTTCTCCCCAGCCTGATTCGCAAGCGGTGGGTTGCTCCACGAAATGTTATTACGAACCCCGAGCGATGCCGCGTAGTGGGCAGGGGCGAACGGCACACCCGATACGACGACAGGGCGGGAAATTTTGAACCTGTCGGTATTCCCGTCGTTTACTTTTGTCGGCATCCCGAAGGTGGGGCACAGGAATATGGAGAGCGGCTGGATCGCGATCGGGACGAACTTCGCGTTGAGCGTGGGTGTCTGGGCCATGTTTTCGAGCGGCGTCGTATGAATCTCGAGGGCGTCATAGATCGACTGCTGCTCGAGCTGCGGAAGCATGAGGGCGAGCCAGCCCCAGTTGGCCTCGCCGCCTTGCTGCTCGACATCTTCGGCCGCCGGCGGGAAAACGCCGTTGGTCGACTCGTACGCATGCGCGGCGACTCCTAACTGCTTCAGATTATTGAGGCACTGTGCCTGCCTGGCCGCTTCACGGGCCCCGCCGATGGCCGGCATGAGCAGCGCCATCAAAAGCGCGATAATCGCGACCACAACCAAAAGCTCGACGAGGGTGAATGCGGCCAGCCGACGTTTGCTCCTTTGAGCGTCGTTTGCCGCCTCACCGCTCGCAAGCACCTTCAAAGCCGCATCTCCATCCAAGCCCCGCCTCGGACGCCGAACCCACACCATCAAAGCCCCTCACCTTGGTGAGGGGACTCTTTCCGCGGGCTCGCCGCCCTACGCCTTTCGCCGGCTTCGGCGGAGGGCCGCAATGACTCCTGCGAGACCGAGGACAGCGAGTGCCATGGCGGCTGGCTCGGGCACGACCGTGATCACGAGGTTGCCAGTGCTCTGACTGAACTCGTATGAAGCATCGCCGCCATTGTCCCCTGTCCAAACGCCTCCTGACTCAGTGAGCGTGTTCCCGTTGACCGTCACCGAGCCGAACAACCCGGATGGTACCGTGGACCCGCCAAAGCTGAAGAGGTCGTAGGTAAACGAGCTCGCGTCCATGTCGAAGAGACCGAAATTCACGACATTCAAGGCACCGGCGTACCCCAGGCTGCCGTCTTCGAAGATTGTGACGTTGTCGTAGAGGGCCCCGAGGGTCGTTTCCCCGAGCTCGATGGTCGTGGTGGTCGCGCCAGCAAGGGTGAGCGAGGCCATCGTCAACTGTCCTGGGCTGTTACCAGGGGCAAGGAAAGAGGCCCCAGCAAACGTAACGCTACCGCCAATCGTGCCATTGCCTCCGAGTGTTGCACCAGCATTGACCGCGACGGCTCCGGTCGCAAGCGTCTGGTCGCCGTTGACGAGAAGCGTGCCTGCCGAAACAGTGGTTGCCCCGGTGTAGGTGTTGCCGCCGGAGAGGATCAGCGTGCCGGAAGCCTCCTTGAGGATCGAACCATTTCCGGAGATCGTGCCCCCCAGCGTTTGGTTGGCCGAACTGAGGTAATTCAGCACGGTATTCGTACCCAAAGAAATCGTGTTCGTGTAATTACCACCCCCGAGGTAGCCGGACCCCGCCACAGCGTTTGTTCTCACAGAACCACTTGTGGAGAAAGACTCACCGCCGACTACGAAGTAACTATTGCCTGCCGCGGTTCCCGTCGTAGACACCGAGATCGGTCCCGTGAACGTATTTTGGCCCATGAGATTCACGAAAATTGGATTGCCGGGGCTGCTAGGCGACAAAGCAATGTTGAGCCCCAGCGCACCGCCTGCGCCGTCAGCCATGACTCCCGTAAAATTCAAATTCGTCCGATCCCCCTGGGTAGTGCCACCCGTAGAGCCAAAATTCACCGCCAGCGTCGATGCTCCTGCGGAGTCGCCGGTCACGTTGCCGCTGAAAATAAACCTGGTGTCGTTCTGACCAGCCCTGATGGTGGCGGTAGCACCGGTCAAATTGATGGCATTGCCGAAGGTGAACCCTCCGGTATTACCGGAAGTGCCAGGGGTGATCTGGTTACCTATTACCCCGGCGGAAAAATTGGCCACCGGCAGAAGGTTGAGAAACGTGCCATTGGCAAGGTTGATGGCACCACCAGAGCTGATCGATAGCTGACTCGCCGCGCCAGTATTGCCAAAACTGAAGGTCAGCGAACCGCCGTTGACGGATGTCGAGCCGGCAAACGCGTTCTGAGCGGATAGCGTGAGCGTGCCTGAACCCTGCTTGATGAGCTGGCCACTACTTGTGCCGATGAGCTGGCCGGCAAATGCCTGGGTGGTGTTGTCCGACAACGTCAGCGTGTTGCCCTGCACGTTCACGTTCCCACCGGAAAGACCGCCACCGGAGACGTTCGCGATCGTTTCGTCGCCATCGAGCCGGAGAGTGGCACCTGCGGCATTCGCGAGTACGACTGCCCCAGTATTCACGATGGCAGCGCCGCCGCTCACGGCCAGCGTTCCGGCGTTGATTGTTGTCGTACCGGTGTAGGTGTTCGTGCCAGACAGAGCCAGCGTGCCGGCACCCGATTTGGTCAGTGGAGTGGTGCCATTGTTGACGACGTCGGAGGAAATTGTCAGGACATCCGATCCGCCATTGACGCGGACCACCAAGTCGGCACTGCCGGTGACTGTTGTCAACTGAGGCGTGGTGCCCCCGCCGATCGTGGCACTGCCGCTGCCGCTGCTGAGGATGCCATTCGTTGAAAGTACCTGGGACGTGCCCGTCATCGTGATGCTGTTGGCACCCATGTTGATCGTGTTGGCTGAGGCAGTGTCTTGCGCGGTGATGTCGCCGGTCGTCAATTCAACATTGTCCGTGCTGCCCGAGCCCATCGTGGCGCCTGCGGGTGCAGCCAGGTAGTCCGCATCACCGGAACCGTACGCCCGGACAAACCCGCCGGCGTCATAGGCCGCATAGCTGCTGCCCCCGAAGTACAGGCCTCGGTCCAGAAGAGTTCCCGTCGAGGCACCCGTGAGAACAATGCTGTTTGTACTACCGTTCGCGCCACCCGAGACCAGAAAATTTCCCGTCGCACCGGCCGCCCGCGGCCAAGCTACCGAAGGTCAAGGTCGTGGTGCCGGAGCCGGCGTACGTGGACTGCACGGTGCCGTCACCGGCGGTGAAGGTGAGCGTGCCCATCCCCTGCGTGCTCCCCACGGCTTCGGCTACGTTGAAGACGCCGCCGCCATTGTTGAACTGCAGTGCCGTGCCCGTCGTGCCATTGAGGCTTCCGGACGTTCCGTTGCCTACCTGCAAGGTGCCGCCACCGGTCACGATCGTGGTGCCGGTGTAGGTGTTGGCCCCGGTGAGAATCACGGTGCCTGCTCCCCCCTTCGTGAAGTTGGTGGTTGCACTTTGAAAGACGGACGAGATGGTGTTTGGAGCGGTGTTGTTGGCGATGACGCCACCGCCCGATGCAGGCAAGGTGATCGTGCCACCGCTGAGAGTGACCCCGTTCGTTTGGCCCTGGCCGAAGACAATCGTGTTGATGCTTCGAGTGCCGACCAAAATATTGGACGCCGTGGAGCCCAAGCCCAAATTGGTCGTACCGAAGTAGATCGTTTGCGCAGTAGTCGTCGCGGTATTGGCGACACCGAACGTCCCGAGGACGACCGTGCGGTTGTTCCCGCCAGCTAAACTGGCAATGTTCGCACTGGTACCCCACGTCAGCCCTCCCGTATCACCGAGGCCAGCAGTGGTACCGTTGGAATCCCAATAAAACGGATTGGCATGTGCCGATGGCATCGCCACGACCGCGGTCATCGCCGCCACAACACACCAAATGGACGAGCGGAAACGAACGTTCATAGAACCCACCTTTCGCTGAAACGAGGCCGAAGTGGCTGGGAACCCAACACCCAGCACAGCACCTGCGTCGAAAATCATCCGAAGCGGACAGAACTTTTCAACATTGGGATGATAGCAGAACGGATCGGAAACATCGGTCATCGGATCGGAAAAGTCTGGCAAATTCCGAGACCCCGCTTTGGCCGATCCCAGAACGTGCATAACGAGCATGGCGGGCGGAAAGGACAGGCATGGTGCAAGTAATGTGGGAGCGATCGTTGCCGCTGTATCGTTTCCATACATGGACACGGGCCAATGGCTTTTCTCGAGTTTATCTGGCTTGATTCTGTCATCGACAAGCTCGCGCAGCCCGTCACTGCCTACGAGGTACCGGAATGAATCCCGTGAAGCCAACCAGCGACGCCGATATCGAAGCCGCTGTGCTTGCAGAAATCCCGTGGCTCCTCGAGCGGCGTCATGACGGTCACGCGGCGGCCATGGAGGAGACGGTCAGCGGGCGGCTCCGACGCGCGGTGGCTGCGATGGGCCAGCCCTATGAGCAGGTCTCGCAAGCGGCCGAAATTTCATTTTCGCAGCTCGCAGATTTCATGGCGGGCGGCTCCCTGTCATCCGATGGCTTGGATCGGCTCGCGGCTGTAGCGAGGTGCGAGCTCGTGCTCCGCGGCTGAGCCCCTGGCCCCTGGCGGCGTCGAGAAGCCCGGGAAGCAGTAGCCCTGAAAGGAGAGTCATGGTGCCATGAGTGCGGATTCCATGACTTGGGCAGGGACAGAATCGCCGACGAACCGGACCACCCTGCCTTGTCTTGCAGCCAGGATCTGAAAGGGAGGGCTCACGGCCCCACGTTTCAGCTTGCAGACGAGCATGTTCAAATGCGGCGGTTTCAGGAAGAAAGGTACGCATTTTCCGTATGAGCGACGTCAAGCGGATCGGCGTGATGATGGACCTCGACAAGCCGTTCAAGCGGCATGTGGTGGTCTACGCCGGCATCCTGGAATATGCCCGGCGGCATCCTGACTGGAAGCTGGTCGTGGACGAGTGGGCCGACCAATCGTTGCCGGCGAGGCCTGGACTTCCGGTGCCCTACGACGGAATCATCGGCCGGATCACGAAGCTCGGCGGTGACCGAGCCCGTCGGCTCGACTTGCCGACCGTAAACGTCTGGCTCTCTTCGCCCGCCAAGGGTCTGCCGGGCGTGTTCCCCGACTATGCCGCGTGCGGCAAACTCGTGGCCGAACACCTCCTGAGCCGAGGGTTTCGGTATCTCGCGGCGCTCCGGCTACGCGATGATGTCGGCATGCAACTTCAGACCGAGACCATACAAGCACATGCCGAGGAGGTCGGTTTCGACGGATGGCTCGGCATGGAGTCGATCGTGAATCCGAAGAACCATCGGGAGTGGCGGCAAGGGGTCCGCGTGATCGAACGCTGGATGAACACCTGGAAGCTTCCGCTCGGGCTGCTCGTCGCCGATCCGCTCTGGGCCCGTGTGATTGTCGAGCTCGCCCACGAGCGCGGATGGCACTGCCCCGAGCAGATCGCGATCGTCTGCCCGCACAATGAAGAGATCCACTGCGATCAGCCAGAGCCCGGCCTCACGGCCATCGAATTGCCAGAAGACAAACGTGGGTACAAGGCCGCGGAAATGCTCGACGGCCTTATCGACGCCAAGCGGCAAGGCCAATCCCCGTTCACAAATCCCGAAACCGTGCTCCTGCCTCCGCTCGGCATCGTCGCGCGGCACTCGACGGATTTTTTCGCGGTCGACAACCCGCTCGTGGGCCAGGCCCTGCGGTACATTGCCGCGCATCTGCACAAGCCGCTCGATGTGACCACCGTCGCGAAGACGCTTGGCATAGCCCGCCGAACACTCGATGGATGGTTTCAGGATTCGATCGGCGCGACCGTCGCCACGGAGATCGCCCGCCTGCGGATCGAACGGGTGAAGCGCGAGCTTCTGGCGGGCACTGACACGATCGAAACCATCGCGAGGCGGACAGGCTTTGCTAACACCCGCACGCTCAACAACCAGTTTCGGCAGGACACCGGCATATCACCGAGCGAGTTTCGAAGTGCCCGAGACCACAAGGGAACGGGGGCCTTCTAGCTGTCCGTGGAAGAAGCCCGCCATGCCCTTTTTCCGCGGACAGCTATAGCCGCCAGAGGCGACGTTCGACAGCGACGATCGCGGTCGTGAAAACGACACAGGACAGCCCCATCACGATCATGGCCATTCGAGCACCTGCCGCCGCTGCGATCGCTCCCAAGAGCAGGGCACCGAGAGGAATCAACCCACGATCGAGCATGGCGATGCTGAGGATACGGCCTCGGAGGCCATCGGGAACGTTGGACTGAAGCGTGATCTGGCTCAGCGTGCGGTAGGACTGCCCTGCTAGCCCGACGGCAAACATGCCCACGGCGGCGAGCCAAAAATCATGAATCGACGCGCACGCGAGCAGCGATCCGCCAAACACGACGACCGAGAGAACGAGGTTGCGGCCGGCGTGACGATCAGTGACGGCATACGACCACCAACCGGCGCCCACAAGCGCCCCGACGGCTGAGACCGAAAGCAGGGTTCCAAAGCCCTCGGAGCCCAGGGAATAAAGGTCACGGGCGAAGAGGGGCATCAGCGCGATGTATGGAAACCCGAAGACCATCGGCACCACGGCCAGGATCAGGAGCGACTGAACTGCCCCATGGCTACGGATGTAGGAGGCCGCCTCGACGAGGTCACTGGTGACGGTCGTCTTGCCTCGATCAAGGTTCTGTCCCGATGGTCGAATGGCCCACAACGCGGCAACCCCGCTCAAAAAGGTCAGGCCATTGATCCAGAAGACCTCCTCGGTGGCCATCACGACCAACAGCCAGCCTGCAATCACCGGCCCAATAATTCGGGAAAGATTTGCCGCCGCCGTCTGGATCGCGATCGCCTCCCCCTGCACCGACTGACTGACGAGATTCGGAATGATCGCGCTTCGGATCGGGAGCAGCATGGAAGTCAGGCTCGCTCGGAGGGCGACCACGAGTGCAAAGGCCCAGAAGGGCGAACGCATCGCGAAGAGCGTCCCCATGGCGAAGGTCAGGAGCGTGATGCCGGTTTGAAGGATGATGAGAAGCTGACGGCGGTCATGCCGGTCGGCCAGAATCCCGGCAGGCACGCTCAGGGCAAAGACCGGAATCAGTCGGCATGCATTGATGAGCCCGAGGTCCACCGGCGAATTCGTCCACTGGAGGACCGCCCAGCTCACGGCGGTGATATCCATCCACTCGCCAATCCACGAGACGAGGCTTCCGCCGATGAAAAGCGAGAAGCGGCGGTCGTGCCAGGCCCGTATTGGTTTCGTCGGCACCGGAACGTCGTCACCTTGTTTTGCCGTGCGTCATTCAGCCGCCGGGCTACGGATGCGATCCGCCAGTGTAAGTGGTCCGCTAGGCCTCGTCGTTTCGGGGGTGAGCGGACGGAGGAGCAAACGGCCGCCGCAGGATGCGGCGGAGTGCCGATGATGGAAAACCTTGGATTTTCCATCGTCGGCCGAGTGTCCAAAGGCCATGGATGGCTTTGGACACGATGAAGATAGCCACGCTCGTCGGGCGACCCCGAGGCCTGCCAGTATTTGTGCCTGTCCTTTTGCCGCTTTCCCGCTTCCTTGCGAAATTTCCACCAGCGGTCGCCTCGCAAGGCCTACAAGGACCAACCTTGCAAATTCGCGTGTTTTGTGATAAATATATGGAAATTCCGATGTCTTGGGCTCGGCAGGGGTTCGAAAGTCCTGGTTTTCAGGCAGAATCAGCCGTATTTTGCAACATTCTCGCTTCAAGGTCGTGGCATGAAAAATACATCAAACACAGTTTTTGTCGGGGCATTGGTGTTGGGCTGGCTTGCGGGAATCGCACAAGCTGCAACCGTCTTCAATGCCTCACCAGCAAATATCCTCAACGATGGAGCTAACTGGAGCAATGGCCTGCCTACGCCATCGACAAATCCTGGCACAGTGAATTTAAACTCGATCTGGAACACTGGGTCCACATTGACCGACTGGCACGTGAACTTTACCGGCGGTTCAATAGGAACCGATTCAACCGGTACCCGGACCTTTAGTGGTGGTGTGCAAACTTTCAATGGCGGAAGCCTGGATTTCAGCGGTCGCGCTGTAGCGACCACAGGCAGCGCAGATACCACAGTTAATACTGGTGGATTATTCAGGGGCGGGTCAGCCACAATCACCAATAGCACGTTTACTGTGAGTGGCGGTCAGCTTGTTGGTGTGAATCAATTTGGTGGCAGTGGAGATATTAACGTCAACGGCACCACCGTGTTCAACCTGAACTCCGGAACGGTCATCGCCGGGCAGAATGGCACTGCGGGCAACTTCGGAAATAATGCAACGACCCCTGGCGGAGTCTGGAACCTGAACGGAGGAACATTGACCGCCTACACGCTGCGGTATCGGGATGTTTCCACGATGGTTCTCGGCGGCACCACCGCGGGGTCGGCCACCTTTACGAACGGCTGGGCGGGCACCAATCACACCCAAAGCAACGTCCGCATCAATTGGCTCACGGGTTCACTCATGGCACTCACCATTGGTGTAGACGACTGGGCAGAGAACGAATGGGTTGCAAATCGTATGTTTTTTAATGGGCAATCGAGTATGGACTTCGGCGGCCTCACGTGGGCTGATGCCACGAACTCCTCTGTTGGCCTTGGTGGTGGTACCTATTTCGATTGGGACGGCTCCACCAACACTCTTGCTCTCGCTGTTGTACCCGAACCGTCCACCTACGCCCTGCTGGCTGGTGTTGCAGGCCTCGGCAGCCTAGCGGTACGCCGCCATCGCCGCTGCGGGTGAGCCTCAGGTCGCGACCGCCTCAGAGGTCATCTACCGAAAACGTTTCGCCGTCCATTATTCGGCCGCCATCGCAGCAGCAATGCGATCGAGGATGGTGCTTACGATTTCGCGATCCGAGGTTGGGCGACGTGGGCTGTCTGGATGCGGTTCGTCGCTTGCCAAGAGGCCGCGTAGGTGGAGTGCCTGAGCCATGGTGTGCTTGTACGCCGGCACGGGGGGCCGAAACGCAAAATCACCGAGTGCCTGCAACGCGTCGTCGAGCTCGTCGAAACGCGAATCACCAGCGGCCCACCAGGCATCCCGGCAGGCGAAGGCTTCCGGCCAGGCCGTGGAGAGGCCAAGCAGCCAGTCGCTGCCGTATCGCACCATGTCGATGGCAAGGTCGTTGCCGGTGAAGACGTGAAACTCTGGACGGACCCGGTCGCGGAGCGCGAGACGTTCCCATTCGAGACGCCGTGAGAGTGACGAGTGCTTGGCACCAATGCAGTTTGGGATCTGGACGAGGTTGGCATAGGCATCGATGCCGAGTACCCGCCCGCTCGGCACGAACGCCGTGGAGAGCTCAAAACCGATGAACGACGGGACACGCTTGGCGAGTGCCACGGTGCGGGTGATGAAGTCGGCATCACTGCCCGTTGTCAGCCCGAACGACGGGAAGATGACCGGGGTGCCGCCAACCGCGGTGATCATGTCGAGCTGACGGCCGTACGCCGCCTCGTCAAAGCTGTCGCCGGGTGCATCGACCACGCACGCCCCGGCCACGAATTCGCGGTCTGGCCCGAGTGTTTCTCTCGTGAGTCGCAGAGCATCACTCCGGACTCCGTCGTCGATGAGCTGGACGTAGCCCGTGTCCATGTTGACGGCGGGAGCGATGCCGGCGGCTGCCGTCCGGGCGACATGGGCGGCGAATGCGTTCCAGTCGATCCGGCAATCGACCGTCATCGGCAGGAGGATGGCCGACATGCCACGGATGCGGCGACGGGGGCGCACGAGCGAGAACGGATCGATGTCAGCTTTGGAAATGATCATGGAATGTACATCCTCCCTGGCGTTGGTATCCTGAGTCATCTTCGCTCAGAGTCAAGGCATGTTCCCACGTATCGCACGGTTCCGATCGGTCGCCGAGCTTCGCACCCATCTTGCGGCTATTCACTCGCCGATCCCGCTCGAGGACGCCTTGCTGTCCGCGGCGGAAGGTTCTCCGATGGCCCTGCCGCTCGCGCTTGGCAGCCGCATCGCTGGCAACCGCTGGGTGATCCATCCCATGGAGGGTTGGGACGCCACCGATGATGGCCGCCCCACCGACATTCTGCTCCGCCGCTGGCAGCGGTTCGGCGAGAGTGGCGCGAAGCTCATCTGGGGAGGCGAGGCAGTCGCCGTCGTGCCCGAAGGCCGCGCGAACCCGAACCAGTTGTGTGGACCTGTCTGCGGCCGCGACGGTTTTGCCACGCTGCTCGAAGCATTGCGATCTGCCCATCGATCTTCCATCGGCGATGACTCCGATCTCGTGGTGGCGCTCCAACTCACCCACTCAGGGCGATTCAGTCGGCCATCTCCCGCGGGCCGCGCCCCACGCATCGCGTTTCACCACCCGATTCTCGACGGGAAAACCGGAATTGCTGCCGATGACGCCTCATGTGTCCTGTCAGACGATGACGTGGAGCGGCTCATCGATGCCTACCTCGCGACAGCCCGCGATGCGGTGGCTGCTGGCTTCGACATGGTCGACATCAAGGCCTGCCACGGGTACTTGCTCCACGAGTTCCTCTCGGCCCGCCGTCGCCCTGGTCCCTGGGGAGGTGATTTTGAGGGTCGCACGCGGCTCCTTCGCACACTCATCGAACGAGTACGGAGCGAATGCCCTGGCTTGCTCGTCGGCGTGCGACTGTCGCTCTTCGACACGGTGCCCTTCCACATGGTCGATGGTCGCGGCGAACCGATGCCCTACGCTGACGCATTGCCCTACGACTGCGGGTTTGGGGTGGATGCGAACGACCCGCTCGCGATCGACTTGGCCGAGCCAATCGCGCTCATGAAGATGCTTCGCGACATGGGTGTCGTCGCGGTCAACCTCACCGCAGGGTCTCCTTACAGTGTGCCGCACGTCAGTCGGCCAGCCGCGTTTCCACCATCCGATGGCTATCCGCCTCCGGAGGATCCGCTCGTGGGAGTCTGGCGGCAGGTCGATGCAGCGCGGCAGGCCAAGGAGGCCGTGCCCGATCTTGTCATGGTGGGGACGGCCTACACCTATCTCCAGGAATACGCCGTGCAGGCAGCACAAGCAACCGTGCGAGCCGGCTGGATCGATGCCGTGGGCCTCGGTCGCATGGTGCTGTCATATCCGAACCTCCCCGCCGATTCGCTTGCTGGCAGACCGCTCGTCCGCGGCAGCATCTGTCGGACATTTTCAGACTGCACGACAGCGCCGCGAAACGGTCTTGTCAGTGGATGCTATCCACTCGACCCGTACTACAAGGCGCTCCCCGAGGCCGTCACGGTGAAGGCCATCAAGGCAACGATGGAATCCCGCGGCTAGGGCTTGATGCCGTCCTGCTTCTCCAGCAACCCGTTGAACTGCCGAGTCATGAGGTCGAGACGCTGCTCGAGCGCCTCGAGACGCTGCTCAAGTTTCTCGATGCGGCCCACGGGGTCTCCAGGCGCGGGCCTCGGTGGCGGTGGCGGTGGCCGCACGATGGGTGCCCGCGTCAATGTGTCCTCCTTGCTCCATGCTTTCAGGAGAGGTTCTGTCGGCACTTCGGCAAGGACAAAGTACTGGAATCGCGAGCCCTCTCCATTCGCGTTGATGGCGTCGAGGCAGATCGGGATCGCGACGGGCACGCCGCGGGGAGTGCGGCCGAGGATCTCATTCGCCCGAACGTCCATCGCTGCCTTCACGTCGTGGAATGTGTCCACCAGCGGTCTGCCCTGGGACCGTCCCCGGACAAACGTCTTCGCGGCCGAGGCGGCGGCATCCAGAAGAAGCTTCTCGTCGAGGGTCACCTTCCCGTTCGCTGATTCGACACTGATGCCGTTCGCGATTGGCAATGCGGTGAACGTCACAGGCGAAGCTCCACCACCGACGTCATGCGTGAGCATCGTCTTGCCTGAGCCATCGAGCGACACGGCGGATTGCCGAAGCGTCCATGTCAACGGTCCAGGCTTGGAATCATCCGGAGCGGCGAGCGGCGGAACGTCCCACCGGTAGAGTTTCGTGCCAAACACGACAGCAACGCCCCTTGGCATCGCTTGTAATGACGGAGACGGCGGGAATGTCGTGTCGGCAGTGGCCGAATAGAGCCGCTGCTTCACAATCATTTGCTTGGCATAGCCGCCTCCCCAGGCGCTCAGAACCAATTCGAGTGAGGATCGCCACGTGTGTACTGAGTTGGGCACGTTCTCCGCGAAGGAACGCGCGTCGAGCCCCACCGTCACATTTGTTCCGGGTACGGTGACCACGGCCACTCGGCCGCCTCGTTGGACCGCATCCGCGAAGGGCATGGAGCCCTCGGGGGATGGCGTTGTCGATGAGCCGGGCCGTTGGAGGTTCCGGTCAGCCCCTTGGATCGTGGGGAGCTGTCCGGGATCGATGACCAAGCGAGCCTGCAAGTCAAAGCCATAGAGAACACCATCAAACCAGAAGCCGTCTGGAGTCACGGAAAACATCGACGCTTCCGGACGTGGTGGGAGGTGCTGGTTCGCTGGTACCACCGGTACGGTGAATGTCCGTCGCCGTTCGAATGACTTCATGTCGTAGACCTCGAGCCCCGCCTGCGTTCGCAGGAGCAACAGATTGCCTCCCACGCCCACCCGGATAATGGGCGATGTGGCCACCAGCGACTTTTCCCGCTGGAGATCGGGGATCCGCATGATCTCGCACGCGGGAGATTCGGCCATGGTGAGCACCACATGACGGTCAGAAAGCGTGGCGCCCGCCACCGGGTTCGCAAGCGTCTTCTCAGCGACAGATTTCCCGGTCTTCAAGTCAACGAGTGCCATGCGAAAGGGGCCTGACGGCACAGGATCGCTTTGGGATCGTCGTCTTGGAGTCGGGGCAGGCCCTTGCCACACGACCGCACGCTGCCCATCGTCGCTGATCGCAAACTGCGACGCCGCGAACGGAAGTGTGACGTTCGGGTATTCGGCCTCCAGGTCAATTCGCAGTGTCCGCTGCAGCTCACCGTGCTTCAGTGTGGCCATCAGAGTCGCCGGGCCGACTCGATCCATCGCCGGATTCCACAGCAGCGTTCCGCCGTCGGATTTCGATCCCCAGGGCCCGTTGTCAAGGGTTACCGTGACTCGAGGATCGAACGGCTTCACGGTTATCCGGTTCTCCTTTCCCACAAGGACCGGCCCGTCAGTTTCGAGCGTGGCCATCAGGAAAGGCTCCTCGGGAATGCCGAAGTCGGACCACGGAATCAGGAACAGGTGTGACCCTTCGGCGAAGATGACCGTGGCACGCTCGTCATCGGCGAAAAGTTTTGCCCGTGTGGGGATCTGACGTTGATCCGGTCGGGGCATGGGAGTTTTCGGCTTGGCACCTAGCTCAGCCGGCGAACTTCGGTCGAGGGTGACGCCCTTCCCTATGTTTGAAAACGTGTTGGTTGACGCTGCCCGCACGGTGAGCGTTCGAGGCGTCGATGGATCGCGGCGAGACGTCGAGTCCTCCTGCGGTGTGCCGAACACAACCGGACGCGTTCGGGAGAAGCACAACGGAACAAAATCGAGAGCGGCCTCGAACTTCTCCAGGGAGCGGGAGTAGATTCTATTTCCCGCTGCGGTGTAGCGGTCGAACGGGTCGGGCACATACGGGGCGGTGGACTCGTGATTGTAGAAGAGCCTCTGGAACACCGATTTGTTCTCAGTCAGGCCGGTGATCCGAATGAGTGACTCGAATCCGCTCGGCGACCAGGGCCCACGGCGATACGCGATCTCGCCACTGGCGGAGAGCGCACAATCGGAGGAATGGTCGAATGCCACGCCGTGGGCCTTCGTGTCTCTCAGGCTCACGACGCCGGTCAGGGAATCGTGGCCGCCGCCGTAGCAGTAATAGAGGAACGGGTCTTTCGGATTCTGGGAGCCCGTGACCAGCACCACGCCCGCACTGGCGAGCTCGATCTCCGCGAGCAATGAAGTGTCTTTGGCGTTGATGATGTACATGCGCGAGTCCTTCGCACACACCACGGCAACCACACGGCTGTCCCCGAATTGCTTGTAACACAGCGAGGACGGCGAGGGGCCGACACGGACAGTGGCCACACGTTCAACCCTGCCTTCGTCCAACGCTGCCCGACCGAGCCGAACCAGCTCATCCGTCTCGGCCGCAATCGCGAAAACGTCGCCGGTGTCAGGGTCGAGTGTGAAATCGACATACTCCACAGGCAACGCTACTGCCTGCGGCTCGCCTCGCGATTCCCCGGCGAGGGCACACCACGCAAGCACCCCCACGATTCCCCATACGATCCGCTCCACTCGCCTCATGCCGCACCCCTTTTCGACTCCAAACGACGCTAACATCTTTGCCCGCACGATTGGGAGGCTACCAAACCGATCGCGGGCTGGGGAGCGAGGCCGCAACCGGGGCAGAGTACCGCATAAAATATTCGACGGTTTGATAGTAGCTCGGCACGTCTCGGTCTTCGAGATGCTGGCGTGTGTCCTTTGCCCTCGCGCCCCAAAACAAGCACTCACAAGGCAGGCTTTGACGTCGAAAGCGGCTCCTGGAACTCCGCTGCGTGACGGGGCGTCCTAGACGAGTCACAATAGAGATAGCATGGTTTCCGGGTGACGCCCCACGAGGAGCATAGCGTATGACTGGCTCGGTTGACGAGACGTTGATCGATGATGGCCCAAGCGGTCTGCCGGCAGATCTCGCCCAGCGGCTTCGCGGATTCAGGGCGCGGGTCTGGCGCATTAAGCTCCTCGAGGCGATCGGGGGGGCGGCAGCCGGCGTGCTGGTTGGCTACTTGGCTGTGCTCGGGCTCGACCGCGTCATGGAGACGCCGTGGGGCGTGCGGCTTGCGGTGTTCGTTTTAGCAGTCGCTGGATGTGCGGCTGTGCCCGTGGCACTGCACCGCTGGATCTGGAGCCACCGCCGATTCGAGCAGCTTGCCAGGCTCATCGCCCGCTCGTTCCCGGCGCTTGGCGATCAGCTTCTGGGCATTATTGAGTTGGCGCGTGAGACAGCCTCGGCATCGCCCTCGCCACAGTCGCGAAGCGGATCCGGTGGTTCAAGGCGGCTTGCCGAGGCGGCCATCGCACAGGTCGCCGAACGGACGCGGTCGTTTGACTTTGCTGCGGCCGTGCCTCGGCCCAGGCATCTCGTCTGGCTTGCAGCAGCGGCCGTGCCACTCATCGTTTCAATTGTTGCGGCATGGCTCGCGCCCGAGGCATCGGCCAATGCGTGGGCTCGGTTCCTCGCACCGTGGCAAGCGATTGAGCGCTATACATACACCCGCGTCGAACGACTGCCCGAGACGATCGTCGTGCCTCGTGGTGAACCAGCCACAGTCCCAATAAAACTCGCGGGCGAGACACGCTGGCGACCGGATGAGGCGACGGCGCGAGTCGGCCGGCAGCCGACGGTGGCCACGCCACTGGTTGATGGAGGCTATGCCTTTGAGTTGCCGCCGCAGCTTGTCTCCGCACCGCTTGCCCTCGCCGTCGGAGATGCTCGCGGCCGCGCGACGATCGAGCCACTTCCGCGGCCTGAGATTATTGGCCTGGCCGCAGAAATAAAACTGCCGGCATACCTCGGCCGGTCGGGCGTTGTCCGGCAAGAGATTCGTGGTGGCACGCTCGCACCCGTTGCAGGGAGCACGGTCACGCTCGTTGCGACCGCTGACCGAAACCTCGTGTCGGCCGCGGTCGATGGCGAGGCGATCGAGCCAGACGGCGACACCGTGCGGATGCCGTCGCGAACGATTTCCGAAGAGGCGACTGTCAATCTCACGTGGCGAGACATCCACGGCCTCGACGGGGCGCGTCCGCTTGTGCTCTCAATTCAGCCTCGGGCTGATGAGCCTCCCGCTGTCATCGCGCTCGACGTGCCCGCGAGCCGTGACATACTTCTGAACACCGACACGCTGCGATTCCGAATCGCGGCCCGCGACGACTTTGGGATTCGTCGAGTGGGAATCGCGTGGGAGGGCGTGGCCGATTGGGCTGCCTCGACGGACCCGGCGCTGCGAACCCAGGGCGAGCGGCCTATCGCCTTCGGTGGCCCAGAGGTCGATTCGCTCGAAGCCGCCGCGACGTTCTGTCCAGACGCGCTCGGCATCGCGCCCCAGCCCATCATGCTGCGAGCCTTTGCCGAGGACTACAAGCCGGGCCGGAAGCGGGCCTTCTCGAGCCCGATGCTCATCTATGTCGTAGACCGTGCCGAGCATGCACTCGTTGTCAATGCGCGGCTTCAGCAGTTCCGCCAGCAGGCAAGTGAAGTCCGCGATCGTGAGATGGCGCTCTTGGCGGCCAACAAAGAGCTGCGGGAGATGCCGGCCGAGCAGCTCCTCGATCCTGAAACCCGCGGTCGTCTCTTGAATCAGGCGGCTGCCGAAGAGGGCAACGCTCGCCGGCTCGACAGGCTTGTCGATGCAGGGGGCGAACTGGTTCGCGAGGCCTCGAAGAACCCAGAGTTTGATGCAGACACGCTCGACCAGCTCGCCAAGGACATCCTCACGCTGGCCGACATCGCAGACACCAGGATGCCTGGCGTGGCCGATCTCTTGTCACAGGCCGCGCAGGCCAAGCTCGCGCAGGGTGGCCAGGCCGCAGATGGCAAGCAAGGTGCACCATCAGGCCAAGAGGGGTCGGGTTCGCCCAAGCAAGGAGGTGAGCCTGGAAAGGAAGGAGCCGATCCTGGCGATCCAAGCACGCAGACGGCCGGCAAGCAGAATGGAAGCGAGGGTGAGCCGAAGGAGTCGGACCAGGCTGGAAGCCCTGGCCAGGGTGGGCAGTCCGGTGAGCCGCCTCCGCAGGTAGGTGAAGACAAGTCAAAGCAGGGTGGGGGCCCGGGAGGCGAGTCTTCTGCGGAGGGCGAGGAGGGCCCGCCACCGGTGCCACAGGTTGTTGACAAGGAGTCGTCGCAGCAGCCGAAGGGCGATTCCGAGAGTGAAGAAAGCCAGCCTGGCGGACAGGGGCGGCTCGGTCTTCCGACCACGCAGGCAGGCGTGTCGCCGCCATCGGAGAAACAGGAAGGGGGCGAGCCACCGAGTGCTGCCGAGGCGCTCGATGACGCGATCGCCAAGCAAGAAGAACTTCTCGAACAATTTTCCAAGGTGGCTGACGAGCTGGCCGCGGTGATGGCGAGGCTCGAGGGCAGCACGTTCGTCAAGCGTTTAAAACTCGCGTCGCGGGAGCAGGCCACGATCGGTGACCGGCTTGCAGGCATGGCGGCCGATGCGTTTGCCGTGGTGTCGGGGCGACCGAAGGGCGTGGCCGACGCGCTCGGCGATGTCAAGCAACAGAACACCCGTGAGACAGATAAAGTCTCGGCGATCATGGATGACCTTCAGGCCTACTTTGATCGGCGTCAGTTGCCGGCGTTTCGGACGGTGCTCGACGAGATGAAGGAGCTCGATGTGCTCGGAAGCATGCGGCAAGTCTCCGACGGCATCGTGAACGAGGCGGGGATGTCGATCGCCCAGGCCGAGTTCTGGTCCGACACCTTTGATCGGCTGGCTGATGATCTCGTGCCGCCGAAGGACGGTGGTGGTGGAGGCGAAGGGGGCGAGGGAGAACAACGGGACAGCGTGCCGCCCGAGGTCGTGCTCGAGACCATGAAAATTCTGGAAGAGGAGACGAATCTCCGCGAGGAGACGCGGGTGGCGGGGCAAACCAAGGAAGCGACCAAGCCCGAGGATTTCGAGACGCTTACGAAGAAACTCGCCGAACGACAGGAGTCGCTTGCTGATCGGGTGTTTGATCTGATGGACCTTCTCCTCGACGAGCCGGATGGGGCTCGGCAGTTTGGCCCCGAGCTCCAGCTTTTCGAAAAGGTCGAGGTGGTGATGATCGAAGCGGCCGACCTTCTCGCCGGAGGTGACACAGGACCCAAGGCGATCGCCGCTGAGACGGAGGTCATCGAGCTTTTGCTCGAGGCCCAGGCAGCGAGCAATGGCGGCGGTAAGGGCGGTGGTGGTAGCGCTGGTGGCTCGGCGGGGGGCGGCAGCACGGGCACGACAAGTACGTCGGCGCTCGCGCTGGTTGGCGCCGGCAACCGTAGTAAGGCCGAAGCCGGGGGTGAAAAACAACAGGCCACAGGTGTATCGGGTCGCGTTCTCCCAGACGAGTTCCGATCCGGTCTCGATGCCTACTTCAATCAGCTCGAACGGGAGCGACGATGAACTTTGGACGCATGCGATGTTGGTTGAGTGACCGGCGTGAATGCCCGTCATACAAGCCCCTCGCGCGAGCGTGGGGATCGCGGGCGAGTTGGTATTCAAACCCGGTTGATCTGGGTCCATGGCAAACGGTTCGCGATCCCCCGGCTAGGCGCCGGGGGCTTTTGTGGTGTGGCCAGACAGCGGTTGCTTTCGCTCTTGTCGCGTGTTGCCTTGGGGGCGTGTCTGCAAACGTCATTGGCGATCCGTGGTGGGACGAGGTCGCCCCTGCGACCGCGGAAGCCGAGCCGAAAGACGCGGCCGCTGAGCCGGTCCTCCAAGCTCGACAACGGTCCGTTATCCAGCGACGCGAAATGGCGCTCGTCGTCCTGAGGCGTGAGCTCTCGGTGGTGCGGGCGGCCTGCCCGAGCCTCTCGCTCGAGGATCGCCGCGCGATCCTCACCGCCAGCCTGCTTGCGGTCGAGGAGGTTGCGACCTCGGAACCGGTCGCCGGACAAAATCAGCGGGTTGTCGGGCGGCCGGGAGTTGTCGTGCGGGTCCAAGTCGGTGGTGCTCGTGTCAAGCAACACGATGCCGCTCGCCCTGTCGAGGAGGCTGTTGCCAAGGCAGTTGCCGAGGTGGCACCGGCGGCTGAGGCCGAGTCGTATCGTCGCGAGTTGGCAGCGCGGATGAACAGACGCAAAGCCGCAGCGGTCGCCGTGCTCGTCGAGGCGGTTGATCAGACGGCCATGCTCGATGACGTGCAGCGAGAGGCACTCGCCGCGGCACTGAACAAGAACTGGCAGCCGTTCTGGGAGCAGTCCGTCACCGATGCCGGGCGGTCACGGTTCACGGCGGCTCGGCTGCCACCCGGTGTCGCCGCCGTCGTGGCCGATGTCCTCGGACAGGATGCTTTCAACACCTGGCAGGAGCGGCTTCGAAGGCTGCCAGGTTCATGAGCAGCACCACGATGCGAGTTGAGATTCACCGACGCCAAAGCCGAGTGGCCCTGCGGCTCATGCTCACCGCATGGGCGCTCATGGGGACTGTTGGATACGCCAATGACGATGTGATTATCGACACTGTCGAGACCGGTTCGGCAGCTCCGACGCAGGGTGGATTTCAACTGGCCGGCAATGTGGTGATCCAGGAAGGCCAGGTGTTGCAACTGCGTCCCGGTGGGCGGCAGCCAGAGTATGACCTCGGCGGACTCTTCGATCAGCAGGCGTTCGGTCGCGGCAGCAGGCAAAACGGCGTTGTCATTATCAATGGGAATGCGGTGGCACATCCGGCGGTACAACCGGCGACAGCCCATGAGCAGGCCCTCGCGGCTGTTCGCCAGCGGTGCGAGCAACGGATCGAAACAATCGAAAGGATTTGCGGCCTCGACGCTCGCCAGGTGCGGACGCTCGAGGTAGCCCTCGAAAGCGATCTCAAACGCATCGGGAGCCAGATCGAGGCAGCAAGAGAACCGTATGCCGGCCGCACGATACCGGCCACGCCCCAGGGGCTCGACCGTGGGATTCTCGAGGAGGTCCGTGTCGGTGCCATCAAATGCCGCCAGCTCCTCGACACACTCCCTGGGCAAGAATCACTCCTGGGCACCGTCGTTCACGATCTGTTGTCTCCTGAACAACTCGCGGCGTTTGAGGCTTGGATCGAGTCCAGACGGGCCTGCCGATGGAAGGCGATGGTCAAGACTGTGCTGGTCCAGCTCGACGAGGCGAGCCTCGGGCTGTCGGCAGCTCAGGCCGCGACACTCGAGGAGATTCTCTTGGCTGACGTACCGAAGCTTGACGTTCTCCGCGACGGCCGGATCGGCAACCTCGACGCACGCATGTCGCACTTCCAGACGATCCTCGTAGCCGGCCGGCTCTCCCTTCGAAAGCCAGCGTGGCAAAACGTCTTGGATCCCCGCCAGCAGATGATGCTCGAGGCCCACTTCGGGTCGGCGGGGAATCCCGCGAGTGTCGAGCGTATGCTCATGGACCAGGGCATACTCGAGCCGCATGGTGAGGATGAGTCGCGAGTCAAGGAGACCAAGTGATGGGCTTTCGAGTGTGTCGGTCTCGCGAAATTCGCTGGGCGGTCGTGGCCATCGCGATGGTCGGCATCATGCCACCGAACGCCTTTGCCGAAGGGCCGCTCTTGCGGTTTGGCGATCCCGTGCCACGGGATGTTCGCGAGATGTATGACGCCGGGGTTCGGTTTCTTCTCAAGACGCAGGATGCGAGCGGCGCATGGACCGACGGTCAAACGGGCCCGGGTGTCACCGGCATGGCGATGATGGTGTTTTTGGCGTCTGGTGAGGATCCAAACTTCGGCCCCTACCGCGTGCCGATCCGCAAGGCACTGCGGAGCATGATCGTGGATCAAGACCCCGAGACCGGCTTCTTCGGGAGCAACCGTGGCCATGACAGCATGTACCAGCATGGGTTTGCGATGCTCGCCCTCGCCGAGGCGTACGGTGCGGTGGATGACCGCACGCTCTGGAGCGAGGCTTCGAAGATGCGAGGACCAGGCGTCGGCCGATCCATCGGGCAGTCGCTCGAACTTGCCGTCCGCTGCACGGTGACGAGCGCCAAACGCAATCCACTCGGAGGCTGGCGTTATTCCCCTGATGCCCGTGACGCCGACACCTCCGTCAGCGGTGCCGTCCTCATGGGACTCCTCGCAGCACGGAACGCCGGTGTCGAGGTACCCGACGAGACGATCGACCGAGCGATCAAGTATTACACCACCATGACCGGCCCCAATGGCCAAGTGGGCTACTCGGGTGGCCCCGGGGGCGGCAGTGATGCCGTGACGAGCATCGCGGTGCTTGTGTACGCGATCGCCAGACAAAAGCAGCTCCCGCAGTACAACAAGGCCTTGACGCACCTGAAAAGCCGCGGCCTCGATGTGCGATCGGGGGGCGACAGCTATCCCACGTACACCCGCTACTACAAAGCCCAGGCCCTCTTCCAGGGCGATGTCGAGACCTGGGAGCAGTGGAACGCGGGACTCGTCCAGGAGCTCAAGAAGATGCAGGGCAAGGACGGCAGCTTCAGCGGATTTGCAGGACGTGGGGGGGGCTTCGGTGGTACGGTTGACACGTCGCTTGCGCTCTTGGCCCTGGCGGTAAACTACAAGTTCCTCCCGGTATACGAACGATGACACGTCCTTCGATCCGCGGTTTCATGCAACCTGGCCGGCTCTGGGGAATTGCCGCCGGCGTTGCCCTGGTCATGGCGGTCGTTGATCCAGCCCGAGGTGAAGAGGTCGCCGCCCTGGCCGAACAGGAGGCGGTTGCTGATACCGAGCAAGACAAAGACCCGCCGGCGAAGCAGGCGGCCAAGCGAGACGCCGACGCCCTCGGGTGGCTCTTGAGGCGTGGCCTGCGTGCGGTGGTTCCGCTGCCGGCGATTCCGCAGGCGATCGACGGTCCAGTGGACGTTCCGGATCGCGCCGCCAATCAGCAACTCCAACAACAGATCGATCAGCAGGCCAAGCAACTCGAGCGAATGCTCGAACCGGTTTTGGCAAGTGAGCTCGAGATGGTCCGTCAGGCCTGCGGCGACCTGGACAAAGCCGCACGGAAAACCATTCTGTCGGCTGGCCGGGAAGCTCTCACCAAGGCTGCCCGCGAGATGGCGCAGCGGCAGATGAAGGGCCGCCTTGGCCAGGACGACTTTGATCCCCGAAAGGAGATCCGGACCGGACTCGTCACGGCTTTTCGTGGGCTGGTGAGTCCGGAGCGACTCGCAGCGTACGAGCGGGAGCACGAGACCCGTGCCTCCCGACAAGCCCGGGCAGCGCGGCTGCGGATCGTGGCCAAGCTCGACCATCAGCTCGACCTCTCAGCCGCGCAGCGAAAAACAATCGAGGAAGACCTCGAGAAAAAATGGAATACCGCCTGGATTGTCGCGCTTGCCGACTCAGGGATGATCAACGATCAGCCCATCGCACCTGACTACGCGACGGCCGCCATCGAGCCACACCTGGCCGATGCCCAGAAGGCCGCGTGGAAGAGCTGGAGTCGTACGGCAGGCTCGAGCATGGTGGGCCGACGGTTCATCACGTGGAACTTCGATGGCCAGGGTCTCCAGGGCCAAGACGATTGGTGGGGACGATGAACAAGCCATGGATGGAAATCCGTTGGTGCGTCCACGCGGCTGCCGTCCTCGCTGCCGTCCTCATGCTTCTCATGGGGCAGTCCAGGTCGCTCGCGGATGACGAAGTCCTTACCGAGGAGACGGCAGATGCCCAGGCGCAGCGTCAGCCTCACCTCGTCGATCTCTTGAGCAATTTTGACACGAATCTCTTCGACCGCCGTGGCAACAGTTGGGTGATTCGTGGTGGCCGTGCCGTCATCAGTTCTGACGACGTTGGCCGAAGGCAAGAATCCCCCGCCCTCACCCGAGCTCGCTCGGCTGGAATCAAGCGGCTGGAACGGATCGAGTCGGCCTGTGGGCTCTCCGCGACGCAGCGGCGAAGACTCGAGCTCGCCATCGAGTCGGATGCCCGGCGATTTGCATCCGATATCGATTCAGTCCGTGATCGCTACGCCAGCCGGCAGGTCAACATGAATGACCAGGCAGGCCAGAAGGAATGGCATGCCTTCCAGCAAGACGTGCAGAAATGCCGTGAGCGGCTGCGGCGGCTCTTCGAGGACGGTTCACTCTTCACGACAGTGCTCGAAAGCACGCTTGACGATCAGCAACTTGCCTGCCTCCACGAGGAACGGAATGCTCGCCGGTCATTCCACTGGCGGGCGCTCGTGGCCGAAACGCTTGCGAGGCTCGATGACACGCTCGCCCTTTCGGAGCAGCAGCATGAAGCCATCGAGGCCATGCTCGTGGCCCGTGAGCCGCCGCTTCGAACGAACGGCGAGATGCCCGCGCTTGAAGACTCGAACCTCCGTCGCAACCTCGTGCTCATGGTGCTGGCGGAAGTCGATGCCAAGAAACTCCAGGCGACCGTGAGCGAGCGGCAGTGGCGGACTCTTGGCAACCTTACGTCGCAAGGTCGTTCCATGCGGTCGTGGATCGAGCAGCAGGGCGTGCTCGAACCTCGCGAGCAATGATCCCACTGTTCACGCAGGCGGGGCTGGCAAGAGCTCGGGGGCGAGGCGGGGGCCCGATGGAACCGCCGGGAGTTCCTCGCGGGCCGGCAGATTGACGCAACGCGTGGCTGGATCGCGGGGCGGAAGCTGCATCGGGGGGGCGTCGCCCCCGAGCGGCTCGAAGGCCTGCGAGATCGAGCCGCGGCTGAAGACA
>JBGTKO010000331.1:0-3039 GCA_041744595.1 Pirellulales bacterium
GGACGAGGTCGCGGGTTCAAGTCCCGTGGGCGGCTGTTAGGGACAGGAGACGGGAGACAGGCGACAGGGAACAGGAGATTTTGTCTTTTTGTCCCCTGTTTCCTGTCGCCTGCCCCTGTCTCCTGTCCGTTTGCGAACGGATTTCGTTTGCGATACACTTGCCGATTCTCCACCCGGAATCGACTTCACCGGCGTCACTGCTGGTGTGGAGTTGGAGAGAAGTGATTCGACAGCGTGCGTTGTCGTCTCTTTTTGGTTCATTTACAAGGCCGCAATGTAAGGTCGGTCTTTCAGGCAACCCAAGACGGAGTTTCATCCGATGGCCAAGGGCGTATTCGAGCGTAAAAAACCACACGTGAACGTCGGCACGATCGGTCACGTCGACCATGGCAAGACCACCCTCACTGCGGCGCTGACCGCGGTGCAGGCGGGCAAGGGCCTGGCGATCTACAAGCCGTACGATGAAGTCGCCAAGGCGTCTGAATCGGACGGTCGCCGCGATCCCACGAAAATTCTGACCATTGCGACGTCGCACGTCGAGTACGAGTCCGACAACCGGCACTATGCCCACGTCGACTGTCCCGGCCACGCCGACTTCGTGAAGAACATGATCACCGGCGCAGCCCAGATGGACGGCGGCATCCTTGTGGTCTCCGCCGCCGACGGCCCGATGCCCCAGACCCGCGAGCACGTCCTCCTGGCCCGCCAGGTGAACGTTCCCCGTCTGGTGGTCTTCCTTAACAAGGTTGACCTCGTGGACGATCCGGAACTGCTCGACCTGGTCGAGATGGAAGTGCGCGAGCTGCTGGCCAAGTACGGCTTTGAGGATGACACCCCGATCGTCCGCGGCGCTGCGTTCCCCGCCTTGACCAACCCCAAGGACGCGGACAAGAACAAGTGCATCGGCGATCTGCTCGACGCGATCGACAGCTGGGTCAAGGAGCCCACCCGCGAAATCGACAAGCCCTTCCTCATGTCAGTGGAAGACGTCTTCTCGATCAAGGGTCGTGGCACCGTGGTGACCGGCCGTATCGAGCGTGGCATTGTGAAGGTCGGCGACACGATCGAAATCGTCGGTCTGCGTGACACGCAGAAGACGACGGTGACGGGCGTTGAAATGTTCAACAAGACGCTGGATGAAGGTCGTGCAGGCGAGAACGTCGGTACGCTGCTCCGCGGCATTGAAAAGGCGCAGGTTGAGCGTGGCCAGGTGCTGGCGAAGCCGGGCACGATCACGCCGCACAAGAAGTTCAAGGCCCAGATTTACGTGCTGACCAAGGAAGAAGGCGGCCGGCACAGCCCGTTCTTCAACGGTTACAAGCCGCAGTTCTACTTCCGCACGACGGACGTGACGGGCAGCGTGAATCTGCTGGGTGGCGCTGAAATGTGCATGCCTGGCGACAACATCGAAGTGGAAGTCGAGCTTGGCAAGCCGATCGCGCTGGAGACGGAAAGCCGTTTCGCGGTGCGTGAAGGTGGCCGCACCGTTGGTTCGGGTGTGGTCGTTCAAGTGATCGAGTAAATGAATCCTTATGGAAGCCGCGCCTGAAAGGGCGCGGCCTCTTTTTCAGTAACCATCGCAGCCGGTGACGAATCCTCCAGTTTGGTTTTCTGTCGCCGGCCGTTCAATGTGCGATCGCAGCCTGGCCCTTTTGGGCGGGTTGGACGCACGGGCAATCGTAAAGGCTGGTTTGTCATGGCAAAGAAAAAAGGCGAGGCGGTCGAGTATGTGTGGCTTCAGTGCACCGAGTGCGGTGACCTGAACTATCGCACGCCGATCAATGTAAAGGGCGGCATGCCCGAGAAGCTCAAGGCGGGCATGAAGAAATACAGCCCGCGGCTTCGCGTGCACACGCTGCATAAGATCAAGCGTAAGTAATGTGGAAGGCGTGGGGCCTGAGGCTTGAGGCTTGGGATTCTGTCCTCAAGCCCCAAGCCTCAGGCCTCAGGCCTCGCCCCTACGCCAGTAGCTCAATTGGTAGAGCAGCCGTCTCCAAAGCGGCAGGTTGGGGGTTCGAGTCCCTCCTGGCGTGCTTGGTAATACCAGTCGGCAGTCGGCACAAGGCAGTAAGCGGTCGGCAGAAGGCCGTAAGCAGCCCGAGCCAACAATACTGCTTTCTGCCCCCTGCCGGCCGCCGATTGATTCAGGAGTTTTCCCTTGGCATTGCTACAGATCAACAAACCCGGACAAGGCACATGGACGCGCGGGCTATCCGCTGCGGGCATTGCCATTCTTGTCATCTTCGGCATCGCGTTCGTCGATTCGGAACTGCAAGGCGTGAGCGGCGCCAACGAATATATTCGCGGCGGGATCGCCCTGGTCATCGCGGGCATCTTTTTCGCCATCGCCTGGTGGCTGCTCAACAAGCCCCGCATTGTCGACTTCATGATCGCCACCGAATCCGAGATGCGCAAGGTCAACTGGCCTTCCAAGAAGGAAATCAAGGGCTCCACGGTCGTGGTCATTGTCGGCACCCTGCTGGTGACCCTCATCCTGTTCATCGTCGACTTTGGCTTTGCCACCCTGTTCACCTGGATCAAGATCATCGATATCAAGGTTTGAGCGCATCAGTCAGCGTCCGGAGTCCAGAGTCCGGTGTTTTTTCGCTGCGTGATGCTCCTTAGAATCCGGACTCTGGACTCCGGACTCGCGACTTTGCTGGAACCACCATGTCCGACGCAGCCCCCATTCCCGACCCTGAAGATGAACCGCTCGTCACCGAGGGGATGAACTGGTTCGTTCTCCGCGTGGCCTCCAACAAGGAGGACTCAGTCCGCGAGACGCTGCTGCGCAAGATCAAGATCGAGGGCATGACCCATCTGGTGCACCGCATCCTGGTGCCCACCGAGAAGAAAAAGATCGTCAAGGCCGGCAAGCAGAAGATCGCGGTCACCAAGCTTTACCCCGGCTATGTGTTCGTGGAAATGCGCCTGGAGAAGGATGGCCGCATCCCGCAGGATGTGTTCTTCCTGATCAAGGAAACGACGGGCGTTGGCGACTTCATCGGCACTGCGGGCCACCCGACGCCGATGCTGCTC
>JBGTKO010000332.1:0-8715 GCA_041744595.1 Pirellulales bacterium
AGGTCATCACGGCGGACTGCTTCGTCGGCCACGATGGCCACGGCAGCCCGTGACGCGCCGAGTGCCAGCGCCGTCGTCGCCAGGCCACCGGTACGGGCGGCGTTTTTTTGAGCGGGCTCGATCACGTGCGCAGGCCGGACGCCCGTGAAGCGAACGACCGACGTCCGACTGCCCGAGAGGGAAAGCATTTCGAGCGGCGGGTCGATGAGAAGGCCGGGGGCGTCCGTCTGCACAACGAAGAAAAGCTGTTCGCCATCGGAAGTCGTGGCTCCCGTCACGATCGTGTCGCTCGAGTCAGCACCGGTGACCCAGGGGCAAAGGCCGTCGAGTCGCCAGCCGTCGGCATCCCGCGAGGCGATGAGCACCGGTCGGCCGAGGTGCTGACGGCTCGTCGTGATCTGAGAGATGCCCACGGTGGCGAAATCGTCGCCGCGAGCCAGTGCCGGGAGGAGAGACTCTCGTACACAGGGTGGCCCGGCTGCGATGATTCGCACCGCGGCAGCCCACTGTGAGACGGCAAGCGCTGTCGTGAGGCACCGCGACGCCATCGTGACGAGCGAGTCGATGATCGCAGGCTCGTCCGCGGCAGTCCCCCCGCAGTCAGCCGGGATGAAGGCCGCGAGGATGCCATGCTCCGCCAAAATCTGCATGCTTCCAGCAACCCACGGCCCCTCGCGGTCTGACCGTTCGGCGAGTGCGGCAAGCTCGCCCGAAACGGCCTCTGAGAGCAGACGCGGGGTGGTGTCATCGTGGGCCGTCGGCATGGCCCCATGATACGGGCAGGGATGCCGTCGAAAACGGCCGCGGCCGCATGGCGCACATCCGAGCCGGCGTCGCTATACTGCCGCCACTTCTGGAAGGTGTCCGACTGTCACCCTCCCCCCACTCCTGTCAGGAGCCTCACTGAATGAGCCAGGCCAAAGACGCAACCGTGCGACCGATTGCCGCCGCGTCCCCATCTGTTCCCACCCCCTCCCACACCGTCCCCAAGCCACTCCAGCTCGATGAGCTCTCCCCCGAGGTGCTCTACGGTAAATGCACGGCGCTCGCCCGCAATCTCTGGTGGAGCTGGCATCCGGAAGTCACGAACCTCTTCCGCGATCTCGACCCCGTCCGCTGGAGGCAGCTCGACCACAACCCGATCGCACTGTTGGCCGAGTTCACGCCAGAGCGGCTCGAGGCCCGCTGCGCTGAGCTTGTGCTCTACAGCCGGATCAACCAGGCCTACCGCCGGATGAAGGAATACCTCTCCGCGGAGAATACCTGGAGCACGGTCCATGCCGGCGTGCTCGGCTCGAAGCCCGTTGTCTACTTCTCTGCCGAGTTCGGCATCCACGAGTCGGTGCCAATCTACTCGGGTGGCTTGGGCGTGCTCGCCGGTGACCATGTCAAAAGCGCCAGTGGTCTGGGCATCCCGCTTATCGCGGTTGGCCTCTTCTATACGCAGGGCTACTTCCGGCAGCACCTCGATCTCGATGGCTATCAGCACGAGGAATACCAGCGGACAAAGATCGATCTCCTGCCGATCCAGCCGGCACTCGACACCGAGGGAAAGCCGATCATGGTGCAGGTCGATACCCGCACCGGGTCGCTCTTCGCGAAGGTCTGGAAGATGGCGGTCGGTCGTTGCAGTCTCTATCTCCTCGATTCGGACGTCGAAGAGAACGCGCCCGAGGATCGGCCGCTCACGAGCCGTCTCTACGGCGGCGACACACGGATCCGCATTCGTCAGGAGATCATCCTCGGCATCGGTGGCGTGAAGGCGATCCGCGCGATGGGGATCGTGCCGGGTGTCTACCACTTGAATGAGGGTCACTCCGCGTTTGCCACGTTCGAGGCCGTCCGCGGCCGGATGGAACGGGACGGCTATCCCTTCGACGAGGCAACTCGCCGTGTCGCCCGGCAAACGGTGTTTACGACCCACACGCCTGTGCCGGCCGGTCACGATCGGTTTGATAGTGGCCTCATGGAAGAGCACCTCGGGCCGATGCGAGACTCCCTCGGCATTTCGCACGACCAGCTCATGGGGTTCGGTCGCGTCGAGCCACACAACCACCAGGAATCGTTCTGCATGACGGTCCTGGGCCTGAAGCTCTCGCGGCGGGCCAATGCCGTGAGTGCCCTGCACGGCCAGGTGAGCCGGCGAATGTGGGCCAACCTCTGGCCGTGGAAGGTCGAAGAGGAGGTGCCGATCGGCCACATCACCAACGGTGTGCATGTACCGAGTTGGCTCTCCTGGCAGATGCTGCAGCTCTACGACCGCCACTTCCAGGTCAACTGGTTCCGCCACATGGGCGGCCCCGACGTGTGGCAGAAGATCCACGAATGTGATCCAGGCGAGCTCTGGGAGACCCACTGCGCGCTCAAGAGCCTCCTGCTCGAGTTCGTGCGGAGGCGATTGGCCCGTCAGTGCCGTCGTCGCGGAGAATCCGATGCTGCGGTGGAGCAGGCTCGCAGCGTGCTCGATCCCAACATCCTCACGATTGGTTTTGCCCGCCGGTTCGCGACCTACAAGCGGGCCGACCTCGTGCTCTCCGACCTTGATCGGCTCGAGGCGCTCGTGACCGATCCAAGCCGGCCGATCCAGATCATCTACGCTGGAAAATCCCATCCTGCAGACGAACCGGGCAAGGGGCTCATCCGCAAGATCGCGAATCTTCGCCACGATGCTCGGTTGGCGGGCCGAGTGGTCTTCGTCGAAGACTACGACATCAACGTCGCCCGGCACCTCGTGCAGGGCGTCGACGTCTGGCTCAACAATCCGCGGCGTCCCCTCGAAGCCTCGGGCACGAGTGGCCAGAAGGTGGTGCTCAACGGCGGTCTCAACTGCTCGATCCTCGACGGCTGGTGGGCCGAGGCTTTCGATGGCCGCAATGGCTTTGCCATCGGCCGGGGTGAGACGCACTTCAACGACGAGATCACCGATGCCCGTGACGGTGAGGCGCTTTTCGAGACGCTCACAAAGGAAGTGATCCCGCTGTTCTACGAACGTGACAGTGACGGTCTGCCGCGGGGTTGGATCAAGATGATGATGAACTCGATCAGTTCGCTGGCCTGGCGGTTCAGTGCCCACCGCATGGTGATGGACTATGCCCGGGCCAGCTACGTACCGGCCGCGGGAGGCGTCTCCTGCGACATGGCAAAACGCTGAGAGGTTGTCGATGAGATGCCCTGTCGTGCTGCCGACCATACTGCTGGTCCTGGCAACGTGTGTCCACGCCGAGGTTCCACCCGAACCTTCGGAGCGTCCGCCTGCCAAGGGGGACCGGACGCTCGGCGGACTTCTCGAGGCGCCTGTCGAGAACGCCAAGGAACCAGAGCGGCCGCGTGTCGAGTCGGCCGCGCCTGAGAAGGCCGAGCCGCCGTCGAAGGCGGCGCTCGATGAAGCGGCAGCCCTGATTCGTGATCTTTTCAAGACGGAAATGGGGGCGGCGAAGTCGCCTGCCCAGCAGTCTGAGTTGGCTCGCACACTGCTGAAGCAGGCCAGGGCCTCGAAGAGTGATCCTGCCGGTCACTTCGTCCTCCTGGAGGAAGCGACTTCCTGGTCGGTCAAGGCGGGAGATCTCATTTCGGCTCTCGCGGCCATTGACCAGCTCGCTCAGGCCTTTCAGGTCAACGAGCTCCAGCGGAAGCGCGATGTCTTGTCGGCACTCTCAGGAACGTCTCCTCCGCCGATGCAGAAGCAGATCGCCGACCTCGCGCTGTCATTGATCGATCCGGCGATCGCCGCCGACGACTACGCATTGGCGAAGGATCTGGCGAAAATCGGGGTGTCCAGTGCCCGCAAGGGCAAAGACCTCGTGACGTCCAAGGCGGCGGGTGTTCAGGCGACCGATATCGACAAGCTCGCCAAGCAATATGTCACGGTCAAAGAGGCCATGGCGTTGCTCGAGAAGGAGCCTGACGATCCTGTGGCGAATTTCCAGGCCGGTTCATTTCTTTGTTTCATGAAGGGAGACTGGAGCCGGGGCCTCCCCATGCTCGCGAAGGGCGATGATGCAGTCTCGAAGGCCCAGGCTCAGAAGGACTTGGCTCACCCTGCTGCAGCGACCGCGCGGCTGGCTGTCGGCGATGGCTGGTGGGATCTGTCAGAGCAAAAGGAGGGCGGGGCGAAGCTGCATCTTCAGGCCCGCGCCGGAGAATGGTATCGAAAGGCGATCCCTGGGCTGACGGGGCTGCCCAAGGCAAAAGCCGAAAAGCGGCTCGCCGAGGCTTCGACCGCGATGGCCAAAGGGGGGGCTGGGGCGCCGGCCTTGCCCCTCTTTGCGAAGGCACAGGATGCCGTCAAGAACGGCCAGCTCTCGAAGTCTCGCCCCCACGGATTCGGGATGGGAAACGCGTGGGAAGACATTCCTGAGCAGGGCGGCATCTTGGTCGGGCTCGATCTAGGATTGCGGCCGAATGGTCGCGGCATCCAGGGCATTCAAGCGGTTTATGCCACGCCACGGGGTGACCTCCGCGGTAGACCGATCGGCCTGCCGAGTCCGCGAATCATCACCCTCAGGGGCAAGCCAGGCTTTGCCATCGGCATCATCTCGATTCGCGGCGGCCTCGGAATCGATGCCCTATCGGTGACGTTCATGCAGATGGAAGGTGATCGTCTGAATCCCGACAACAGCTACAAGGCTGATGGACTCGTGGAGCACGGAGGAAGGGAAGGCGAGCTTTCAGTTCCGGGTGAGCCGATCGTCGGCTTGCTGGGACATCTCGGGCGGGAGGGCCATGTTTGCTCGCTCGGAATCGTCACGCCGCTGGAAGCCGGAGCAGAACCGCGCCGGGAATGAGCTCTGAAAAAGCCGCTCGTCGTCGTTCCTTCGCTGCGCTCCGAGTTGTTCTGGCCTTCAGCCAGGAATCAGATATTGAACGTCATTGGTCGCCGGAATCCGACGACTTCTTTCGGGTGAACTCGAGCTCAGCCTTCCACCGGTCGGCGGCCTTGTCGACCTCGGCCTGACGGGCTCGCGCGGCCTCGAGTTCGGTAGCGGCGTCTTCCGCTTCCTTGCGGGCCGCGGCCATCTGCGACTCGGCAAGCTGGAGTGCCTCCGCCATGAGGTGGGCCTTCTCCGCTGCGGCCTTTTCGGCGGCGGCCACTTCCTGCCGCGCCTTCTCGGCAGCCGCGATCCGATGCTCGAGCCGTGGAGGATTTGTGTCGAGCGTGCCGGCCTTGGCACCGTCGGCCACGGTAAATGCGGTGAGTGTGCCGCCCCAGTCACCCGCGAAGATCCTGGCAGCGTCGCTCGTGACCGCCACCCGCGTGCCGATGTCGGCGAGCGGGCGAAGTTCGCGTTCGAGCGAGCCATCGGCCTTCCAGAGCTTGGCTCGGGCGTCGCGGCCGGTGGTCACGAGCCTCCCGTCTGGAAGCCACGCGATCCACGCAGTGCCGCCACCATGAGCCGCCCAGGTCTTGATCTGCGCCCCGGTCTCAGCATCCCAGAGCCGGGCCGAGCCATCTTCCGAGACGCTTGCCACCACCTTTCCGTCGGGCCGCCAGGCCACGGCCGTGATGGCCCCTGAGTGGCCCTTGAGCGTGGCTCGCTCACGGGCACCGCGGGTTTCCCAGAGGAAGAGATTGCCCGAGCGGTCACCCGTGGCGAGTCGTTTTCCATCAGGGGAAAACTCGAGAGCGGTCACCCAGTCGGTGTGTTTGCGGATTTCATGGGCGACACGGCCGTCGGTCGTCTCGAGCAGCCGAACGATTTTGGATGGGCCCCCCAGCGCGACGAACCGCTGGTCAGCCGAGATGTCGGCTGCGAGCACCTCGTCAAACTCTTTGCCGACCTCGGCGACCCGCTTCGCCGAAGCGACATCCCAGACCACCACGCGGCCACTCTTGGCAGCCTGACCACCGGCGGCCAGAAGGAGCTTCGCATTGCGAGAAAACTTGGTCGTGCGGACGACACCCTCTGGAAACGGTAGCACGCCGACGAGATCAAGCGACCCCGTGTGGTAGAGGAGCACCTGCTGGCGGCTGCCCAGGGCGAGGACTTCGCCATGCGGGGAGGCCGCGAGTGCACCCACGGTCGTTGGCCTGCGGCCTCGCGTGATGACTTCGAGGGAAAGCCGCGGCGGCATGACCGGCGGTCCATCGAGCTTGGCGGTGACGGTCGGATCGAGGGCGAGCGTGTTTTGACGTTTGGCAACGGGCTTGCCGCCCACCCGTTCAATCGCGCCACCGGCGATCCACTTGTGAATGACGTCGAGCGAGACCGCCGAGAGCTTGTCTGCCTCGGGCGGCATCTTCGGCTCAGACTCGTGGGTCACGAGCTGGTAGAGATACGAGCCCGCAGCATCGCCAGCGTCGATCACACCTCCCGAACTGCCGCCCGCCATCGCCTGGCCGAAGCTCGAAAGATCGAGGCCGCCCGTTTTCTTGTCGGGATTGTGGCAGCCGCAGCAGTGCTCGCGAAAGATTGGGAGCACATGATCGTCGAAGTTGGGTAGCGCCTCCACGGCGTGGGCACGTCCCGCCCCATCGACGAGGGCGACAATCATGAACCCGATGAACCGCCTTCCTCGTGTTGAATGGTGGGTCATCAGTGGTTGAAGATAAATTCGGGGGAGTTGAGGAGGGCCCAGAAGATGTCTTCGAGGGCTTGCCTGCGGTCCTTGGAATCGTGGACGGTCACGAGGGTCTCGCTCCATTCTCGGTCGGTCGGCATTCGACCGAGGCAGCGGATGAAGAGGGCGTCGATCACGTCGCTTGGCGTCCCCCCTTCGTCGAGCATTCGGCCGACGATGTTGCCCTGCCGGATTCGGTTATTGGCGGCGTCGCCGTTCACGAGGTGAAGGGCCTGCGAGAGGCTCGGGTCCATCTTCACCGCGCAACTACAGACATCTTCGCGGGTGGCACGGCCGAACGTGGTGAGGAAATAGGTGCTCGTGCGTCCGTCGGCCACCTGCACTGCCCGGCCGCCAAGCGGCAGGCCGGGGAACTTGTTTTTGGTCTCCGTCACTTGGGCGAGCACGTCGAGGAGAATCTCCGCCCGCGGACGACGGACAGCCGCGCGGGAGAAGTTTGTTTCGTCGAGGCGGTTCGTCTCATCTGGCTCGCACGATCGCTGGTAGGTTCGCGAGGTGCAGATGTCGCGCACGAGCCCACGGAAATCGTAACCCGAGGCGATGAACCGACGGCCCAGTTCCTCGAGCAGCGGACCGTTGGATGGCGGATTGCTCACCCTGGCGTCGTCGGGCTCGTGGATGATGCCCCGGCCAAGGAAGTGGGCCCAGGCGATGTTGGCCATGTGCTTGGCGAAGAAGGGATTCTCGGGCGACGTGACCCAGGCCGCGAGGGCCTCTCGCCTTCCGTTGGCGGGAATCTTTGGCGCAACCCCGCCCAGAAACTTTGGCGGCGTCGGCTGCTTGGTCAGCGGGTGTTGCATCTCGCCCCCACCGGAGTCGAATACGATCGTCTCGCGTGGATCGGCCGCCCGCTTCCTGCCAATCTGCGTGAAGAAAGCAGCAAAACCGTAGTAGTCGTCCATCGTCCAGCGGTCGAATGGGTGGTTGTGGCACTGGGCACACTGGATCCGCATACCGAGAAACGCTTGGGCGACGTTCTCGGTGAGCTTGAGGGTGTCTCGCTCGAGTTGGAAATAGTTGGTGGGCGGGTTGTCGAACGTGCCCCCCGATGCGGTCAGGAGGTCGTGGACCATCTGATCGACCGGCTCATTGGCGGCGATGCGTCGATCGAGCCACTGGTGATACAGAATCGCCCCCTTCGGGCTCACGTCATTGCCCTGGGAACGGATCTGGAGAATCTCCGCCCACCGCATCACCCAGAGCTCGGTGAACTCCTTACGTGCCATGAGCTCGTTGATCGTGCGGGCCCGCTTGCCGGGCAACGAGTCGGCGAGAAATGCAGCTCGTTCCTCGGGCGTCGGAATAAGCCCGACCAGGTCGAGGGTGGCCCGCCGCAGGAACGTTTCGTCGTCGCAGACTCGCGACGGCGCGATGCGAAGGCTCGCGAGCTTCGCGGCCACGAGACTATCGATGGCTACGGCCCCTTCAGTGGCTCCGGGCAGCGGCGGCTCGCCGGGATACGTGAAGGCGAGGTCTTGCGGGATCACGACGAAGGGCACGCCCACGGTGACAGTTGCGTAGCGGGCCATGACGAAGGCCTCGCCGCGTGACCCGCTCGTGGTGAGTCCGTCGGCGGAGACGGCGACGCTTCGCTCGTTGTTCGTCGAATACCAACAGAGGTTCGTCACGTCGCGATCGGTTCCGTCCGCAAACCGGGCTACCGCGACAAGCTGCTGCATGGTTTTTTCACCTTCGAGCAGCGAGGTCGGTGGGTAGAGGTCCACGCTCACGAGCTTCGGAACGCTCGCTGCGGGGTCGGGGCCCGGATCATCGGGAGCACCTGCCTCGATCCAGCGGACAAGTCGGTCTGCCAGGTCGCTCGTGGCCTCGAACCGCTTGCCACCGGTGTGTGGCACACCGCCCACCGACTTGAGAAAGAGAAGACTTTCACGGGGGCTCGCGAGGTCGATCCGCCGGCCAGGCAGCTCGCGGGTGAGCCGATGGTAATCGCCGGCCGGGTCGAACCCGAAGAGCGACAAATTAAAGCCGTCCTTCCCGCGGGCGGCGCCGTGGCACGAGCCGCTGTTGCACCCGGCGCGGAGGAACACCGGCATCACGTCGAGCTGGAAGCTGATTGGGCGGTCGGCCGCGGCCTGTTTAACGGTCAGCGGCACGTTGACCGTCTGCCCGTTGAAC
>JBGTKO010000333.1:0-5032 GCA_041744595.1 Pirellulales bacterium
CGCCATGGACGCCGCGGCTGCTGCGGTGCCCGCAACAAAACCGCTCGCCCAGGCTCATTGAAAAATAGGGTCCGCCGATGCGGCTTTTCGCCGGTGGCCCGCGAACGGGGTTCGTTTTGCGGACGGGGTTTTTGTACCGCGCGGGAAACAGAAGACAGAACACCCACGATCAACTCTGGACCACCCCCCACTCCTATGTGCGCAAGTTGACGGAGCTACCGTGTGGGATGGTGCATGTCCTTTTGCTCTTTGCTCGCTCACCGATGCTTCGGCTGGTTGGCCTTTTCAATATCCTCATCCGTAATCAGACCTCGACCCTTGAGATCCTCGACCACCTTCTTGAAGTACCGCCACTCACCAACAGCAACCCCGCGACTTCCGTACTGTTTGAGCCCCCAGGCCAAGCCTTTGCCCCAATTGTCCGCAGGGCCTGGAACGTAGTCTGGATCAAGACCATGGTCCAGTGCGGCCTGCAGAAACGCTGAATTCTTAGCCTGCACTACGATCTCGGCAACTTGCCGGGTTCGTTGACCAGGTTTCGCTAGCGCTGGATCATGCGTTGGTACCTTGATGTTTGCCCCATGGCTCAAAAGTGCACTGAATTCTGCCACGTTGTTCTTGGAGAGTGCCCACACAAGAAGTGAAACGCCCCCTCGTCCGACTGCATTTCCATCGCCCCCCCGTTCGACGAGCCTATCGATCGCTTTCGTATCGCCGCTCTCAACTGCATCGGCAAGCTGAATGAGCAGCGGATCCCCGAACAAGTCTTTGGCTCGCCGATGGCCGACCCTTCCTGACACCGCGTCATTGAGGTCGGCGGAACACGACCATGACGAGATAACCGCGACCGAAAGTAGGGTCACACTGAGAATCCGGTGCATTTGATGCGTCACTTTCGATGCTGAATGTTCTGCAAAGGATAGGACGGTCAACGCCACTTTTGCACCCGTTGGCCCAGCGACGATTTCCCTCTGAACATAGCGGTTGGTGTGAGAGGCCCTCTCTTGGGTGGCGTACGGGCTCGAATGCCAGCGAAATCCCCCACCAAGTCGTCAATTTTCGCGATCGGCGCAGTCCGCCGCCTCAGTGCCCGATGGGGCACGTCAGAGTGAGTGGATGTCGAACACGGGGAGCTCGTCGGGCGAGGCCTGGACAACGTCGCGGTCGAAAGTGGACCTGAACGAGCTCGGTCCACAAAGGTGGGCGGTCCCCGAAAGTGCAAAGGCCATGGGTGGTTTTGCAGTCGTGCAGCAGCTTGAACGCAATGAGCCTGATGTCACCGCCGCAAAAGGGGGCGTTGACCGTCCTATCCTTGTAGTCCTGGCAGGAACTCGCAGCCTGCCAGGCTGGGAGACGTTCTTCGTTGGGAGCACGTCCAGACGGCTCATTCGCAAGTGTCCCGCGCCATTCTGGGTGGTGAAACACGATCGTGTCGGCAAGCCGCAAGCCGTCCTGGCATCCACGGATTTTTCGGACGTCCGCCGACGGGCTCTACTGGCGGGTCTCGAGGTCGCGGAGCGTGTTCTAGCCAGCATCCGCGTGCTGCACGTGATGAACTCGATGGATGTGCCCGAAAAGGTCGTGCCGGCCATTTCAGCCGGTAGTTCGCTGCGGGATGAGATCAACGAAGCGGTGGAGAAGCGATTCGGGGAATTTGTCTCGTCACTTGGCTCGACCAACAATGAAATGGCTCAGCTACCGAGCCGATGACCCTGCCCCAAATGAAAGCACATCCGTCATGAATACTGATTATTTAAACGCACAACGTATCAACACACCCGAGGCCCAGGATCACTCCGAGGGCGTCCTTGCCCGAACCTTAGAGCAACAAACGGCGAAATTACCTTCCGACGTCTGGCTCTGGGGAGCGCTGGGATCGATGGGTTTATCGCTTTTCTGCCGGCTTTCGGGTAATCGCGACCATAGCCTGTTCATCGGTCAATGGGCCGCTCCCCTATTGCTCATCGGTGTGTACAACAAAATAGTCAAGGTCAGTGGATCCGATCGCGTCGATCACTCATACTGATGTTGGTGTAACGTCTCTTCTATAAATCACCGGTATAGGCTTGTCCGAGGCCGAGGCGAGCGTAACGATCCGAGGACAGGCCCATACCGGCGGTTCGTTTGAAAAGGCGGGTCATCGAAGCTTTCTTTAGAAGTGCTTTTACTCCCCCAAGCAGGGAGGCTGCGATGACCCACCAAGAAGATTCTCCCGGACTTGGCCACGTCATGGCCTTATGATTCGCCGGTTGCCGGGATGCCGACGCCCTTCCTATTCTTGGGCTAACACCACAGCTTGAATCCGAGAGCTTGGATCCGAGCGATCGAAATTGGTGCGAAAGGGAGTCGCGTGATGGAGCAGGTCTATTTCGTGTGCGCGATCGCCGGCGGAACGATCTTTGCGTGCCACCTCATGATGGGTCTTCTCGGGATTGGGGACAGCCACGATTCCGTTTGGGATTCCGCGATCGACGGGCACGCGCATGGCCATGGCCCCGGGCACGGCGACACATTCAGTTGGATTCTCGGAATCCTCAGCATTCGCGGTATGACGGCGGGCGTCACGTTTTTCGGCCTCGGCGGTCTGGCGACGTCCGGCACGACAGCCTCTGCCTTGATTTCGTTCGTCGTCGCTTCCGTCGCAGGTTTGGCTGCGCTGGTGTTCGTGGCATGGATCATGTACCTCCTCGGCAAAATGCGGGCCGACGGGACGGTGCACATCGAAACCACGGTGGGCCTTCAGGCCACGGTCTATCTCCCGATTCCCGCCCACAAGACAGGCGCGGGCAAAGTGACGCTCGTGGTGCAGAATCGCACGATGGAATACCAGGCCGTCACGGCGAGTGACAGCCTGGCTGCCGGTGAACCCGTGGTGGTGGTGGGCGTGGCAGGGTCCGACACCGTCGAGGTATCTCGCCGTGCTTTGAACGCGTGGGAGCGGCCGCTTCTCGGAAGCTCGTAGTCCGCGTTTTTTTCGTTCGGACTCAACCGCATGCTCCTGTGGTGGTGGTCTTTTTGGGGGGTCAGTCCGTCCGGCAGCAGACCGCGTGGGACCAAACTATGCTTGTGCCGTGTCGGGTTCTCGCATCCTGCATCGAAAGGGTTTTGCATGATTGCCGCCGGTTTTTCGCTCTCGCCCATGATGGTCATGGCCATTGCCTCCGTTCTGGCAGGCCTGTTTCTTTTCAGCACCCTCTTGGTCGTCATCAATCGCTACAAGCGTTGCCCATCCAATCGCATCCTCGTCATTTACGGCAAGGTCCGCGGGGGAACGACCAGCAAGTGCATCCACGGCGGTGCCGCTTTCATCTGGCCGGTGATCCAGGACTATGCCTTTCTTCATCTCGAGCCGATTCAAATCGGGGTGCCGCTGAAGGACGCATTGAGCGCGGAAAACATCCGCGTGGAGGTGCCGAGCGTGTTCACCGTGGCGATCGGCACGCAGCCCGAGATCATGCAGAACGCAGCGATCCGCCTCCTGGGCCTCAATACGCCACAGATCAAGCAACAGGCCGAAGACATCATCTTCGGGCAGATGCGGCAGGTGATCGCGAGCATGCGAATCGAGGACATCAACCGTGACCGTGAGAAGTTTCTGCTGCAAATTCAGCACTCCCTCGAGCCCGAGCTCAAGAAGATCGGCCTCGTGCTCATCAATGTGAACATCACGGACATCAAGGACGAGAGCGGCTACATCAAGGCTCTCGGCCAGAAGGCAGCCAGCCAGGCACTCCAGCAGGCCCGCGGCGACGTGGCCGAGCAGGAGAAGGATGGAGAGATTCGAGTGGCCGAGGCAGAACGTGCCATGGCCGTGCAGGTGGCAAGCGCCGCGAAGCTCCGCGAGATCGGCATGAAGGAGGCGAAGCAGGAGGAGATCGTTCGCGTGTCTCAGCTCAACCAAGAGCAGGCGGTGCGACTCGCCGAATTCGACCGCGACCAGCAGATCGGTGAGCAGACGGCCAATTTCCAGAAGGAGATTCAGGTCAACGAGGCCGATCGGGCCAAACGTATCGCAGTCGCCGAGGCGAATGCCAAGGCGATTGCCGGGGAGTCGAAGTCCCAGGCAGACATTGCCGCCGCCCAGGCCGACCTTCACGTCAAGAAGGCTGATGCGTATCAGATGGCCGAGACCCGCAAGCGAGAGGCTGAGGCTGCCGTGCTGGAAGCCCAGAACCGGGCCATGGCCAAGGCGGCCCTGGCCGAGGCGGAGCGCGTGGAGGCGGAGCAGAGGGCGGCGCTCGAGGCGCCGGCGAAGGCCGAAAAGGCCAAGACGATCGTGGAGGCCGAGGCCGAGGCCGAGAAGCGGAAAATTTCGGCGATGGCCGAGGCTACCGCGATCTATGCCAAGCTCGAGGCCGAAGCTCGCGGCCAGTACGAAATCCTGGCGAGGAAGGGAGAAGGCCTCGAGCGGATCATCAAAGCCTGCGGGGGCTCGCAGCAGGCGTTCCAGTTGCTCATGCTCGAACACCTCGATGTGCTCGCCCAAACGAGCGCCCAGGCGATCTCGAACATCAAGTTCGACAAAGTGGTCGTGTGGGAGCAAGGGGCCAACTCCGGCCAGTCGAGTACTGCCAGCTTCCTCAATGGCCTGTCGCGAACGCTGCCCCCCATGGTCCAGGTGCTCAAGGATGTCGCAGGCATCGAGGTACCCGAGTATTTCGCGAAGCTCTCGCCCGATGACAATCCGCAGGACTCGGCCGGTCCGCTCCCGGCGTCTTGATGCCCGCGTTGTTCTTTCAAGGGTGAATGGGCCGTTCGTGCCGTCGCAATGCGACAGCAGCACGTGAATCAGCTCGTACCCATCGAGCTCGGCGTCGCCATGAATGCGGCGGCGGCCGCGGTGCCCGCGACAAATCCGCTCGCCCAGGCCCATTGAAAATTGAAGCCGCCGATGCGGCCATCGACGTCGAGCACTTCGCCCGCAAGAAAAAGCCCGGGACAGATTCGGCTCTCCATCGTTTCAAGACGCACTTCCGAGAGCGGCACGCCCCCCGCGGTCGCCTCGGCCACCGTAAAGCCGCGGTCGCCGGTG
>JBGTKO010000334.1:0-3154 GCA_041744595.1 Pirellulales bacterium
CACCGGCGAATCGTCCTCGGCCAGGACACGTCCGTCCCGACATGCACGGCCGAAGACACGATCTGGCCCGGCGACCACGACCCTGCTGCCGCGTTCGTGGCTGCCGCCGCGTCGTCACCCGCCTGGACCCTCCCCGGCTCGTTTTGGATATGGGCATCCCGTCGGAGGCCAGCCCTTCCATCCGGCATCTGCCACCTCCCGCCCCTTCAGCCGCGGTCCACCCATGAGCGAGTCGAAGGATCGTGTTGCACGCTCACGCTCGTCGATCGTGCCGCTGCTGTCGATGATCTCGGCGTGCCGGCGGATTGGCGGGCGAGCTGGAGAGACATTCCTACGCAGCGGGTTGGCTGGCGGACCGTCAAGGTCGAATCGACTGCCGGTGGCGACGAAGAGCTTGCGACATCGCTCTGGCAGGCGATCGAGCAGGTCGCGCCGGGAGAGCAGGCACCTCTCGAGCTTGTGCGGTGCATCGTCGAATGTGGCACGAGTGTGAACAGGCGGGTCCGCGTGGGAGAGATGGCCGGCGAAACGCTCGTTCGACTCCGTGACCTTTTTGATCCCAAGTCGTTTCGCGCCTGGTGCGTCGAGGTGATGGCCGACGCCGGCGAATCGCTTGCTCCGTTAGGGCACGCCCGGTCCGGAGGTCGGCCCGGTGCCACGACATCGTTCACATCGGCGCTTGCTGACATCGTCCAGGCGATCGAGGTCGATCCCGCTGCCGCGTTCGGCCCTGCCTCGGCTCGCGAGGCCGGATGGGTGGCCCTCGAGCTCATCGAATCGACCTGACCTGACACCACACACCTGACTGTCGAGGAGCGCTCGAGCATGTTCATTGAACGGATTGACGCCGAACGGTTCGGTGCACTGAACCGCGTGGTCGTGGATCGCCTGGGCCCCGGCGTGCAGGTGCTCCATGGAACGAACGAGACTGGCAAGACAACGATGCTGGAGTTCGTTCGCGCGATTTTCTTCGGTTTCGAGGGGCAGTTTCGCCGCGGGGTGCTCGATCCCGCCCTGCCCTGTGCCGGCCGGCTGTTGGTGCGAGTGCCTCCGGAGCGAACACTGCTTTCGATCGAGCGCAGGCATGAGGGTCCTCACCTCGCCACGCTCACGCAGCAGTCGTATGCCGACGGTGTGATCGGCCTCGGTGGCGATCATGGCGACCTCATCGAGATCAGCGATGTCGATCCGCGACACTCCAGCGAAGCCTCACGTCACCGCTACTATCTTCAAGACATTGTCGGCGGCATCGACGAGTCGACGTTCACCAACGTCATGGCCTTTGGGCTCGATGAGCTTCACGAGCTTCGGACACTCGAGCCCGAGGGTTGTGGCAGCCGGCTCTACGAACTGGCAAGTGGCCTGGATCGCTCGAAGGTGGCCCGCGTCCTCGGCAACATCCGTGCAGCAATCGACCGAATCGACTCGACCGACCCCGAAATCTCACCACTCACCGCGATCAAGACTCGCCGAAGTGATCTCGCTTCGCGACTTGCCGCGAGCGGATCACCGGCGCTCGTGGCCGGTGGCCTCTGGACCGAGCTGGCCAGTCTCGATGCAGAGATCGTGGCCATCGCTGGCCGCATCGAACGCGCCGAGCGGGCCGAGGCCGTCATCCGCGGCGTCATCGCCCTCGAGCCGGTGTATGACGCCTGGAAGCTCACCGCCGAACAGCTCATCCTTCTCGAAGGCACGCCGCTGGTCCACGCCGACCGCGATGCATGGCGGTACGCCGCCCGCAAACTCCGTCGCACCGAAAGGCTCGCCAAGGGTCGCAAGAAGGTCCGCGCGAAGTTGGCTCGCCAGCTTCGTGACTTGCCGAAGGAGTCGGTCGTCTGGTCAAAGCGGGGATCAGTCACGACGCTTGCCGAAGAGGAGCCTCGGCTGGAACGACTCGCCGCCGACGTGGCTCGCGCCGAGAGCCATGCCCGGCTTGCCGCACGGCGGTTCGGCGAACAGGTGGGAATCGCCGGCCTCTCGCGGCTCGTGCCGGTGACGCTGCCGGCCGATGTCGATGTCGATTCCCTGCCCGATGTCTTGCTGCCAGAAGGCTTTGCCCTCTCGTTCGGCCCCCTGCAAAGTCGTGCTCGCGCATGGAGCAAGGCATCACGAGCCCTCGCCACCGCCAAGAAAAGCCTGGCCGCAGCCAAGCGGACGCTCACCGACGCCAAGAACGGTGTCGAAGGGGCCGGCCGTGCCCTCACGGGCTCGTCGGTTCAAGAGGCGATCGACAAAGCGGCCGAACGGGCCGCGGCGATTCGCAAGCGGATCGCCGCGGGTGACCAGATCACCGAGCTCGATCAATCGGTCAATCGCCTTCGCAGGGACGTGACGGAGAGCATGGAGGCGCAGCTCATTCCGGTGCCCTGGCTCGTGGCACTCGGGGCGCTGTTCGTCGTCGGTACCGGCATGCTCCTCTCGGGTTCGTTCTTGCCCAAGGAAGTCACGGGCACACTGGCCTATGCGATGGCGGCCCTCGGTGCCGCCGGCGCCGGCGTCGCGTCGGTCACGACGTGGTCGCTCGACCGCAACGCCACGGCTCAGCTCGAGGCCGCACGGCGGCAGTATGAGATGGCCAAGAAGCAGCGGGACGATCTCGCGGCCCAGATCAAATTCCTTGATAGCCGGGTCGGTGGTGACGCGGCGTCGAACCTCGAGCGTCGCCTTGCCGCGGCGCAGGCTGAGGTCGATCGTCTTGAAGAGCTGGCCAGCCGACAAAGCTCGGTGCATGGCCTGGTCGAGCGGGTGGCCATCGCTGAACAGGAAGTGAAGCAAGCGATCGAAGACCGTGCGGCGGCCCGGGGTCGGTGGCGAAAGGCCCTCGCCCACCGTGGCCTACCCGACAATCTTTCCCCTCGCGAGGTGAAGCAGATCGCCTCGCATCGCCACACCCTCCTCACACTCGACGACGACCGGCGGCGGCTCTCGGAGGAGGCTCGTCACAGGCGGGAAGAGCTGGCGACGGTGGGTCGGCGGATCGACGAATTGCTCGTCGAATGCGAACTGGTGCCCGAGTCAACGCCGTTGGATCACCTGCGGCTGTTGAAGGAGCGACTCGAGGCCGACCGGGCGATCGTCCGTCGCCGTGCGTCCCTCACGCGACGGCTCGAGGCGGCTCGACGTCGGCACCGTGTGCTCGTGCGTCAGGTGAAGG
>JBGTKO010000335.1:0-11070 GCA_041744595.1 Pirellulales bacterium
CATCCGCGATTACATCGAACACCACAACGCCAACCCCAAGGCGTTCGTGTGGACGAAGAAGGCTGAGGACATTCTCGAAAAAGTCGCCCGAGCCAAGAAGGCACTCGATAAGGTCACAACTGAGTGAGACACTACACTAGCCCAGCCCCACCAGCATGTCGTAGGCGGCGTGCGAGCCGGCCGCGATCCCGAATCCACGAACGCTGAAGAGTATGGCGAAGAACCCGCCGGCCAGAAAGCGAAACGTGAACGAGTATGGATCGAAGGCATCGCCGAGTGGGCCGACATAGTGGGCGAGGCTGAAAAGCACGCTCGAAACGACAACAGCCCATACGGTTGCGACAACGGAGCTCGTCCCAAACTGCACGAGCAGCCATGCAATCGCCGGCAGAAGCAGAAGCCGAAACAAAACCTCCTCGTAGAGGCCCGCGCCGCAGTAGGCGATGAGCCGTGCGAAGAATCCTTCGCCAGTGCCGACCGCCAGTGGCCAAAATTGGCTCTGCAGCCGGGCAATTCCGACAAGCGCAGCGGCCCACAGAACGCATTCGCCCGCCATGGCCGCAAGCACCCCGATACTGAACTTCCATCGATCATGCTCGACATAGTGCCAGACCAGGAGCCCAACGACGGTCAGCACCGGGAGAAGAAAATACTGGCCAAAACCGAGCTGATCGAGGAGTGTCCGGAGCCAGACGTCAGCGCCATTGCGTGGCGAACCGCGGCCGAGCAGGAGCACGCCCCCCTCGTAGGCAAGTACGAGTGGCAGCGTGAAAACGAGGCTCGTCAATGGCGTGCGAGACATGCTCCAGTAGGTGTCGATCGTCGGGCAGGCATTCTCAGCGAGTACCTCGCTGCAAGCCCCGCCGCTCGGACCAGGTTCCGTGATCGTGCCGGGAAACGCGTCGTCGTTGGGCAACTCGTTCACGGAGGGCAAGGCATCATCGGCACACACGAAAAACACTCCGCGAAAATCTCGCATCATTCGACACGCAACGCCGCGTCAACGTCAACGACGCTAGCGATGCTAGCAAGAAAAATTTTCCTTCTCTGTTCGGCGTCGCATGGCGCGCGCTTGACAAGATTCGAACGCTTCACACAATGCAAACCGTCGCTGTTCGAAGTGGTTCGAACGCAGATCGCATGGATGGATTAACGTGACGCACGCGGCCCGACGGATGAACGGTTCGCAGCAGCAAACGGTAGGATCCCGGACGATCAAGTTGACCACATGGTGCTGCTCGCCGAATGATCGATCGCGAGCAAGTGCATGTGTTTCTTTCTTCGACCCGGACCACGGGCATGACGTGGCCGTATGGCAAACGTGAAATTGGGGGGCGACGACTTTGAGGGATCGACTGTCGACGACCTTGGTCGTGGCCTGGATGTCCCCCCCGCCTTCACGAGCCCGCCATGGATGGCGGTACCTCAGAGCAGGTGTTTGCCTTGGGGGGGAGGTCCTGCGGTAGAATCTCGCGTCACGTCAACCGAGAGGGGCTTGCCATGGCACGATGCCTGATCGGATGCGGGTCGAATCTGGGGAAACGCCGGGAGCAACTCGACCTGGCGCTTGATCTCCTGCGATTCATGCCCGGTGTCGAGCTATTGGCCGTGAGCCGCTACCTCGAGACGCGGCCGGTCGGCGGCCCGGCAGGCCAGGGCTGCTATCTCAACGGGGCATGTCTGATCGAGACGGACCTCGGGCCTCACGACCTGCTCGGAGCCCTCATGGCGGTCGAGAACACGCTCGAACGACGTCGCGATGAACGCTGGGGCGAGCGAACGATCGACCTTGATCTCCTGCTGTACGAAGACCTCGTCCTCGACACGCCTGACCTTGTCCTGCCGCATCCACGGATGGCCACGCGAAGGTTTGTCCTCGAGCCCTCGGCCGAGATCGCCGCGGAGCTTCCCTATCCCCCGGGGGCCTGCACTGTCCGCGAGCTGCTCGACAATATCTCCGTGCCGCATCCACTGGTGGCCGTTGTCGGAGTGCCGGGGAGTGGCACGACGGAAGTGGCAGTCGCCGTGGCCGATGCGACGCTTGCTCGCCTCATGCGTGCGACAGTGCCGCTTCCGATGGCGGAGGGCGATCCTGATCGCGACGCTGACGCCGCAGCCGAACCGTGGCTCGAGGCTGCTGCGGCATGGCAGCGGCCTCTCGCCATCGACCGTTGGCATGACGACTCACACGGCACCGTCACCGATTTCTGGCTCGATGCGATTCCAGTCGCCGCGTCGGCGTGTCTTCGAAAGGATCAGCAGGCCCCGTTTCAGCGAGGCTTCGACGCCATCGCCGAGAAGGCCGTCGCACCGCATGTCGCGATTCTCTTGAAGGTTGGAAAAGACGAACTCCGAGAGCGACTCGCATTCCGCCGTCGGCAAGCCGATCGACACAGCGATGTCTTCAGTGAACTGCCGACCGGCACGGCTGTCGCGGATGTCAATATCGACGACCAGGCCCATGCGATCATGAAGTTTCAAGATCGACTCGAACGCCGACTCCGCTGCCCTGCTGACCGCTGTCCACGGGCGCCGAAGGCCGTCATTGCGATCCAAGCCGACGATCTGGCCGCCGCCACTGCCGAGGCCACGGCTGCGTTTGAGGCGATGCTCTGATGTCGGCTGCCGGTCCAGCTCCGGCGGCCGAGGCCGGGACCGTCACCGAGCCTGCCGTGATCCGAACCGAGGTCCACGCGGCTCGCGCGGCCGGTCGCAAGGTCGGGTTCGTACCCACGATGGGCGCGCTCCATGCAGGGCACCTGTCGCTCGTCGAACAGGCCGCTCGCGAATGCGACGACGTGGCCGTGTCAATCTTCGTGAACCCGACGCAGTTCGGCCCCGACGAGGATCTCGAGCGGTATCCCAGACCGATCGAGGAGGATCTCGCAAGACTCGCTCGCTACCGAGTCCGGTGGATCTTCACGCCGACCGTGGAGGCGATGTATCCCGACGGCGCCGCCACACGGGTCGTCGTGGACGGCCCTGCCCGCGGATACGAAGGCGCGATCCGGCCAGGACATTTCAGTGGTGTGGCCACCGTTGTCTGCCGGCTGTTTGCTGCGGTCCCCGCGGACCGGGCCTACTTCGGTGCGAAGGACTGGCAGCAGACGCTCGTCGTCAAGCGCATGGTGCGTGACCTCGGCCTGCCGATCGACGTGTTTGTCTGCCCGACGGTTCGCGAGCCCGACGGCCTCGCGATGAGCTCCCGCAACGCATACCTCGCGCCCGCCGAACGCAGTCGCGCCGTCGCACTCTCCGAGTGTCTTCGGGCCGCAACCGTGACGTGGGAGGCCGGGGAATCGGTCGAGTCGATCGAGACGACGATGCGGGAGAAGCTCGAAGCCCGCGGTGTCGCCGTGGACTACGCGGCCATCGCCGATTCTGAGACACTCGGGGTCGTCATCCTTGGCAAGCCGGCGGTGGCGCTCGTCGCTGGCCGTCTTGGCAGCACGCGGCTCATCGACAACACGCTGCTGCCGCCCCGCTGCGACAATCCCTCCATACAAGCCCCGGGCGACTAGCCGGGGATCGCGGACCGATGCGATCCATTCTTTTTCACGTGCCCACGACACTGCCTTGGGGCGACAGCCCACTCTTCGGCCCGACTGGCCTCGTGACGCTCGTGTCTTTTGCTTTCATGCTCGTGTGGTTTGCGTTCGTCGCGATGCGGCAGGGATTTCAAGCCGCCTTCGCGCAGCTCTGGCTGCCGGTCGTGGCGGTTGCCGGGCTGTTCGGTGTGGTGCTGCCCATGATCGCTGAAAACGAGGGCGTCCCCGTGCGTGGTTACGGGGTGATGCTTCTCGTCGCGGCGACCTGTGGCACGTGGCTTTCGATCGTGCGGGCACGGAGAGTCGGCATCGACGCCGACACTATCCTGTCGCTCGCGACGCAGGTTTTCATCTGGGGGATTGTCGGGGCGAGGCTGTTTTATGTGATCCAATACTCCGACCGCTTCTTCGCAACAGACAAGTCGCTCGGTGAATCACTGGCGAATGTTCTCAACATCGCCGGCGGTGGGCTGGTCGTGTTCGGTTCGCTGCCCACCGCAGCACTCGCCGCATGGTTCTTTGCCCGTCGTCGAGGGCTCGACATCCTCACGCTGGCTGACGTCATCGCGCCCGGCATGCTCACGGGGCTCGCGATCGGTCGTGTCGGATGCTTTCTGAATGGATGCTGCTACGGTGGGCCGTGTGATTTTCCGTGGGCCGTGTCGTTTCCCGAAGGAACGGAAGTCGCCACGAAGTTCCCTGCGACGAGCGGAGGGAGCGTGCCAGTGCATCCTGCGCAGCTCTACGCCGCCATCGACGCGGGTGTCCTCGCGGTTCTCGCCGTCGCCTGGACACCACTGGCCCGGAGGCCGGGTGAGGTGTTTGCACTCGTGCTCACGCTTCACCCGATCTCGCGATTGCTCCTCGAAGCTATCCGTGTCGATGAGCCACCTGCCTTCGGCACGCCCTTCTCAATTTCGCAACTCATTTCGCTCGTCCTCCTCGCCCTGGCGGCCGCCCTGTGGTGGTGGATCGGCCGTCGTGGCGTGCCCCCGGTCGGGGCCGAGGGTGGCACACTTTGACGGCCGTGGCCAGCGGAGCGAAATTGAACGCTTTCCCAAGGGTCTCGAGCGGCGGGAACTTTTTCGGTCCTTGGCGATTCTCATTCACATGAGGTGATGGCTCGTGGCAACTGGCACGGAGCAGCCCGACACCGTCGCGATCGATGAAGGAGCGCTCGTTGGTCGCGCGGCGGCTGGTGACGTGGATGCCTTCCGCGGGCTGGTCGAGTTGCACCAGGCGCGGATCGTCGCGTTTCTGCGAGGGCTCTGTGGCTGCCCAGAACAGGCACTCGACCTGGCCCAGGAGACATTCCTCTCGGCATACCGTCACCTCGGTTCGTTCCGGCAGGAAAGCAGGTTCTCGACATGGTTGCACTCGATCGCTTTGAATCACGCCCGCAGTGCCGGCCGTCGGCGTCGGCCTGCTCACTCGCTCGATGCGGTGGCTGCCGATGGATCGCGGCTGTATGCCGAACCGGCTGCCGCGGTGCAGCCCGTCTCGGCAGGTCTCGAGCACCAGGATCTTTCGAAGCGGATCGCCCTGGCCCTCGACAAGCTCGACGACCGTTACCGCGAGGTCGTTGTCCTTGCCGACATGCACGATGCCTCGTACGAGGAAATCGCCGCGACGCTCGCCATTCCGATTGGCACGGTCCGCAGCAGGCTGCATCGCGGCCGGATCGAACTTCGGTCACTTCTCGTTGAACCGTAGACCCACACGCTGAACCGTTCCCATGTCTGATTCATCCTCACCCACCGACGTGCCGCTCGACGCCGACGATCCTCGCATCAGCGAGTGGATCGATGGACGGCTCGCGGCTGTCGAGGCCGCCGAGATCGAACGGGCCGTGCAGGCGTCGCCCGAGCTTGCATCGCTCGTGGATGATCTGCGAATGATCCGCGGTGCGTTGCGGGCATCCGTCAAGGATGAGCCACTCGGTGGATTCAGTGATCGTGTGATGGCGGCCATCGCCGCGCCGCAGCAAGACGCACATGGCTCGTCAGCGCCGCGTGCCACGCCTGCCGTCCACGTACCAGGGCCTCATGCGACCCCCGGTCGGCGATTCCCGTGGATCGCGATTGCCAGTGCACTGGCCGCTGGCCTGCTCGTGGCCGTTGTTGTCAATCTGCCTGATGACGCTGGCCGCGACGTGGCCCTCGCGCCACCAGCCCAGGTGACGGTTGACGGGATCGATCGGTCTGTTGCCAGGCAAAAATTGAAGGAAGCGACCGTGGAGGGCCGTGCGCTCGGCGAGGGCGATGGTATGGAAACATTCTTCTCGCAGGATTCCCGTCGGGAAGTGGCTGCATCGACAGGCCGCGCGGGCGAGGAAGTGCTTCGCGAGCGTGAACGTGGGCCTGTTCAAGATTTCGGCTTGAAGACATCCGAGAAGCAGGATGCTGACGCGGAAGCAGGCCTGAACGCCTTCGCGGCAGATGGGCCGTCGGCTGAGGCTTCTCAGTTCCGCGAATCACAGGGCAGAAGGTCGGCACGATTTCAGGCGCTCGAGGATGAGGCACTCGGGGGCGGGGGCGGAGGTGTGCCGCTTCCGCAATCGTCCGCTGCTCCGGGCTACGCGGGTGCGAGCCCATCGGTGACACGGCCGCCTGCTCCGGCACCTACGACCGAGTCTCGTCTCATTGATGCGTTGGCCCCCGCTGACAAGCTTGCCGCTCCGGCCGAAGGCGAGGCAGCCGACGAAGTGCGAGCTCCGGAGTCGGGGGCGTCGGCCAAGCGTGTGAAGTCAGAACTGGCAGGTGTGCTCGTGATCGCGGTCGATAGCCCGTCAGAACGCCGGGCGCTCGATCAGCTCGTGGCAGCCAGTGGTCTCGAGGTCGCGGCTGCGAAGGATCGTCTCGAGCTTGTCGGAACGGCGACGGCCGTCAACGGATTTCTCCTCGAGCTCGAGAAGGCGGGGCTCTTGGCAGGTGGCCGATTGTCTCTCGGAAAGCCGAAGGCCGACGGCCCAGAGCAGATGAGTCTCGTGCTTCGCGTCGTAAAACGAATGGAGAGGGAGAGGCAACCTGCCGCCGAGGTCGGCAAAGACAGGGAACAGCCGTGAGTGAGGCTGCCGGGCCAGGATCAAGTGAGCCATCAGCGTCATCACGATGGGCAAAGCCCGGATGCGTCACGCTCCGCTGCCGCCTGGATGGCCCGCTTGTCATCGAACTTCCAAACGGCGACGCGGCACCTGGCGTGCGGGTCATGGACCATGAGGGGAGCGAGTTTTCACTTCCCGCCGGCAAGCGGGCGGTGGCGCTCTGTCGGTGTGGTCGCTCAGCGACCAAGCCGTTCTGCGATGGCAGCCATCGCGAAGCCGGGTTCAAGGCAGGCGACCTTGCAGAGAAGTAAGCGAGTCGGGGCGAGTCGGGGCGACGAGGCCGTCCTGGCAAGGTGCGAAAATGCTGCCGCCAAAGTCGGTTCCTCCGTGCAAAACGGCGACGGCAGGTCGATGCATCAGTAGTTTCGCCGCGGGGGCCGGATCGATATGGACCGCTCCCCGGAGCGGCTGTACGGTTTACTTGTCTTTCCGGCGTTGCCGCCGGCCCGTCCACGGACGCCCCCGATGTCAGATACGGCAGACAACAAGCTCGGCTCCTTCTACGAGCGGTTCAGCGTTCCGATCCTTGCGGTGCTGGTCTTTCTCTTGCCACTGGTGCTGGTGGGAGCACTCAAGGCCAAGGGCAACAACCGCAACGACGTGAAGGGGTGGCTTCCGCGGGAGTACCCAGAGACCCAGACCTACCGGTTTTTCCGTCAGAACTTCCAGGGAGAAGAGTTCATCCTGGTGTCATGGGACGGCTGCACGATGGCCGACCCGCGGCTCGAGTTGATGGCCACCAAGCTCCTGCCGCCCCCCGAGGAGGCGGCCCGGATCGAGCGGCCACTCTACTTCAAGACGGCCCAGACAGGCCCTCGCGCGGTTGCCCGGATGACAGCCGAGCCATTGAACCTCGACATCGACGAGGCAGTTCGTCGGCTCACCGGCGCGGTCATTGGCCCCGCCGCGAAGGGTGTAGAACCCGGCTCTGCCGAGGACGACATCGATGTCCGGCAGACCTGCCTCGTACTCACGCTCTCCGACGCCGCTCGGGCCAATCTCCACGGAGCGGTCGATGAGATCAAAGCCGTCGCGACCAAGGAGCTCGGCATCCCTGAGCCCGATCTCCACCTGGGCGGGCCGCCGGTCGACAACGTCTCGATCGACAAGGCCGGCCAGGCGAGTGTCACAATCCTCTTTGGCCTCTCGCTCGTCGTCGGATTTTTCGTGAGCTGGTGGAGCCTGCGAAGCAAAGCCCTCGTGGGGATTGTGCTCGCCTCGGGCGTCTACAGCATGTTCGCGTGTCTCGCGATCGTCTGGTACACGGGCTATCCCGTCGATGCCATCCTTCTGACGATGCCCTCGCTGGTCTACGTGGCCACGACGAGTGGCGCGATTCACCTGGCAAACTATTACCGCGATCAACTCGCTGAGACGGGTGTGACGAAGGGGGCCGCAGGCAAGGCGCTGGCTCATGCACTCCTGCCGCTTTCGCTGGCTACCGGCACCACGGCCGTGGGGCTTGCGACCCTCGCCGTGAGCGAACTGGTTCCCATCAGGATGTTCGGCATCTTCTCGTCACTCGGCGTGGTGTTGAGCTTCGTGGTGATCATCACCCTCATGCCGGCGATGCTCGAGCTCTTTCCGCCGCGACTGAAGCTCGGTGCAGCCGCAGGCGGCGAAGACGATGGCAGTTGGCGACCGATCGAGCAGAGCCCGTGGTGGAAGGTGGGGAAGTGGATCACCGAGCACAGCGGGCTCGCCACGGCTGCTTGCTTGCTCATCATGGTAGGCGTCGGCTTGGGCATGACTCGGATCGAGAGCAGTGTGCAGCTCATGCGGCTCTTTGCGCCGAATGCCCGCATCCGTACCGACTACCAGTGGCTCGAAAAGAACCTTGGGCCGCTGATTCCGATGGAGATCCTCGTGCGGATCGACGATGCGGCCTGCACGCTCGACTTCCGTGAACGCATGGAGCTCATCGAAAGGATCCAGGCCAAGATCGCAGGTCTCGACGAAGTAGGCAGCTCGCTCTCGACGGTAACCTTCAGCCGCGGTATCGACGTCGGCGAGGGGCGCAACGTCTTCGGCCGGATCCTGGGCATGAATCGGGCTCGCATGGAGAACACGATGGCACGTGTTCTCACCCGACACCGTAACGAGTTCTTGGAGGGGGACTACCTCCGCGAGGCGGAGGTCGAGGTTCCCATCGGGCCGCCGCTGCCAGCTCCCGAGCCGACGTTTCTCGAGTCGCTCGGCATCATGGCAGGTGTCGTGTCGCCGCCCGTGGCCCCGGTGGGTCCGACCCGCGAGCGGACCGAGGAGCTCTGGCGAATCAGCGCCCGCGTGAGCGCCGTTAAGGAAGTGGACTATGCCGACTTCAAGGCGGAGCTTCAACGGGAAATCACCCCGATTCTCGAGGAGATCTCGGCCAACGGCGTCGAGGGTGTCCAGGTCGAATATACGGGCCTCATGCCACTGGTCTACAAGGCCCAGCACTCGCTCCTCGATGGCCTCAAGGTCGGGTTTATCTGGGACTTCCTCATCATCGTGGCCGTAATGGTCCTACTCTGTCGGGCCATGTCTGCGGGGTTTGTGCTCTTTCTGCCCGCTGCATTCCCGGCGTTCGTTGTCTTTGGCGGCATGGGCTGGGGGAACACGATCCTCCGGTCGCTCGACATGGGCTCGCTTCTGGTGGACATCGGCAGCGTGATGGCCCCGAGTGTGGCGCTCGGCGTGACCGTGGATGACGTCGTTCACTTCATGCTCTGGTTCCGCCGCGGCATCAGTGAAGGGCTCGACCGCAAAGCGGCGACGATGCTCGCCTACAAGGGGTGTGCCCGCGCGATGTACCAGAGCTGGGGCGTGATCGGGATCGGGCTCTCGGTCTTTGCCCTCTCGCCCTTCGGTCCGACGCAGCGATTCGGCTACATGATGCTCTCGATGCTGACCCTCGCCCTGGTCGGTAACCTCGTCTTCCTGCCGGCCCTCCTGGCCGGGCCGCTCGGTGGCTTCTTCGCCGCGAGCGTGCAGAAGAACGATCAGCGGAAGGCTGAACGGGAGAAACGCCGCGTGAAGACCGAGCCTGGCGCCGATGCGCTTCCGCCGCCCCATGTCGCCCCCGGACCAGCCAGGCAGGCTGTCCATGCATGACGGGCTATCGACGGCGACGGTGATCTTGAAGCCCCGCCGTGCACGTCCGTTCTTTGGGCGACATCCGTGGGTGCTTGAAACCGCGATCGATCGGATCGAAGGCGAGCCAACCGTCGGCGACGTCGTTGATCTGGTGACGCATGACCGCACGTTCGTGGCCCGCGGTCTGTTCAATCCAAAGAGCCGTATCCGCGTCCGCCTCTATGTATTTGATTCGGCGACGCCGCTCGATGACGGTCTTCTTGCCTCGCGACTCGAGTCTGCCGTGGCGATGCGACAATCGCTCGGCCTGCTCGATCCGGACGGTGCCTGCCGGCTCGTCAACAGCGAAGGAGACGACCTCTCTGGGCTGATCATCGACCGCTACGGCGAGTACCTCGCCGTGCAGGTGACGGCGCTTGCGATGGTGCCAAGGCTCGACATGATCTGCGACCATCTTTCAGCGATCCTGCCCACGCGAGGCACCCTCCTGCGTGGTGCCGAACGTGGCCTTTCCAAACTCGAAGGTCTCGAACTGGCCGACCGTGTCGTGCGGGGAGTCCCGCCCGACGGCCCGGTGTTTGTCAAAGAGCATGGCCTGACATTCGGCGTGGATCTGACCGAGGGACAAAAAACAGGCTACTACCTCGACCAGCGAGACAACCGCCAGGCGGCCGCCCGCTACGCCCGTGGCCGCCGTGTGCTCGACATGTTTTGTTATTCGGGCGGCTTTGCGATGGCCTGTGGTATCACGGGCGGGGCGCGGAGCGTGCTTGCGGTCGATTCGAGCGCGAAGGCCACGGCGCTTGCCAAGGCCAACGCCGAGCTCAATGGCGCCACGACGATCGACGTGGGGACATCCGATGCCTTCGAGAAGCTCGATACCCTCGCCGCAGCCGGTGAACGATTTGGCATGGTCGTGCTCGACCCGCCAAAGTTTGCTCGGAGCCGGGCGACGGTCGAAGACGCCCTGCGGGCCTATCACCGGATCAACCGCATGGCCTGTGACCTGCTCGAGCCCGGTGGGATTCTCGTCACGTGTACGTGTTCAGGATCGGTCACCCGTGATGAGTTTCTCGAGATGCTCTCGGGCGTGGTCCAGCGGACCGGTCGCACGATTCAGCTTCTCGAAGTCCGCGGCGCCGCACCGGATCATCCGGTGAGTGCGAGCTGCCTGGAAGGTGAATACCTCACGTGCGTCATCGCGCGGGTCGCGTGATCTCGCCCGGCCGGCATTTGAAATCGCGCCGTAGCTCGGGGTTGCCCGTGTCATGTCGCCGGACGTTCGCTACAGCCATCGCTCGGCCGCGAGCGGCCTCGCTTCCATGGCCTTCGCTCACTCGGAGG
>JBGTKO010000336.1:0-3758 GCA_041744595.1 Pirellulales bacterium
GCAACCGCGCCGACGGCCAATGCGGATCCATCGGGCGTCTGGACCGCGAACACGGCCGCGGATCCCGGGTCGACGTCGGTGGCCCATTGCCGGCCAAGCAGCGTGAGAAGCCAGTTGGCCCATGCGGGCCCGAGCAGTATCCCGGCAGTCGCGCCGATTGCTGCTGCAACGCTGCCAATGGTCATGAGCAGCCTCGCGAGCTGTCTGGGGGGCCAGCCAACGGCCGAGAGAACACCAAGGTCGCGACGACGTGCCGCGACAAGCAGGCCGAAGAGGAGCCATTCAAGCAACAGGCCAGCGACGACGACAAAACTCGACAGGGCTAGGAAAAGACTGCCGAAGGGTGTTGATCCGCGAGAGGCTTCAATCGCGTCGTGCATGAGTGGGGCCACCCGCAGGCCCATTGGCTCAGGCCTCATGTGGCGAGCGAGTGCCGCCTCGACGGCGGCGGTGTCGGTGACCGCTTCTTCCGGCACGAGCCAGGCAGTGGAGTGCCCAAAGCGGCTCCCTGCGAGCCGTCGGGCGGTGGCGAGCGAGATAAAGGCTTTTGGTGTCGGGCCGTACTGCTTCCAGTAGCGGTCGTCTTGGTCATTCGGTGGCGTCGATCGGACTCGCGAGGCGTCGAACGGGAAGGGGGGATCCCAGTCGGCGATGGAATCTTCATCGGTGATTCCTTCTACTTCCGGCACGACGCCGCGGCTCGTCGCGAGACCGCGCATGGCAGCGATGCCACAAATGCGGAGGCGTGAAGTCGCTTCGACAACGCGACCGTGAACCGTCTCGGGTTCGAAGAACGTGAGGGCGACGTGATCGCCAATCGCAACGGGCCGTCCCTGTGCAGCAAAGTCGTCGATAAGCCATTGGTTGATGATGATTCCGTCATCAGGCGGAAGGGGCAGGGGATCACCCTCATCGTTCACAAGCTCACCGACAGGGAGCGATGTCGTGTCGATGCCGAGCACGGTGGAGTAGGGCACACTGGCATGGCCTGTCTCCGGGCTGCCAGCGGCAATCGTGTTGGCGAGCATCACGAGCGTGGGACGGCCGCCGATCGGCCCGAGCACGGCATCGGCGGCGGGATCGACTTCGGGAGAGAGGATGAGCCGCGCGGTCGTGAGACGCAGGGCCGGTGGATCATCCGAAGCCGGTTCAAGGGCAAGGCCGTAGTCAGCCAGCGACGGTTTCAGGTGAGACCGGAGCCAGTCGCCTGCATCGCCTCCGCGCGGCATGGCCACGGCGAAGATGGCATTGACGGCGTCTTCTCGGCGAAGGATTCGGCGGGCGGTCTCGCGCGACGTAACGACGAGTGGCAATGTGGACTGCTGGGGCCGAAGCGAGAACCGCCCGATGCCGTGTTCAGGCAGCACGGCGGCAATCGAGAGTCGCCGTCCATCGGATTCGTCGGCACGTCGCCCGAGTGGGCTGTCGGACGGCACGTTTGACCGCCGCGGGAGCCTGAGGACAACGGTGTCTCCCGCGGCGACTCCCACCGCTTCCGCGAGCGGAGCATTCACAAAAAGTGTTTCGGAAGCGAGTGGCGGCGGAGCCGGTTCGTAGCCGAGCGCTGCAGGGTCATCACAGGCCAGGAGTGTCGCCGCCGTTGTGCTGCCACGGCCCGTGGAAATCGTGACCGGCAAGACGATCGCAGGCACGATCTGCTGCGGGCCGTCATCGGCAGCCTCGTCCGTGAGCCGATCGATGAGGCCTGGCGTGAAGAAGGATTCACCGAGAACGGCGGCTTCGATTCGACCGAGCCTTTCGATGGCGAGTGCCTGCAAACCCCGCTGGAGCGATGAGCCGACAGCGAGGGCTCCCGTGATCGTGGTCGCGACGACCCCGCATGCCGCGGCGAGCGCCGCCACCTGCGGCCACCACTGGCGGGCAAGAACAAACGCGAGTCCCTCGAGTGACCTAACCCGTGGTCCTGTCGCATCGTTCATGCTTCGAGCCGCCCGCTGACCAGCCGTCGCATGGTCCCCACGCGTGCCGCGACCGACTCCGCATGGGTGACAATGACGAGCATGCCGCCTGCCTCGCCAGTGAGTTCGACGAGCATGTCGGCAACCTCGCCAGCCGTGGTGGCATCGAGTTGTCCAGTCGGTTCATCGGCGAGGACGAGCCGAGGAGAAAGGACAAGCGCCCGCGCCACAGCGACCCGCTGCCGTTCACCGCCGGAGAGTTCACCCGGGCGGTGGCCGAGGCGTCCCCCGAGGCCAACGTGGTCGAGGAGTCGTTTTCCACGAGCCACGATCTCGGGCGACACAGGGCCCGTCGCGATCGCTGGCACGATCACATTGTCGAGCGCCGAACAACCAGCGAGGAGATGATGTTCTTGGAAGACAAATCCGATTCGACGGTTGCGGAAGGCAGCCCGGTGTGCGGCAGTGCCTGCGAAAGGACTGACACCGTCGAGGAGTACCGAGCCTCCGGAGGGTTCTTCGAGTGCGCCGAGGACCGCAAGGAGCGTGCTCTTTCCCGATCCTGAGGGGCCCATGACGGCAAGCCGCTCGCCAGGGCGGAGCGCGAGTGAGACATCATCGAGAACCGTGATGCGTCCGGCTGGCCCCGCGAATGACTTCGAGACATGATCGACTGCGAGCATGCCGTCCTCTCAGTCGCTGCTCGTGGACGGGCCTGCCGTAAAGGCCTCGAGTCGGGAAGCGATCTCCGTCGGTATGGGTACCGGCTCAGGCCGCCCCCCCGGATGCATCCGGCAGCGGACCGCAACGATCGTTCCATTGGCCACTTCCATGTCACCGTGGCTGAAAACGAAGCCGTAGGTCACGCTCGTGCGGCCGATCGCTTCGACGGTCACGGCGACATCGACCTCGTCACCGAACCGCACGGCGGCGGTGTATTCACACGTTGCCGCGACCCGTGGCCAACTGCAATCCACGCCATCGGCACCACGCTCGACCACGGACACACCAGTGGCCCGCAGAAGCTCATGCTCTGCCGACTCCATCCAGACAAAGAACGCGGAGAAATGAACGATGCCCGCCGCATCGGTATCCCGAAACTCAACGCGACGACGTGTCTCGAGCGGCGGCATTATGAAACCCCAGAGGAGCCCCCATCATACGCGGCTGCCGGAGTATGGATGTTCCTTGCAACGTGGAGACATCGGGCTCCTTGGGAAATCATCCGCCTGCTTGAGTCCTCCTCGCCGCAAGACGCACGAGAACGCGAGCGCAGATGTGCGAGCGGCGGCCGGAGGGCCGCTAAGGCTCCATGGGCCACGGATGGCCGGTGGGGTCCCAAGATGGATGGCCCGGCGAGCCTGCAACAGTTCAGTCGGCGACGTAGGGCAGCAATGCCATGAACCGAGCCCGCTTGATGGCACTCGTCACCGCGTGTTGGCTCGCAGCCGTACAGCCACTCTTTCGACGGCTGATGATCTTGCCTTGACGGTTGATGAGCTTGCTGAGCAGCTCGAGGTCCTTGTAGTCGACGTACATCGGGCGGGGCCGCACGCCGTCGATAAAAATCGGATCCCGCTTCTTGACTTTGGGCTTTGGCTTGGCCTTCTTGCGGGCGAACTGAGAGGCCTTCGGACGGGCACCTGCAAAACTCATCGGATGGATTCGGTCTACGTGGGCTGAAAAAATGAAAAACGCCATGCAGCTGACCGTGGCCAGCCGAGCGAAACGTAAGAATACCGCGAAATGAAGAACACGGAAGTCGGGGGTTTGAATCCCCGACTTCCGTGCCATTTTGGACGATCAAACGGTCAGTGAGATCGCTTAGTAGCGGTCACC
>JBGTKO010000337.1:0-33031 GCA_041744595.1 Pirellulales bacterium
CGACGAGCAGGTTGGAAAAATCGCTCGAAAGCTCGCTGACATCCAAGCCAAGATCAACAGAGCCGTGGCCGTGGTCACGGATTCCCAGTTCGTGGCCGACGATGTCGCCTCGCGATTCAATCTCGGTGGCCGTCCAATCCATGTCGTGCCGCTCGGACTTCCGCCAGCACCTCCAGCATCCAGGCAGTCCCCACCTTGGCTGCCACCGAGGCCGTTTGTGCTGACGGTGGGCAACTGCCTGGCTCACAAGAACTTTCATGTCCTCATCGACATGGCCGAGCGGATGCCGGATCAATGCCTCGTGATCGCAGGCAAGAAAGCAACACCGTACGGTGAGTTTCTTGGCCGCGAGATCGCCCGCCGTCATCTCGAGGACCGTGTGATCCTCCCTGGCGAGGTGAGCGACGGCGTCCGCCAATGGCTCTATGAGCACTGTGAGGCCTTCTTCTTTCCTTCACTGACCGAAGGCTTCGGCTTTCCGATTCTCGAGTCGATGCAGGCAGGCCGCCCGGTCTTCATGGCTCGCACGACATGCCTTCCCGAGATCGGCGGCGACCACGGGTTCTACCTCGACTCGTTTGAGCCATCGGCCATGATCGCCACGTTCACCGCGGGCATGGCAACGTTCGCGGCCGACCCCGAGTTCGCCGCCCGCGCCAGAGCTCATGCGGCGACCTATTCATGGGGGGCCACAGCCAGGGGCTATGCCAGGATCTACGAGTCGCTCGTCGGACACGCGACCCGCTGAACTGGCGTTCCAGCGGCCGCGATTGGCTGGTATTCTCCCGACGCACTGAATCGAACTCTTGGGGAAGCCTCGCAGGCGCCATGATCTCCTACGCCCAGAACTTCGAGGATGTCGTCCTGGAGCGGGCGTTCCACGCCGTCGCAAACGGCCGCTACATCGACATCGGTGGCTACGACCCTGAGGTTGATTCAGTCACGAAGCATTTTTATGACCGTGGCTGGTCGGGCGTGAACGTGGAGCCGGTCCAACGGTTTCACTGCGCGTTCCAAGAACAACGACCGCGGGACATCAATCTCAACTGTGCCTGCGGATCCGAGGTCGGCACTGCAGAGTTTCACGAGTGGGGCGACTCCGGACTTTCGACCTACCGTGAGACCTTCGACACACGGGCCTTGGCAGACCTTGGGTATGCCCGCACCACCCACACCGTCCCCGTGACGACCCTGAGCGAGATCACGAAGACACTGCCCGATGGGGAGATTGATTTTTTGAAGGTCGATGTCGAGGGCGCGGAGCGAGACGTTCTCCTAGGTGCTGACTGGCGGTCGTTTCGGCCGCGGGTGATCCTCATCGAGGCGATCCGCCCGAAGCTTCCAGGCTGCGACCCCTATTCGTACGATCCATCCTGGCCCGAATGGGAAGACATCCTCCTCCAACACGGCTATGAGTTCGCACTCTTCGACGGCATCAACCGGTTCTACTTCCGGAGCGAGGAGCCGGCCCTCCGAGCGCCGCTGTCCTACCCGGCAAACGTGACCGACGGATTCATGATCGCCCCGAGTCACTTCCTCGCGCTGCCGTTCCGAACCAACTGACGATGGGCCTCCGGGGCAAGCTGGCACCCAGACGGCTCAAAAACGCCCGGGAAATGGCATTCCGCGGCATGCCCCCCCCTGCTATTTTCCCGCCCGAGCCACCAGCGGCCCCCACACACCCCGTTTTCCAGGCAGGAAGTCTCCACATGAGCAAGCGCGCTCTCATCACTGGCGTTACCGGACAGGATGGCTCGTATCTCGCGGAGCTCCTGATTTCCAAGGGATACGAGGTTCACGGCCTCCGCCGCCGCTCGAGCACGTTCGGCACGCAGCGGATCGAGCATCTCATCTTCGGTGAACCACCGAGCCTCCACCTTCACTACGGCGATCTCTCCGACGGCAACGGCCTCGTCCGCTTGATCCGCGAGATCCGGCCTCACGAGGTCTACAACCTCGCTGCTCAGAGTCATGTTCGGGTGAGCTTCGACCAGCCCGCATACACCGCCGACGTGACAGCCGTAGGCACCCTCCGCCTCCTCGAAGCAATCCGTGATGTTCAGGACGACACGGGCGAACAGATCCGCTTCTACCAGGCCTCGAGCTCCGAGATGTTCGGCAAGGTGGTGGAAACGCCACAGAAAGAAACCACGCCCTTCTACCCGCGAAGCCCCTACGGCGTGGCGAAGGTGTACGGTCACTGGATCACGATCAACTACCGTGAGAGCTACGGCCTCCATGCGTCCTGCGGCATCCTCTTCAACCACGAAAGTCCGCGCCGCGGCGAAACCTTCGTCACGCGGAAAATCACCCGCGCCGCCACCCGCATCAAGCTGGGGCTTCAAGACAAGCTCTTCCTTGGGAACCTCGACGCCCAGCGGGACTGGGGCTTTGCCGGCGACTATGTCGAGGCGATGTGGCTCATGCTCCAGCAGGACGAGGCTGACGACTATGTGATCGCCATGAACGAGCTCTATTCGGTTCGCGACTTCTGTGAGAAGACGTTCGGTCGGCTCGGCCTCGACTACCAAGACTTTGTGGAAGTGGATCCCCGCTACTACCGTCCGGCCGAAGTCGATCTTCTCCTCGGCGACTCGACGAAGGCCCGTACGAAGCTCAGTTGGACGCCGCAGACGAGCTTCGAGCAGCTCGTGGACATGATGGTCGAGGAAGACCTCGAACTGGCACGCCAGGAAACGGTCATCAAGGGGCTTCCGGCCATCGGACGGCGGGCGGCCTGACACACGCGAAGGCCGGCGAACAAGCACTGGCCCATAGAACTGAGTACAGCATGAGCACCGTTTCACGACAGCTCAAGAAATGGTTCGGGGTGACACGGGAGAAGCCTGCCCCGAAGCCACCGATATGGCCACACCTTCTGCGTCGCGACCGTCCCGAGCTCCATCTCCGCGGGCCGCGGCGAGCGGATGACTCACGACAGCTCACCTCACAGTTGTGCCGTTTCGAAACGCTCAACTCCGCTACCTTTCGCCATTGGACCAAAGCCCTACGGGAATCCTGGCGAGCGCACAGAAAGCTCTGGGAACTGGCCTTCATCTGCCAGGCTCTCGAGGAGCGAGACATGCTCCGGCCTGGCCGCCGCGGCCTGGGCTTCGCTGTCGGCGCCGAAAAGCTCCCGGCACTTTTTGCGTCGCGAGGATGCGAGATCACGGCCACGGACCTGCCCGGAGACGACGAGCGGCGAAACCTCTGGGCCAAGACGGGGCAGTGGGTGGGCGAGCTCGAGGCGCTCAGTCGGAAGCGGATCTGCGACCCGGAAGCCTTCCGCGAGCGGGTTACGTATCGGCCAGTGGACATGAACCACATTCCACCCGATCTCGGCGGCTTCGATTTCACTTGGTCAACCTGCTCGTTCGAGCACTGCGGGTCGCTCGAGTTGGGCCAGACCTTCCTCGAGCGGCAGATGGACTGCCTCGTGCCTGGGGGCGTGGCAGTCCATACGACGGAGTTCAACCTTTCGAGCAACGATGCAACCGTTGCGGATGGACCGTGCGTCATCTACCGACTCCGTGACATCGAGGAGGTTTGTGGCCGGCTTACCGCGGCGGGGCATGCCGTCGAACCGATCGACATCGATCCGGGAGACCATCCGCTCGACACCTACATCGACGAACCCCCCTACGGCAATGTCAAGCACCTCCGGCTCAATCTCTGGGGGCATGCCTCAACCTCCATTGCGATTATCATTCGGAAGGCCGCGTGACCCGCAACCGGGCGAATCTTCGGAGCCAACCCGCATGCCTCGCGTCCAAACAGTGCTGAAGTCGTTCGAGCGAGCTTTCATCCGGCCGGTCGTCCGTTGGCTGCGGAACATCCGCCGACCCCTGCGGGACACTGCCCAGGTCGCGAAGCTCGAAGCACGGATCGCGGAGCTCGAGACCCGTGTCCGGGAACTGACGGGATTGGTGTATCTCCGCATGGACGACGATGCTGCCAACACTCCGGCTCCCCCTGACAACATCACCGCGGCCCTCGCGTCACGGGAAGCGGCATGACGGCTCCCTCCACGATTCTCGTCGATCTACGAGTCACCCAGATCAACGGTGATCGGGGCATCCCGGCCTATTCCCAAAGCCTCGTACTCGAACTCGTCCGTGGCTATCCACGGCACCACTGGCTCCTGCTTCATGACCCTGTCAGGCCGCTCCCTTCGAGGGCTGAAGAACTCGGACGACATGCCCGGTGGCTTACGGTTGCCGAGCTCGAGGAGCCGGGGCTGCCGCCGATTGACGTCCTCTTCACCGGCTGCTTCTTTTTCGTTCCCCACAAGGGGCGAACAACCGACGCCCTCATTCCACCGGTGGTGCGTCACCAGCGGCCCAGGCGAATGGGGATCGTCTACGACCTCATCCCGCTGCTCTTTGCCGACCGTTATCTCACCAACCCTGCCACAAAAGGCAAGTATTTCGACGCGCTCGAGGTTCTCCGCGGATGCGATCATCTCTTCGCGATCAGCCGCGCGACCCGGCGAGACACGATTCTTCACGCCGCGATCGATCCGCGACGGGTGCACTGCATCTACGGCGACATCGACCACACCAAGCAGGCATTGATGGCCCGCCCGGCAGCCGAGACCGCCGACCTGCCGGCTCATTTCGGGATCTTCGGGCCCTACTGCATCTACGTCGGGGGTGACGACTGGCGAAAGAACCTCAACGCGGCCGTCGAGTCTTTTGCCATCTTTCATCGCGACCATCCGAAGCACCAACTGGCGATCGTCTGCAAACTTTCGAATGAACGGATCAGCGACGTTCGGCGGGCCGCTGCCGCGGTCGGCCTGCCGGGCGGCACGGTCATCTGCACAGGACACGTCACCGACGATGCCCTCGTTGGCCTTGTGCGCCATGCCGACATGCTCGTCTTCCCATCGCTCTACGAAGGCCTCGGCCTGCCGGTCCTCGAGTCATATGGCTGCGGCACGCCCGTGGTTGGCTCGAATACGTCGAGCGTGGCGGAACTGGTGTTGCCGGCGCTCTCGTGCGATCCACGTGAGCCTGCTTCCATTGCCGGAGCGATGGCAAGGCTTTCAGCCAACAGCGACCTACGGGAACAATCCCTTGCGTTTGGTCGGCGACTCATCGCTGACGAACTCGGATGGGCACGTGCTGCCGAGCGGGTCATGGAGCATGTAGAGCGGCGGCCGAAAGGTACGGCGGGACTTGCTTCACCATCACTCCCGGATGCCCACAAACCACTGACGAAGTCTCATGCGGGCGTCGCCGTGGCAGTGGTATCCGCTTCGGAAGGGAGCGTGACTTCGCCCAGGCAGACCCCTCAGCGGGAAGCCGTCCGGGGGCCCTGGGCCCGGGCCGCATACTATGTCGCGAGCCCGAAGGTTCGCCAGAAACCACCGGCCGGTTCTGGCTCGTCGCCCCACGTCCTGCCCGTCGAAGTCCTTCCGGCGGCACTTCTCCGCGGGAGGCACGACGTGACGATCTTCGTGCTCGATGGATCGCCGACCGATGGTCCGATCATCGAAGCAATCTTCCGTACCCGTCGGACGCCCGCCAGACGGCTGGCGTGGTTGAGGGCAACATGGATCGATGCGCTCGTGCAAGACGAAGAACAGAATGAGCCGCTGTGCATCCTCGTGGACCGAGGCGAAATTGACGGCCTCGTCGTCGATTCACAGATTTGTCGCGATCGCCTGAAGGTGGCACTCGGCCCACTCGCTGAAACCCATGCGATCGAGGTGGCATGCCTTCCGCTGGACGCTCTGGCTGGAGCGGTCTCTACTGGGCCAGGTACAAAGGCAGCGTGCTCTCGCGGAGCAGCTTGAGGGCCGTCTCGCCGAAGAGCTTTCGCATCAGGAGATTTTTGGCGCTATTGCCCGCCACGATGAGGTCAGCACCCCAGGTGGTCGCATAGGGAACCAGCGCAGTCGCGGGATGACCCGGCACATGGTCGGTATCCACCACACGGCCATGGGCGGCGAAGTAGACGGATGATTTCTCGAGCCGCCGGTTGGCTGCCGCATCCTCGCTCCCGAAGTGGACGATTCGCACGGTGGCATCCGAAAAAAGGCCCGACTGCACGAAGTGCTTGAACGTCTTCGCGCTCTCGATCGATCCCGAGTAGGCCACGAGCACCTTCCGGATCGGGCGAAACTCTTCCGCCACCGCAAGGATGGGCCGTACGCCTGCTGACACAAGCCGCTCGAGCGCGTCCACCGGCTCGGGCACGATCCCGTGCTCGAAGAGCCCGCGAAGGCCAAACACGCACATGTCGTGGTAGCGGACGAGGTCCTCGGCAACCGCAAACGGATCACCCGTCTCCTCGTTGATACGGTGAGCCACGTCGGCCGCGAGGCAGCGGGTTGCAAATTCCGACCCGGCCGCAGCAATGTCAGCCTTGGCATGCTCGTAGCGAGTCTTTCGCAGCTCGGAAGTCCGCTCCTCGACGCCCACGCCCATCGGCCGCGGACCGGTCCACTCGAGCCGTACGGGGTCGGTCACGGCCAGCCCTGTCAGCAGGGCCCCTCGGGACTTGGCGATATCGATCGCGTGGTCGGTGACGCTCCTGGCCGTCCGGCTGGTGCCAAGGCCGACGAGAATTCGCTTGATGGACTCTGTCATTGGGTGCTCGCTCCGAGGAACACCTCTATGCTACGGCATCCCATCCGGCTTCGGGAGTCCCTTGAATGAATTCATCACACCCCCGTATCGTTCCTGTCCTCTCTGCGGTTCTCGCCGCCATCTTCACCGCCGGGCCCGCGGCCGGTGAAAAGTCGTCGTGGGGACAGTGGCGCGGGCCCAGCCGCGATGGGTTCGTGGCTGCTGCGACCTGGCCCGACGGGCTTGCCAGGGAGCGGCTCGAGAAGCGGTGGCGTGTCGATCTGGCCCCGAGCTATTCCGGGCCCGTTCTCGCAGGCGATTCGATCATCGTCACCGAGACACGGGAGGAGAAGTCCGAGCATGTCCGGGCGTTCGACCGGGCGACCGGGCGAGAGCTCTGGCATGCCGAGTGGGACGGTGCCTTGAGCGTGCCCTTCTTTGCGGCCTCAAACGGCTCGTGGATTCGAGCAACCCCATGCGTCGATGCGGGCCGCGTCTTCGTCGCCGGCATGCGGGATGTGCTCGTCTGTCTCGACGTGGCCACGGGCAAGGAAATCTGGCGTGTGGATCTCATGAAGGTGTTCGAGAGCCCACTTCCGGCATTTGGGTTCGTGTCGAGCCCGCTCGTCATGGGCGACCATGTGTTCGTGCAGGCCGGCGCGGGCTTCGTGAAGCTGGAGAAGTCCACGGGGAAAATCGTGTGGCGGGTGCTCGAGGACGAGGGGGGCATGCAGGGGAGTGCCTTTTCGTCACCGTATCCGGTCGTCCTCAGAGGCGTGTCGCAGATTCTCGTGCAAACGCGGGACTCGCTTGCGGGTGTCGATCCTGAGAACGGCACTGTTCTTTGGAAAACGGCGGTCGAAGCCTTTCGAGGGATGAACATCGTCACCCCGACCGTCCATGACGGGAACGTGTTTACGACGAGCTATGGCGGCGGTTCGTTCTTGTTCGCGGTCGATCCCGCAAAGACTGAACAGCCCGTCAGTCAGCTTTGGCGAAACAAGGTGCAGGGCCACATGTCGAGCCCGATCGTGATCGGGAACCACGCCTATGTGCACCTCCACAATCAGCGATTCGCCTGCCTCGATCTGACGACCGGGAAGGAGACCTGGATCACGAAGCCCTTCGGCAAGTACTGGAGCATGGTGGCCGCCGGCGACCGCATTCTGGCACTCGACGAGACTGGCGTGTTGCGTCTCATCAAGGCCACACCAGAGAATTTCGAGCTTCTCGGTGAGGCGACGGTAGCCGAGGAGGAGAGCTGGGCTCACCTGGCCGTGGAAGGCAGTGAAATCTACGTCCGCGACCTCCAAGGACTCACCGCCTACGAGTGGCGGTGAGTCATCGACGGTGTGACACCACCGTCAGCCGATCCGACGGTGCCAGTCGACGAGTGAGTCGGCCTTGGAACGGACGACTCGGTGGCTCATCGGCTTCGCCAGGACCATGCCGGCGACGAAGCCAGCCACATGAGCCGAATAGGCGACACCACCGCCCGCCCCGCTCCCTGCATCAAAGAAGCCGCTCACGACCTGGAACAAGAACCAGATGCCAACGGCCATGTAGCCAGGCACATCGACCAACACCCGAATCGCGATGACTGTTACCCGGCGATTCGGATGGGGGACAAGGTAGGCACCCAGCACACCTGAAATCGCTCCGCTGGCCCCGAGACAGGGCGTGAGGGCGGCCTCACCGGTGGCATTCAAGGCCACGAACGCGAGCGACGCCAAAACGCCGCAAGCAAGGTAGAAGGCCAGGTACGACGGATGCCCCATGTCGTCCTCGACGTTGTCCCCGAAGATCCAGAGGAACCACATGTTTCCCAAGAGATGCATGACGCTGCCATGCATGAAAATGGCGGTGAGAAGCGTCAGCCACACGGGAATCGGCGTCTCCCGCAGGCCGGGTACGTGCACTTGCTCAACGCCATGAGGCGTCCGGACCTCCTGCACCGTGTCGGGGGTGACCACATCCTTGCCCGAGATGATCTCCGCCGGCACCTGGACATACGCCATCGTGAAGTCCTCGTTCATCCCTTTGGGATTGAACCCCTGCTGGAGGACGGCAAACACGAAGACGTTGGCCGCGATCAGTCCAATCGTGACAAATGGAAACGTCTGGCGGTCGGAATTATCGTCACCAATCGGAAAAACCATCTCGCTGGCCCCAAGTGTCCAATGGAAAAATTGACGGCGGATTCAACGGTTGTAACGGGAAGGATAGCGGGGGCCCCATATGAGGGCGAATCCTGGCGGCCACATCTACAGAAAAGCCCGCGGCATGTTGACTTTCGCCCCCTTAAAAAGTAGGAATGTGGATGTTTGGAGAACGTACTGAATTTTCTTTCAAGAAAGAGTTCGGTGTCACTCTAAGGGGGGCTCCACCATGTTTCATTCGCTCCAATCCATGAGCCCTGCCCTCCGTCGTCGCAGTGCTTGCCGCCGCCCCGCCCGCTTCGATCTTTCTGTCGAGCCGCTCGAACGGCGAGTCGTCTTAACCGTTGATTTCGCCGGGGCGGCGCTCTTCTCCCAGATTCAATGGCAGGGGTCGCAGGTCTCAGTCCATGCCGACTCCTGGATCGCGAGAGACTCGGGCACTGGCCTCGGCATCGATCTGCCAGCCGGATTCGGCTGGCAATCAGAAAGTCTCGGTGAAGGTTTTCATGCCGTGACGGCACCGGGGGCAAGTGTGACTGACGTCCTTGGCTGGGCATCCTCGACGACGACGGTGAGCTACGTCGAGCCTGACTTCATGATCACATCAACGCGTCAGGCGAATGATCCCATGTTTTCCCAGCTCTGGGGTCTGGCCAACGCTGGCGGATCGGGCGGCACGGTCGGCTCCGACATCCGCGCGACGGCCGCCTGGGATGTGACCACTGGGTCGCGGGATGTTGTGATCGCGGTGATCGACACGGGGGTCGATTACAACCACCCCGACATTGCCGCCAACATGTGGCGCAACCCGCGAGAGACCGCGGGCAACGGTCGGGATGACGACGGCAATGGCTTCGTCGATGACGTCCATGGCTGGAACTTCGTGGCCCGAAATGGAAACCCGTTCGACGACGAGGGGCATGGTACCCACGTGGCTGGGACGATCGGTGCTGTCGGCAACAACAGCGTCGGGGTCACCGGCGTTGCGTGGCGAGTGTCGATCATGGCCCTGAAGTTCCTCGATCGGAACGGCAGTGGCACGACGGCCAACGCGATCGCAGCAATCAACTACGCAACGATGATGCGACGTGATTTTGGAATCAACATCGTCGCCACGAACAACAGTTGGGGAGGAGGAGGCGCCTCGAACGCTCTTCGAGATGCAATCGCGGCAGGCGGCCGTGCAGGCGTTCTCTTCGTGGCAGCCGCGGGGAACGAGTCTGCTGACAACAACCGGGTGCCCAACTATCCGTCGAACTATAACGACCCGGCTATGATCGCCGTCGCCGCGACCGACCGCTCCGACCGGCTGGCAAGTTTTTCGAATTGGGGCGCCACGACCGTCCATGTCGCCGCGCCAGGCGTAGGTATCGTCTCCACCCTTCCCAATAATAGGTACGGGAGCTACAGCGGCACATCGATGGCCGCACCGCATGTGGCTGGCACGATTGCTTTGATGGCAGCAGCGAATCCGCAGGCCACTGCCGCCCAGTTGAAAGCCGCCCTTCTGAACACCACGCGACCGGTTGCCGGCCTCGCAGGTCGGGTGATCACGGGGGGGGTCATCAATGCGAACGCGGCCGTGCGAGCCGTCCTGACAACGACACCACCGGCCGATCCACCACCGGCCGATCCACCACCGGCCGATCCACCACCGGTCGATCCACCACCTTCTGATCCTCCTCCGCCGCCGCCACCCTCTCCTCCACCGACATCACCGATCGTCGATGTTGGCGACACGATTGCTCAGGCTTTCCGTGTCACAGCCACCTCGGGAGAGGTTCGTATCGCGGGCATCGTTGGTGACGGCCGGTTCGGTAATCGTGACGTCGATTTCTACCGTGTGCGGGTCGTCGCTGGCCAAACACTCGTCATCGAGACGATTGCCGAGCGGCTCCCTCGAGCGTCGTCGCTCGATTCGTTCCTGCGAGTTTTCGACGCGCGAGGCCGTCAGATCGCCGCCAACGACGACCATGGCCGAACATTTGACAGCCGAATTGTCCTCCGACCGAGAACGACGGGCTTCTTCTTTATTGGCGTCTCCGGCTACGGCAACTCCCGATACTCCCCCAATCGCACCACCGGTGCCCGCGCCGGATCGACCGGACCGTACGAGCTCATGCTCCAGTTCGGGCCCGTACCTGGGAAGAAGGTCGCCGGAGGCTTCCGCATGCTCGGTTCACCCGATCCGGTTCCAGCACCAGCGAACAATTCCGTAGCGAGTCTCTTCGCCGCGCTTGCCAGCCACGTCGCCGGATCAGCGGCAACCCAGGCTGGCTTCCCACTCACCGCGGGCAACCCACGCCGCTAACGCGTGAAGCGGTGGATCATCACGTGGCGGTAGGTCTTGCCTGGGTCGAGACGGACGCTTGGCCAATCGGGGTGGTGGATCGTGTCGGGAAATTTTTGCGTTTCGAGACAGATGGCGGCATTGGGGCCATACACCGTCCCTTCTTTCCCCGTCAGTGAGCCATCCAGAAAGTTCGCCATGTAGACCTGGATGCTCGGCTGGTCGGTGAGAATCTCGAGCCCGCGACCGCTCTTCGGATCGCGAAGCACGGCGGCCCTTCGCAGTTCGCCGTCAGGCTGCCATCCACGGAGCACGTAGGCGTGATCGACTCCCCGGGCCGCGCCAGGCGGGGCATTCGGCGGAAGCGTCTCGATCGCTTGGAAACAGCGAGCCCATGGCTTCCGTTCTGGCCGAAAATCAAAACTCGTTCCTTGGACCATCGCAAACGCGCCGGTCGGAATGCTCGTGGCATTAACGGGAAGGTAACGGTCGGCATCGACCGCGAGCTCGTGATCCTTGATCGAACCAGACGCCTGGCCGGCGAGATTCCAGTAGGAGTGGTGGACCATGTTCACGATCGTGGGCGCATCGGTCGTGGCCGACATTTCCACGATGAATTCGCCAGCAGGCGTCAACGTGTAGACGACCTTCGCGACGAGCCGGCCCGGGTACCCTTCGTCACCATCGGGTGAAACGAGCTCAAGCTCGACGGCGGGGCCACGGTCGGTGGCTTGAGGCGTTGCCTTCCAGAGCTTTTTGTCAAAGCCAACGAGGCCACCATGGAGATGGTTGGGGCCGTTGTTCGTCGCGAGCCTGTACGTCTTCCCCGAAAGCTCAAACGTACCGCGTGCGATCCGGTTGGCATACCGGCCACAGATCGCGCCAAAGTAGGGATGCACATCGACATAGCCGTCGAGCGAATCGAAACCGAGAACGACATCGACCGGACTTCCATTCGGATCATCATCCCGTGGCGGCACGACAAAGCTTGTCAGGATCGCCCCAAAGTCAGTGATCGTTGCCCGCCAGCCACCAGGCACTTCAAGCGTGTAGAGTGTGGCCTCGCGGCCATCGGGAAGCTGGCCGAATGGCTGGCTGGTCGGCATGAGGGACGACACATCAGGAATCTCGGCAGGCATGCGGTTCTCCTCCGCACAAACGATGAACGACATGACGACGACGGCGGCGACTGCCACGTGAAAGACCATGCGAGTGACCATGATCAAAGCCCCTGAGGAAGACTTGATCATAGTCGAGCAACTGCATGTAGCATCCGCGAGGGGTTGCCCGAGCCGCAGCACCAAGGGCGTCACGCCGCCTGCTGCACCTTGGCCTGCTGTTTCGGCTTGGCAGCGGGAGCCGATTCCGCCTCCTCCTGCTTCAGTTCGATCCAGCCATCGACACTCCATGGCCCGCCACCAAAGGCAGCAAGCGATAGGAGCCCACCACCGATCGCGAAATTCTTCATGAACTGGATCGTCTGAAGCTGCCGCTGAACGGGATCGGCGAGCGTCCAGAAGTCGTGAAAGAAGTAGGTGGCGGCGGCGAGGAACGTGAAGAGAAACATCGCTCCGATCCGCGTCCAGGCACCAGCAATCACCGACACCCCACCGAGCAGCAACAGGCCGATCGCGCCGAAGAGGGCGAACCGGGGATTGGGCACCCCTTCGGTTGCCATGTACTCGGCGGTCTGCTGAAACTGCGGAATCTTGTTACCGACGGCGTCCATGAGAAAAATCGCGGCGAGCGAAAGGCGGGCGAGCAGCGACACGAACCCCTGAACGATCGTCGTGAACTGTTCCATGGTGAATGTCTCCACACGTCCCGACGGCATGTCGGGGGCGGGGATGATGGCGAAGCCACAGAACGGGGGCAAGACCTCTTGATGTCGCAATACTGCTTCCCCTCGAAAATCGACAATCAGCCCGAAAAGCCGCGGTTTTCGGCGTCCTGGCGGTAGAGAACCTCCGCGGCAACATCGGCGGCGAGGTCTTCCACGGCCTCGTCACCGGCCATGCCAGGCGTTCCCGGAAACGGTGCGGCCACGGCAGCGTCGCGTCGGCTGCGGTCGAGCAGGTTCATATTCCGCCACCGGCCACTCTCCCACCGGAGAAACATCGTGATGCCAAAAACGAAGATATAGATGGCAGCGCCGATCCACGGCCCCAGCGACTCCAGCTCGGGAAGCAAGACGACGAAGGTCTGGCCACCCCCCACGATGAAGACCCAGCTCAGGACGAGCGTGACGACTCCAGGCCAGACCGTATCTCCCGCGCCGCGCAGGGCACCGGTGCACACGACCCCGACGGCATCCATTGTCTGAAAGAACGCCGCGCAGAGCATGAGCCTCGCACCAATCGCCACGATCAGGGCGACCTGCTCCGGTGGGGTGTCGGGGCCGCGTGCAAAGATCGCGACAAGCGGCTCGCGGAAAGCGACCATCGCAAGCACGCAGAGAGTAACGTAGCCCGTGGCGAGCCAAAGCCCGAGCCTGGCTCGGGCCGCGGCGACGTCCGGGAGCCCTTCCCCGATCCGTTTGCCGACAATCGCCGATACGGCGGTCGAGAATCCGACCGCCGGCATGAAGCTCAGGTGCATGTAGGTCAGCACGATCCAGGCAGCGGTCATGTGGTCGTTTCCGAACTGCCCGACGAGCACCGACATGAAGATCGCCCAGCAGACGATCTCGCTGCCCCACTGGAGTGACGCGGGCCAGCCGAGGCGAACAAGATCGCGGATTGCGGTGATGTCGAACTGCCAGTGGCTTCGCGTGTGGTAGCGGCGATGCATGTCGGCCGAGAGGAACAACGCCAACGGAATGGCCAGCTCCACGGCGGTGCCAAGCACGGTTGCGATCGCCGCTCCGGCAAGGCCGAGTGGCGGCACACCTGGAACGCCCGGCAAGCCCAAGGCTGGCAAACCCCGATCGCCGTAAATGAAGATGTAGTTCAGGATCACGTTGCACACGTTGCCGAGAACCGTAGCAAGCGCGATGACCTTCGGGAGGTGCATGCCGAAGAAGTAGTGGCTCATGCCCTTGCTCGCCAGCAGGATGACCGCCCCGAAGAGGACGATCTGGCCGTACTGCGTTTCGAGGACACGAAGCTCGGGGTCGTGTCCCATGATCTGGAAGAGCCACGGCAAAAAAAATGCAAAGGGTACGAGGACGAACGCCCAGCCGATGAGTGAGAGCCAGAGGCCGGCCCATGCGTACCGCGAGCACTCCTCGGGCCTGCCTGCCCCGAGGTTTTGAGACACGTAGGTGTTGATGACCGAGAGGAGCCCCATCGCGATCGACACGAGCGAGAAGGCCAGGATGCCTCCGTTGCCCTGGGCCGCGACCTCGAGCGGCCCGACCTGAGCCACCATGAGCTTGTCCATGAACTGCATGACCGTGTAGCTGGTCATGGTCAGGACGGTCGGCCAGGCGATGGTCCAGACCTCCTGAACGGCGGCCGCCGACCACACCCTCTCACGCCGGTCAGGGCTCATCAGACGATCGGTCGGGGGCGATAAAGACGTCGTGTCGTGGAAACTTCTCGAAGAGGGAAGCTGGCTTCCCGAAGTTCGTGGCCAGGACATCGGCTGGGTTGCCTGCGATCCACTGCGAGAGGTCGATCGTCTCGTAAACCCCGGTGTTGAACGCGATCAGGATACGAGCGGTTGTGGACCCGACATTCTCAATGGAGTGCCCGTAGCCCTGAGGAATGTAACCCACGTCGCCCACGGCAAGCGTCTCGGTCCGGTACCGGCCATGCGAGCCAAACATCGTCACGCTCACCTCGCCTTCGAGGAGATACTGCCATTCGTCCGAAGACGGATGCCAGTGGAGCTCCCGCAATCCGCCTGGCTCGAGTTCGAGTACCACGCCCGTCATCGTCTTTGAGATTGGAAACGAGGTTGAATCGACCCGCCACTCGCGACCCCCATCAAACGTCCGGTGGGGAGGCCGGTCGAGGAATCGGTACTTGTGGGTGAGCGCCGGCGGCACCTGCCCCTGGAGCGGCTCCTTTGGCGGCTCCGGTGGGATCGGTCCACGGGCAATGTAGACCTCGGCTTTTGGAAAGCCATCGAAGGCCGATTCCGGTAGGCCAAAATTTTTTGCAAGCAGCGGCTTCGGCGCGTGACCGATCCAGTCGGTGATGCTGAACGTGCCGAACTCGGAGAAGTATCCGTTGTCGAAGATGAGGATGAAGTGGCACGGCTCGCTCCCGAGGCACTGGAGCATGTGGCCATGCCCCCGTGGGAAGTACCAGACATCGCCCGGCTCGAAGTCATTGGTCTCGGACGCACCAGAAGGGTCAATGACCGTAGTCCGCACGCGGCCGTCAATGACAAAGGCCCATTCGGCGGCTGTGGCATGCCAATGGAGCTCCCGCATCGCCCCTGGCTCGAGCTTCATCAAGACGCCCGCGATCCCCTTCGAGATCGGAAGCTGATGCACCGTGGCCTCTTTGCCGTAGCTTTTGCCGACCACTTTCCCGACCGACTTCTCGAGCTCGAACTTGAACGTCGGCAGCTCGTTGCCTGCGAGGATCGGATCGGGCACGTTGTTCATGAAGCTCGTGTCACCTGCTTCGGCCCGCTGCATCTGCGCAGCCGCCATCGCGGCGGAAGCAGCACCGGCCATCACCATGAAATCCCTGCGTTCCATTCTGGCCATTGTCATGCCTCCGTGGGAGCGCTGGTGGGCCACGCTGGTTCATCGCGTGTGATGCAGTGGAGGCCGCCGCGGCCACGGACGAGCTCGCTACAGTCGACTGGCTCGATGCGGCGGCCAGGAAAACACTGCTCGAGTGTTCGGAGGGCTGGCTCATCAGTCGGGCCGCCGAAGACGGGCACCGCGACGAGTCCATTGGCAACATAAAAATTGAGATGGCTCGCGGGAAGCTGCGTTCCTTCAAACGCGAATCGCGTCGGTATATCGACCGGGATGACCTCGAGCCGTCGGCCGGAGGCATCCTCGAGCGTGGCGAGGCGTGCGAGATTGTCCGCGAGCGATACGTGGTTGGGGTCATCGCGGTCGGGCTGCCGCGCAGCGAGCACACGGCCTGGGGCCACAAACCTCCCGAGCTGATCGATATGGCCGTCGGTGTCATCACCTGCCAGGTCGCCGCGAACCCACAAGACCTTTTCGACGCACAGCCAGTTGCAGATCGCTTTCTCGATTGCCGTCCGGTCGAGGTCGGGGTTTCGCCGCTCGTCTACGACACAACGCTCATTGGCGAGAATCGTGCCGGCCCCATCGGTTTCAATGGCACCCCCTTCGAGCACAATACCGGGCTCGAAGACATCAAGGCCGAGATTCGCCGCAATCGATCGAGCCACTCGGGCATCGTCGTCCCAGGGAGGATACTTGCCTCCCCAGGCATTCCATTCCCAGGCCACCGCGGCCCGTGCCGGGACGTCAATGTCCGTAGCATCCCGCCGCACGAGAAAGATTGGCCCCGTGTCCCGCACCCACGAGTCGTTCGTCGGGATCGTCACGAATTTGATATTAGCCACACCCGCCAGAAGCTCGCGGGGTTCCGCAAGGATTTCAGTCCTGCCGATGATTCGCACAGGCTCGTGCTTGGCGATGATCTCGGCAAGCTTTTGATAGACACGCGGAATCGGATCGAACGGTCCGAGAAATGTCTGGCGGCGATGCGGCCAGGCAAGCCACGTGGCGGCATGCGGCTCCCACTCAGCCGGCAGCCGATAGGCGGTTCTATAAGAGGGCTGCCAACTGAGAACACTCATAGAAGCCCCTCGCGCCAGCGAGGGGACGGCGAGCTGTTAGGCAAGCCCGCCCGTAATGACAAACGGGACGGTCCGCGACCCGCAGTCCCCCTGCTCGCGCCGGGGGCTTCTCTAGACGCGAAGGTGCTTCGCACAGCGATCACCATGAACTTCCCCAGCGGTCAAGGAGGCCACCGTAGGCGTCGATGCGGCGGTCGCGAAAAAAGGGCCATCGGGTGCGCGACCATTCTATCCGCGAGAGGTCGCAGTCGCAGACGAGCACCTCTGGCGCATCGTGCGATGCGATTGCCAACCGCTGGCCATTCGGCGCGTAGACCACGCTCGCGCCCCAGAACCGAAGCGGTCCCTCGCGGCCCGTACGATTCACGGCCACAACAAAAACACCGTTGGCTATTGCATGGCTTCGGATCATCGTGTCCCAGGATTCGTACTGCTCGGTGTGAAGCGCTTCTTCGCCATCGAGCCAGCCGATCGCCGTGGGATAAAAGAGCACCTCTGCCCCTGCCATCGCCGTGAGCCTGGCCGCCTCGGGATACCACTGGTCCCAGCAGACAAGCGGGCCGACAGCCAGCCGGCTCGTGGGCACGCTCATGAAACCGGTGTCGCCGGGCGCAAAGAAAAACTTCTCGTAGTAGTGCGGGTCATCGGGGATGTGCATCTTGCGATAGACGCCCGCGAGCGAGCCATCTGAATCGAAGACGACCGACGTGTTGTGAAAGAGGCCCTGCGCTCGTCGCTCGAAGACGCTCCCGACCAGCACGACGCTATGTTCCTTCGCCGCCGCCGCGAGGCGTTCTGTCAGGGCGCCTGGCACCGTCTCGGCCTCATCAAACTTCCCGTGGTCCTCCGCCTGGCAGGGATACTCGCCTGCAAACAGTTCTTGAAGGCAGACGACCGTCGCACCCTTGCCCGCAGCCTCAGCGATACCAGCTAGCGCCTGGGCAATATTCGCCTCTCGGTCACTCGTGCACGCACCTTGTACGAGCCCGAGGCGAACCTCTCCTCGGCTGCCGACGCCGACCGGCACCGACCTCGTCGTCATCCCACCACCGCCTGCTCGAGCCTCGCGGCCGGCACGGGAAACTGCTCGGCGAAATCGGCGACCTCACCGCGAATCGCTTCAAGCGAGGCCTGGTCGTCGTGGCTCTTGAGGGCTCGGAGAATCCATCCGGCAATCCGCTGCATCTCGTCGGTGCCCATGCCCCGCGTCGTGAGCGCGGGGGTGCCGAGGCGAATGCCTGATGGGTCCATCGGTTTTCGCTCGTCGTACGGAATCATGTTCTTGTTGCAGGTGATGCCGCAGCGATCGAGCGTCTCCTCGGCGATCTTGCCGCCGATACCCAGCGGCGTCACGTCCACCAGCATGAGGTGGTTGTCGGTGCCACCACTCACGAGCTTGACGCCACCGGACGCGAGCGCGGCGGCAAGCGTCTTGGCATTGTCGATCACCCGCTGGCCGTACACTTTGAACTCCGGCCGCAGTGCTTCGGCAAAGGCCACCGCCTTACCGGCGATGACATGCATGAGCGGCCCACCTTGCAGCCCAGGAAACACCGAGCGGTCGAGGTCCTTCGCATCGGCCGCGCGGCACATTGCAATCCCGCCGCGTGGTCCCCGGAGCGTCTTGTGGGTCGTGCTCGTGACAAAATCGGCGACGGGCACCGGGTTGTCGTGAAGCCCTGCCGCCACCAAGCCGGCGTAGTGGGCCATATCGACCATGAGCTTGGCACCGACCTCGCGGGCGATCTCGGCAAACGTGCCGTGCGGGATTTCTCGTGGGTAGGCACTCGCGCCCGCCACGATGAGTTTTGGCTTGTGTTCACGGGCCAGTCGCGCCACTTGGTCGAAGTCGAGACGGTGGTCTTCCCGTCGGACGCCGTAGTGAACGAAGTGATAGAGGATGCCTGAGGCATTGAGCTTCATCCCGTGCGTGAGATGGCCCCCGTGGGCCAAGTCAAACGCAAGAACGGTGTCGCCAGTTTTGAGCGCCGTAAGATAGACCGCCGCATTGGCCTGGCTCCCTGAATGCGGCTGTACATTCACATGCTCGGCGCCAAAGAGGTTCTTGAGCCGGTCGCGGGCGAGGTCCTCGACCTTGTCAACGAACTCGCAGCCGCCGTAGTACCGCCGGCCGGGATACCCCTCGGCGTATTTGTTGGTCAGCACACTTCCCGTCGCCTGCATGACGGCAGGGCTCGTGAAGTTTTCACTCGCGATCATCTCGAGGCCTTCCTGCTGCCGCACCTGCTCGGCAGCGACGGCGGACCAGACCTCGGGATCATCCTGTTCGAGAAAATTCACGGCGGGGCTCCTGGGATATTTGCTCACTTGAATCATCGCCCCGCCGCAGGAAGCGGCGGTTGCTGACCATGGCAAACCTTGGCTTTGCCATCGGTCAGCCAGTCGGAAGAGGCCATGGATGGCTCTTCCGACATCTCACCATGATATGCGGAAGCGGGGCAATTCGCACGGGCCCGACCTGCCCGCAGAGTCAACGCAGGCTGCAGGGTCCATGAGCCCGATTGCGAAAGATTCAATGATTTTTCCACGGTTGCCGAAACGTCGATAGAGGCCGGTTTTTCCCGGCCTGTGGATCGGGGGGACTCTATCGATGCGTTGGCACACGAACTGGCTTGCCATACTCGTCATGCTCGCCGCTGGAGCTCCAGCGGCCCAGGGAAGTCCGCACGACGAGCCCTGGTGGCTCGCAGGCTGCTACCGCGAATGGGAAACGTATGCCGTCTTCGATACCGTCTACATGCAGAGAGACAATGGTTCCCGCCCAGCCACCCTCATCATGGACGGCAATACGCTGGATTCCGTCATTGATGCTCCAGACATGCAGTTTCCCGTCGCGCCCGGCGTGCGAGTGTTCTACGGCCAGCATGGCCGCTGCGGCATCGGGTGGGAGGTTGGCTACCTCGGCGTGTACGGCTTCTACGCCGATGGACACACCCACGGTGACGCAAACCTCGAAGTTTCCCCGCCCCTTTCGAGCCTCGTGCCAAGCCTCCGGAACGGGTCGCGAGCCAAAACGACCTACAACTCTCTGCTGAACTCGGCTGAGGCCAATTTTCTGTTGACTGACTCGTGGGTTCATCTCCCACGCCACACCGGCTACGAGTTTGAGGGACTCGGCTCCTCGGCCACGGTCGACTGGATTGGCGGTGTTCGCTGGGCAGGCCTCGAGGAAGCGTCGGGGATTCGGGTCATCGACCCGACTGACCCGAACGACATCATCAGAGGCAGCTACAACGTGCAGTCGAGCTCGAACTTGATCGGAGCCCAGATCGGCACACGCGGCCGCGTGGATTGGCAACGGTGGTCGATCGAAGGCTGGCTCAAGGCGAGCCTGGCCGGCGCCATCCTCTCGCAATCCCAGGCACCAGTCGTCGATACGATCACGGGCTTCGTCGAACGCGATGCCCGCGGATCCACGACCGGCACCGTGGGAGGCATCTTCGATATCGGCACATCACTCGTGTATCGAATCAATGATGTCTGGGGCTTCCGTGTCGGCTACAGCACGCTCTGGCTGACAGGAGTGGCACTGGCACCCGATCAATTCGACTTCTCGGCCAACGTTGATGCGGGTACCGCGGTGAGGCGTGGCGGCACGTTCTGGATGGGTGGTGGCACGCTCGGCCTCGAGGCCCACTGGTAAGCGGGCGTTTCCAATTGCCTGGCCCGCGATGTTACCCGAGCCGGAGCGGCTCGGGCATGAATGTCAGGATCGGAATCGCAAACGCGGCCACGCCCAGGATCGTGCGAAAGGCGTCGAGTGGCTTTGACTCGTTGCGGATCGGTGGATGGTCCACGCCGAGAAACGTGACGATCACGATGAGAGCCACCCAGTTGTCCTGGCCCGAGAGGATGATCGCGACGATCGCGGCAATGAGCGTCGCCCGCGCGACCCAGTTGCCCGCGCGGCCAAAGACGGCGTAGCAGATGTGGCCACCGTCGAGCTGGCTCATGGGAATCATGTTGAGGCCGGTCACCAGGAGACCGACCCAGCCGGCCATGAACAACGAGTTGGGCTCGACGGTCGTGTTCACGGCGAGGTCGGGGCGAAGGAGCGACTGAAGCCACGTGGCCAAAGGCGCGAGCGCAAAGGGATTGGCCTCACCCACCTGCCCTGACCAGAGCCCGATCGCCAAAAGTGGCACGGCCACGACGAGCCCCGCCAACGGACCGGCAATCGCGATATCAAAAAGCTGTCGGCGGTCGGCACGCGAGCCCTCCATGCCAATCACGGCGCCGAGCGTGCCGGTGAGGAGGATTGGCATCGGAATAAAAAACGGCAAGGTGGCGGGAATGCCATGCAGCCTGGCGGCAATGAAATGCCCCGCCTCGTGGGCACCGAGCACCGCGAGCACGGCAACCATATAAAGAAGGCCTCGATCCCACTCGAGGAGCACGGCCGACGCAATCCCCGAGTCGTCGATGCCCAGGATAAGCGGCTGCCAGCCCACGGCCCCCGCGGCAAACGTGGTGAGGCAGGTCAAAAGGAAGAGCAACACCTGCAGCCTGGCCTGCGGCCGGCGGGGCCGCCGCAGGAGCGTTTCGAGATCGGCTTCGGGCTGTCGGTGGGGGACTGACATGAGGTTGCCTCTGCAGGATACAAGCTCCAAAGATGTTCTGGTAAACTTCCGCTGCCCCTTTAGCGCCCCGAAACCTCAGGAATCCTCCATGCCTCTCTTCGTCCGCACCGCGGCCTGTCGCGGCCTGGCACTTGTCGCCCTCTTCATCGCCCAGTTCACGACCGTGAGGGCCGCCGACAATCCCGTGGTCGGTGTCCTGGCGATCGATCCGTATAACGACGTCAAGAAGCAGATCGCCTGGGTCGGCGAGCAGGTCGGCTTCCCCCAACTTGCAGCGATGGCGGAGTCGGGGGTCATGATGGCCACGCAGTTCAAGGGGCTCACGGGCCTTGACGCTGCTCGCCCGATCGGCGTCGTCGTGACAGCGGACGGTGATACGCAGGTCATTCACGGCTACGTGCCAGTCAAGAACCTCGACAAGCTTCTCGATGTGCTGCAAGGCGTGCTGGGGCCTGCCAAAAAGGTCGGCGCCAAGCGAATTGTGACGCCTCCTGGGGCACCTCCGATCGAAATCACTGAAAAGGACGGCTGGGCCGTGATCGCGATGCAGGGCAGCCCCGCAGGGCCCGCCAATGCCGAGGCCCTCATCACCAAACTGACCGCTGAGTTCTCGGTCGGTGTCCAGCTCTTTCCAGCGGCCATGCCCGAGGCCATGCGGGAGCAGTTGAAGGCGATGATCGAACAGCAGGCCGATGCAGCCGCTGATCAAGGCCAGCCTGTTGACGCAGCCGCGGTAGGTGCCGCGTTTGAGAGTCTCGCCCAAACCGAGTCGATGTCCCTCGGCCTTGCCGTTGAACCGGCGAAGGAACAGCTCTTCTTTGAAAACCAAACAGTCATGGTGCCGGGCAGCGCCTCGGCTGATCTCTGGGCGGCAGCCGGCAAGACTGACGGTGTCCTTGGCCTGCCCACGGGGGTCGATGGCAAGACCCCCTCGGTTCGGGCATATCATGCCCAGGCCGTGCCCCAGGCGACACGGGCCGCCCTCGAGGCCACGCTCGCCCAGGCACTCCCCGCTGGCACGGGCGACCCGGTGAGCGACACGCTCTTTGGACTCCTTCAGGACATTGTGGGGGCCATGCTCGATGCTGGCGGAATCAATATTGGTCTCGCGATCGACACGAGCGCCGTGACGCCCGACTCGATCCTGCCGGCGGTGACGCTCTCGGCCAAAATCAAGGACGGGCCCGCCCTTGAGCAGCAGGTGAAAAAGCGGCTCGGCGCCCAAGGCTCGCTGCCCCCCGAGGCCAAGGTGACATTCGACGCGGGCAAGCAAGGAGCCGCGAACCTCCACGAAATCGCGATCGATCTTTCGGGTGTTCCCGGAGGCGAAATGATTGACGGGAAGCTCGCCATCACCCTTGCGGTAGCGCCTGATCGGGTTTGCATCCTCATGGGTGGCGATGTGGCCAAGCGGATTGCGAAAGCGATCGATGCGGCTGGCATTGCCGATGCCGATAGGAAGCCATTGACCGGGGTTGACCTTTCGGTCGCGGGGCTCATGGCGTACGCGGCCACTGTGCTGAAAGCCACAGGCTCGGATGAAGACGCCGCCGACGTGCTTCGCGAGGTTTCCAAGGACGCTGCGGCAATGCCGAGCGCCCTGGTGCAGCTTGTCGTGAGGCCGATCCCGCGGGGCGGCGCCATGCGGCTCACGATCGATGCCGGGGCGCTCCAGGCAGTCGCCACAGCCGTGAACGCTGCCGCTGCTCAGGAGGTAGCCAGGCCAGGCCCTCCGAACGGGCCGCCGGTTCCCGTGGGCGGCGGCTTTGATGGTTTTTGATCACGATCAAGCCGCCATGCAGCAGCCTTCAAGAGAGCGGCTCATCCGTCGAGAGATCGCCGGTGTGCGGATTGTCGATCTGGCCCGCGACCACGGTACACCGCTCTACGTATATGACGCAGCGGTGATCCGTGCGCGGTGCCGAGACCTCTCGGCATGGGACACGATCCGGTTCGCCCAGAAGGCCTGCTCCAACCTGGCGGTCCTCGATCTCGTCCGCCGAGAGGGAGTGCGCGTTGATGCCGTGAGCGCTGGCGAGATTCACCGGGCGCTCGCCGCCGGCTATCCGGCGCACGCCCCGGCGGCCACAGGCCCCGCCGGTGACCTGCCCATGGCTCATCCGATTGTCTACACCGCTGACATCTTTGATCGGGAGAGCCTCGACGCCGTGGCACGGCTCGGAATTCATGTGAATTGTGGCTCGGTCGACATGCTCGAACAGCTCGCCGAGCGGGTGCCAGGCGCTGCCGTCACGCTTCGAGTGAACCCCGGTTTTGGACATGGCCACAGCCAGAAAACCAACACTGGCGGCGAAGGCTCCAAGCACGGCATCTGGCATGAAGACATCCCTGATGTGCTGCGACGGGCCGACCAGGCCGGTCTCACCGTCTCCGGCCTCCACATGCACATCGGCAGCGGCGCTGATCTCGCGCATCTCGCTGAAGTCGCGGGGGCGCTCGAGCGAGTGGCCCATGAGGTTGGCCGTTCCCTGAGCATGATCAGCGCCGGGGGCGGACTCCCCGTGCCCTACAAACCGGAGGAAGGGCGGGCCGACCTCGGCGAATACTTCACGCTCTGGGGCGCAACGCGGAAGCGGCTCGAGGATCGTTTCGGCCACCGCATTCGACTCGAGATTGAGCCGGGGCGTTATCTCACCGCCGAGGCGGGATACCTCATCACGGAGATTCGCGCCGTCAAACGTCAGGGAAACCGGAAGTACATCCTTGTTGATGCCGGCTTCAACACACTCGCGCGGCCGGTGCTCTACGGCTCGTACCATCCCATGAGTATCTGCCCCCATGATCGATTCGATCCGGAGGTGTACGAGGAGGTTGCCGTGGGAGGCCCCTTGTGTGAGTCGGGCGACATCTTCACCCAGGTCGATGGTGGCTTCGTGACGACCCGATTGCTCCCCACAGCAGGCGTGGGGGACCTGCTCGTGATCGAAATCGCGGGGGCATATGGCTTCGTCATGGCGAGCAACTACAACTCCAAGCCGCTGCCGGCCGAAGTGCTCGTGGAGAATGGCACGGCCACGCTCGTGCGGTCGCGGCAGACGGTCGAAGACCTCGTTCGCGGCGAAACGCTCGGCTGATTTCGCTCTGGCGACAAGCCGAGCCGCTTGGCATCCTCTGGCCTTCCCCAGAGTCGCCCGCCGATGATCCTTTCCCAGTCCCACTCCTTCGCCTTCATCCACGTCCCGAAGACGGCCGGCTCGAGCGTCTATCTGGCGCTTCGCCACTACGCCACGCGGCCTGACCTCCACTGGTCGAATCGTTGGCTTGGCCGATTCGGTATCAGGGTCAATCGCTTTGCGCCCTGGCCGTACACGAGGTTCCGTCCCCACGAGCCGGCCGCTGTCCTCGAGTCCTGGCTGCCTGCTGACGTGTTCGCGGGACTGTTCAAGTTTGCGTTCGTCCGCAACCCGTGGGACCTGCTTGTCTCCTCCTGGCACTTCATCCGTCGAACTCCAAACCACAAACGACACCGTCGGGTCATGGCCCTGCCATCATTCGCCCACTATGTCGAGTACGAGATCCGTCGTGCCTCGCTCTCGCAGGTCGGCATGCTGTGCAGCCGGGACGGCCGGCTGCTGGTCGACTTCGTAGGCCGCTACGAGTCGCTCGAGACGGACTTCGTCTTCATCTGCCATCGGATCGGCGTCGATGCGGCCCTGCCCCGGGTCAACGCGGGCTCGCGGGTCGACTATCATGACCTGTACACGCCGGCGCTCGCGGACCGTGTTGGCGAGGCCTTTGCAGCCGATATCGAGCGGTTCGGCTACGAGTTTGACAGCGGGATCTCGCCAGCGGTGGAATTCGGCCGGATGGCTGCCTGATGCCATGGGTTTTGCCGATGCCGCCGGGAAGGCTACGATACCGTTCTCTGGAGTTTCTCCGATCCCCGCGTTGGTGAGACAGTCATGGCAAAACAAGGCCCGCGCAAGAAGCTGCCAAAGGAACTGGCGGTCATCAACGCCGACAATTGCACCGGCTGCGAGAGCTGCCTGGAGGTCTGCCCTGTCGATTGCATCATCAAGCTGCAGCAGTACGACCAGTTCCACAATCTCCAGAGCTGGTGCGAGATCGACATCGAGCGATGCGTCGGGTGCGAGGTGTGCGTTCATATCCCGGGCAAGAAATCGAATCCCTACGACCTGAAGGTCTGCCCCTGGGATGCCATCGAAATGGTGCCCACGGAGGAAGTGGCGCAGGTCGTGGCCCAGATCGGCGGCCCGCCCGAGTACGTCGAAGCCAACTGGGACCGGCTCGTCGATACGGCCCAGCGGCTGGCTGAGCTCAAAGTCGCCGCCGGCTGAGGAGTCGGCGCCGACCCCCTTGCATCATGTACGGAACGTCCGTACACTCAATGGCCTCTTTTCTCTTTGGAGGCCTCGCGATGGTCGACACCGAATCACCCGTCACGCTCGCCGACGATGCCCTCCTCGATCACGTACGGCTGGCCTGCGTTCCCAAGATCGGGAGTCTGCGACGGAAGCGTCTCCTCGAGCGATTCGGCTCGCCGACGGCTGTCTTTGCTGCCGCGTCCGATGACCTCGCAACCGTGGACGGCATTTCCCCTGGCCTTGCCCGCGTGATTCCGACGCTGGCCCGTTCGCCCGTCGCCGAGGAAACGATTGATCTCTGCCGGCGGCGCGGCGTGGACATGCTCATCGAAGGCACCGCAGGCTACCCGCGACTGCTTGGTCAGATTGATGACCCACCCGGCATGCTCTTTGTCCGGGGAGGATTTGAGCCCTGTGACGCACTGGCCGTCGCGATCGTCGGGGCCCGTCATGCCTCGGCTTACGGTCGTCGGGTGGCGCATCAACTTGCCAGCGGACTCGCCCGCGCGGGATGCACGATCGTCAGTGGCCTCGCCCGAGGGATCGATGCAGCCGCCCATCGCGGTGCCATCGATGGAGGAGGGCGAACGATCGCCGTGCTCGGTTCCGGCGTGCTCGAGATCTACCCACCGGAACATGCCGACTTGGCCCTGGAGGTCATCCGCCACGGGGCGGTTGTCAGCGAGTCTCCCCCGCTTATGGAACCGCAGGCCGGCGCGTTTCCCGCCAGAAACCGCATCATCTCGGGTCTCTGTCTCGGAACGATCGTGGTCGAGGCTGCCGACCGCTCAGGATCGCTGATCACGGCCAGACTTGCTGGGGAACAGGGCCGCGAGGTTTTTGCCGTTCCGGGGCCGATCGACAGCCGAATGTCGCGGGGCTGCCACCGACTCATTCGGGATGGGGCAAGGCTGGTCGAGAGCGTTGATGATGTTCTTGAAGAGCTCGGGCCCCTCTTCGAGAAGACCACCGATGCGGAGGGTCGCGAGATTCATTCCCCCGCTGAGCTCAAGCTCGACGACGTCGAACGGCAGGTTCTGGCTGTCCTGGATGAGCGAAAAGCCGAGGGTGGGCACGCGGTCGGCGTCGATATTGACGAGATCGTTGCCGACTCGGAGCTGCCCGCCTCGCGAGTTCTCGCCGCGATCGGCGTGCTTGAAATGCGACGCATCGCCCGGCGTCTTCCGGGGAACCGCATCACGCGAGTGTGACCCGCCCCGCGGCCATGGCAATGAGTCACCTTCACGGCTGAGCACCAACGGCGTAGACTCTGAGCCATGGATACTGCGCTCTTCAACCGTTCCGAAGCCATCCGGGCCCGCTTGCTCCTGCTGCGGGACTCTCTTTGACTGGGCTGGCCGCAAGCAATCTGCTACCCGTCTCGAAGCGTTGATGAGTGGGACCGATTTCTGGAGCAACTCCGAACGCGCCCAGTCAACAGTCACCGAGCTCAGAGGTATCAACTCGATTCTCAAGCCGCTCGAGGAGGCCCTTGCTGCTGGCCATGATCTCGAGGCCCTCGAGGAGCTTTCCCGCGAGGATTCCTCGCTGGAGTCCGAGCTTGCCACGGAAGCGGATCGGGTTGAGAAGCTCGTGGATGCCCTCGAACTGGCTTCCCTCCTCTCCGGGCCGCACGACACGAGCGATGCGATCGTGTCGATCCATGCCCGTGACGGCGGCACCGATGCCAATGACTGGGCCGAAATGCTCCTGCGGATGTACTCCGCATGGGCTTCCAAACACGACTGCGAAGTCGAACTGCTCGACCGTCAGGACGATGACGTGGCAGGAATCCAGAGTGCGACCGTCGCCATCCGCGGCCCCTGGGCCTACGGCTATCTCAAGGGTGAGACGGGAATTCATCGGCTCGTACGGATCAGCCCATACAACTCCGAGGGCAAGCGGCAGACAAGTTTTGCTGCCGTGGACGTCTCGCCCGAGATCGCTGACAACGATACGGAAGTGGAGCTTCGTGACGAAGACATCCGCGAGGACGTGTTTCGTGCAAGCGGCGCCGGCGGCCAGCATGTGAACAAGACCTCGAGCGCCATCCGCATGACCCATTTTCCTACTGGGATCGTCGTGCAATGCCAGAACGATCGGAGTCAGCACAAGAACCGTGCCACGGCGCTCAAGATGCTCCGGGCCAGGATCGCCCGGCTCCAAGAAGAGCAGCGGGAGGCCGAGCAGTTTGCCCGCTACAAGGAACGCCCCAAGACCGGCTTCGGCTCACAAATCCGCAATTACTTCCTCCATCCCGACCAGCGGGTAAAGGATCAGCGAACTGGACACTACGTCGGCAGCTTCCAAAGTGTCCTCGACGGGAACCTCGACGGATTCTTTGACGCCTACCTCCGGTGGAAGGCCTCAGGCTCGGCTCCGGCGGCAGGAGACGACGCCTGACGGCTGCCACGCAGCCGGCTGGACTGCCGTGGCTGGCCCAGCTAGATTTCAGGCTCGCTGATCATCACATCCCCGGAAAACCCATGGCGGAAAAAGAAGAGGCACTGGAAGTTGAGGGCGTCGTTACTCAGGCGCTTGCAAACACGCGATTCCGCGTGCAAATCTCGGGCGGCCATATCGTGAACGCCCATGTCGCAGGCCGAATGCGGAAAAACTTCATCCGCATCGTGCCAGGCGACAAAGTGAAGGTCGAGCTTTCGCCCTACGACCTCACGAAGGGTCGGATCACGTTCCGCGAACGGTAGTCGCCGGACCTACGGCGTCGCTGGCGGGTCGGCCGACGGGGATGCACTCGGTGGCGGCTTGGTGGGAGCCTGTTCCTCGACAGGTTCGCTTTTTCGGAGGAACTGGGCGAGGTCGCCGAACGTGCGCAACGGCTCGCGGCCGTCCCGCATCGCCTTCGAGAGTGGCTTTGCTTCCTTCGCCGGTTTTGCCTCGTAGACGCGAGACTGCGGCACACGAGGCTTGCGGTCCTCTGGCTTCCCGCGTCGGCGTGGAGGCCTTTGGGGAGGGGGCCGTTCTCCGGTCGGTGTCGGTGGCGGAGCTGACGGTTGGTCGCCACCTGATGGGCGTCCACGGCGATCGGGCCGTCGGCCTCGCCCTTCCTTCCGCTGTTCCGTAAGCCGCTGCTGACGTTCTCGCTCCGCAGGTGTGAGCATCGTGAGCGCCATCCGACGCCGGGCCTTGTCGAGTTCGAGTACCCACACCCGCACGACCTCGCCAACACTCACCACGTCATGCGGATCCCGCACATACCGTGGCGAGAGTTGGCTGATGTGGACGAGGCCGCTATCGTGCATCCCGATATCGACAAAGGCTCCAAAGTCCACGACGTTGAGCACCGCCCCGTGCAACTCCATGCCTGGCTCGAGATCCTCGAGCTTGAGTACTCCCTTCTTGAAAAAGGGTTCCGGCAGGTCTTCGCGCGGATCGCGGCCTGGACGAGCGAGTTGTTCCAAGATGTCGGCCAGAAGCAAGCGTCCAACGCCAAGCTCCGCGGCGAGCGCGTCGAGATCGATGGCCGACATCCGTTCGGCGAGTGACTCCGCCTGATTCCGAGAAACAAGATCGGCGGGCGTGGCCGCGAGTCGCTCGAGGACGCGGGTGGCAACGTCGTAGCTTTCTGGGTGGATCCAGGTGGCGTCGAGCGGATTTTCGCCATCGGTGATCTTGAGAAAGCCGACAGCCTGGACGTAGGTCGCCTCACCAAATCCGGGAACATCGAGAAACTGCTTCCGTGACGAAAACCGGCCATGCGTGGTCCGCCACTCGTGCAGGTTGCGAGCCGTGGTCTGGCTGAGCCCCGACACATACCGAAGGAGGGCAGGACTGGCCGTGTTGACATCGACGCCGACGTAGTTGACGCAGCTCTGGACGACCGATTCGAGCGACTCACGAAGGTGCTTTGCCTTGACGTCGTGTTGGTAGAGGCCGACACCGATATTGGCCGGCTCGATCTTGACGAGCTCGGAGAGCGGATCCTGGAGCCGCCTGCCGATCGAGATGGCACTCCGAATGGCTGCCTCGTGTCCCGGCAACTCCTCGCGGCCGTACGGGCTTGTCGAATAGACGCTGGCCCCCGCCTCATTGACGATCACATAGCCGAGGTCGCGGGAAGCGAGCTCACCGGTCACCAATTCGGCCACGATCGCCTCTGTTTCTCGAGCCGCCGCACCGTTCCCGACGGCAATCACCGTGCATTCGTGGGTTGTCACGAGCTCCACGATTTTTCGAGCGGCTGCATCCCGCTTCTCCTGCTGGCCCACCACATGGAGCACGGCATGCTCCAGAGGCATCCCCCCCTCGTCGATCACCACGGCCTTGCAGCCGCTCTTGAAGCCAGGATCGAGCGACAGGACACGGCGGCCCTGCACCGGGGGCTGGAGCAGCAGGTTTCGGAGGTTGCGGGCGAACACCTCCACCGCATGGCTCTCGCAGGCATCGGTCATCTCCCGCCGGATCTCCCGCTCGAGACTGGGGAGTACGAGCCGGGAGAGCGCGTCCCGGGCACAGCCCCGAAGGAACTCCGCATTCGGGTGCCCCTCGGGCACGAGGACCGATTCGGTAGCAGCCTGCAGCTCTTCGGGCGGCGCCTCGATCCGCACCTTCAGGAACCGGGCCCGTTCGCCCCGATTGATTGCGAGGAGCCGGTGGGCCGGTACACGGTCGAGCCTCTCACCGAAATCGAAGTAGTCGCGATAGTGCTTCTCATCCTTCGATAGCGGCTTGCCCTCGGTTTCGACCCGCTGGCTCCTCAACCGCCCAGCTCGTTCGAGGATTTCCCTGAGCCGCTGGCGCAGATCGCCCCGAGCGGCAAACTCATCGGCAATGATGTGCCCAACGCCGAGCAACACGTCGGCTGGCGTCGGCACCTCGGCGTCCGCCGAGACAAAGTCGGCGGCCCGTTGATCAAGATCTGCCGCTCCAGGAACGGCCTGAAAGATCTCGTTGGCAAGTGGCTCCAGCCGCCGCTGCCGGGCCACCTCGGCCAACGAGAGCCGCCGCGGCTTGTAGGGGAGGTAGATATCCTCGAGCTGTTTCTGGTTCTCAGCGGCTGCGATCGCAGCCTCGAGCTCGGGGGTGAGCTTGTCCTGGCCCTGGATTGTCCGCAGGACCGTCTGCTTGCGGTCCACGAGCTGACGCGCCCGAGCAATCGCTTCGCGAATCCGCCGGATCGCCTCCTCGTCGAGTCCACCCGTCTGGTCACGACGGTAGCGAGCGATGAATGGAATCGTATTCCCGTCGTCGAGCAGTTCGACGACGGCGTGGACTCCGGGCACAGGCAGCCCGAGCCGACGGCTGAGGAGTCCCAGATCGATGACAGGGGTGATCGCCGTGGATCCCATCCGACATGCAGACCCCCGCAGACGGGATCCGCAAACTCTCCTCCTCGGTTTCCGGGACGCGCCACGGGTGTGGCAGATCCCTGGACGCCTGGATTCCAACGCAGAATCTAGGGTGGCCGGGGGAACGCTGTCAAACGGGCAGGATGGCAAAATTTTCCGGACTCTGCCTGACCTTGACGTCGGGTAGTCCATCGACCTATCTCCTGAACGTCCTTTTCAGGATGGCCGCCGCTCAGATTGGAGTGGCGCTCGCGGTCGTGACGATTGAACCGTTCTGAGGGGCGATTCCGGCAGGGCCGGACTTTCCGCCCCTGGATGACCAGCAAACGCCAGGGAGAGTTCTCGCCACCATGAGCAGCGTCACGCCGACCGCGCCCCCCGCCCCCGCCCCCGCCCCTGCTTCCGAGCTGCTCCCAACTGTACCTCTCCTCGCGCTCGACCGGCAAAACGCCTTCCTTCGCGGGGAGATCAGGGCTGCCATCGATCGGGTCTGTGACTCTGGCCGGTTTGTCCTTGGACCGGACGTCATGGCACTCGAAGAGGAGCTTGCCAAAGCACTCGGTGTCCCGCACGCGATCGGCTGCGCCTCGGGAAGCGATGCTCTGCTCTTGGCCCTCATGGCACTTGGCGTCGGGATGGGAGACGAGGTCATCCTCCCGAGCTACACGTTCTTCGCGACCGCCAGCGCCGTCACGAGACTCGGCGCGGTTCCCATCTTCGCCGACATCGATCCGACGACCTACCTCATGGATCCCGAGGAAGTGCGGCGAAAGGTCAGCCGCCGCTGCCGCGCCATCGTCCCGGTCCACCTCTTTGGCCGCACCGCCGACATGGATGCGCTCCTGCCGATCGCTGAGGCGGCTGGTGTGCCGATCGTCGAGGACGCAGCCCAGTCGATCCTCTCAACGTGGCGGGACCGCTGCTCGGGCGGCCTGGGTGATGTTGGCTGCTTCAGCTTCTATCCCACCAAAAATCTCGGCGGCGCCGGTGATGGCGGGTTCGTGACGACCACCCGTGACGATCTCGCCAAGAAGCTCCGGCTCCTTCGTGTTCATGGAATGGAGCCTCGCTACTACCACGACCTCATCGGCATCAACAGTCGCCTCGACTCGATCCAGGCGGCCGTGCTGCGGGTCAAGCTACCCCATCTTGATGCCTGGACCACAAGCCGGCAGGAGAACGCCGCCCGTTACTCAGCGATCTTCGCGTCGCATGATCTGGCCGGTCACGTGACCGTGCCGAGCGACGAACCACGGGGCCGTCATGTTTGGAATCAATACGTGATCCGAGTTGCCGATGGCCAACGGGACGCCCTTCGCAAACACCTCACGGCAAGCGGCATCGGGACCGAGATTTACTACCCTGTTCCTCTTCATCTCCAGGCATGCTTTACCCATCTCGGCTGGCGGCGGGGCGATCTTCCGCTGACCGAGCAGGCCGCTGATGAAACGCTCGCACTGCCGATTTTCCCTGAGCTGCGCGCCGACGAGCAGCACACGGTCGTGGCGCGGATAGCCGAGTTTTATGGGGCTGGCCGCAAGGTAGCTCCAGCGGCCTCCGTTCCCGCCGGCACCCACGGTCCACACTTCATCCGCCGCATCGTCGGACGGGCCGACGAAGTCATTTCATAGACCTTTTCGGGTGAGAGTCTGCCAGGTCAGCGATCGCCGTCGAATCGTCGACTCGGGCGGCAGGCAACGTACGTGCTCAGGCCGATGAACAGGCCCATGATGGCGTAGGCAAAGATGTATTTCCCCATGGATGCGATCTGCTCGGAGGAACGTTAGGATCAAGGTGACCACGATCAAGGCGACTTTTCTGCCGCCAGACCTGACCACTCGGAATCCTACCACGCATGGCCCGTACGTCGAAACAGCCCCCGAAGCCGCCCGTCGCAACGCTTCCCCAAGTCGATATCAAGACCCGCAAGCTCATCATCGGCCTCGCGGACGAGGTCGCCGCCGCCGCCGAGCGGCGGCGAGACCCCTGGCTCGACATCCCGGCCCGCA
>JBGTKO010000338.1:0-12736 GCA_041744595.1 Pirellulales bacterium
CTCGTCGATCCGCGGGCCATCGAAGCGGGAACGAGGCGGCTCGTTGTCGGTGGCAGCGTCAACCCCGAAGAGCTTGCCGAATGGCTCGCCGCACGTGGCTGGCGGGCCGCCGATGCGATCGACGCTCCCGGCTCATTCGCCCGCCGTGGCGGCATCATCGACCTCTTTGCCGCCGATTGGGACCGGCCTGTCCGTATGGAGCTGTACGGCGAAGAAATTGAGTCGCTTCGCACGTTTGATACGGTCTCCCAGCGGAGCGTGAAGACGCTCGACTCGATCGACCTCACGGCCCTCGCAGCCGACGCGGCCGGCACTCGGCACACGCATCTCGCCGACCTCTTGCGGCCGGGATCATGCGTCGCGTTTGTCGAGCCCGGCGAATGCGAGGAAGAAGCCAAGCGTTTCTGGCAGCGACTCGGCGACGTGGCAAACCTCTTTGAGCCCGACAACGTCTTCGCGAGGCTGCATCGGTTTCCATCGCTGGCTCTGGCCGCGATCGCGCCTTCGAGCCTCGACGCAACTGCAACGCTCGCCGTCGAAAGCGTCGAGCGGTTCACCGGCGCCCTCGACCGGGTTCGCGAGGAGCTCGAAACGGTGGGCCGTGATCAGGAGGTGTGGGTTATCTGCCCGTCGGAGGCAGAAGAAACACGGCTTGGCGAGCTCCTTGCCGACTCTGCCCCAGCTCGCACCGGTCGACTTCACTTCGCTCGCGGTCGGCTCTCCGGCGGCTTTCGCGTGGTGCCCGAGAAGCTTGTGCTCGTGAGCAGCGCCGAGCTCTTCAATCGCGAGGAGGTATCGACCCGGCCGGCACGGCAGCGGCTTTCGCGGGCGATCGACACATTCCTCGATCTGCACGAAGGCGACTACGTGGTCCATGTGGCCCACGGCATCGGTCGGTATCAAGGCTTGAAGCTTCTCGAGAAGCATGGACGGACCGAGGAGTTTTTGGAGATCGAGTTTGCTGAGAGCACAAAGATCTTCGTGCCAGCGTCGGCAATCGAGCTCGTTCAAAAATACGTCGGCGGAACCAAGCTCGCTCCCAAACTCGCGAAGGTCGGTGGGGCGTCGTGGGCAAAACAAAAAGCTGCGGTCGAGCAGGCCGTGGCCGACATGGCCGCCGAAATGCTCCGCCTTCAGGCCACGCGGGCAAGCCGGCCCGGCATCGCGTTTCCTCCCGACACGCCCTGGCAGCGGCAGTTTGAGGAGGCGTTTCCCTACGATGAAACGCCCGACCAGCTCACGGCGATGGAGGCGATCCGCGAAGACATGCAGAAGCCGCGGCCCATGGACCGACTCCTCTGCGGAGATGTCGGATTCGGCAAGACGGAGCTTGCGATGCGGGCGGCTTTCAAGGCGGCCGAGGCCGGGATGCAGGTGGCCGTGCTCGTGCCCACGACGGTTCTCTGCGAGCAACACCGCCGCACGTTTACCGCACGGTTCGCGGAGTTTCCGTTTGTCATTCGGGCGCTCTCCCGCATGACAAGCACCGCCGAGGAGCGGGAAACCCTCGAAGGCCTCGCCCGCAAAACCGTCGATATCGTGATCGGCACGCACCGCCTCGCCCAGGCCGACATTCACATTGCGAACCTCGGGCTCGTGATCGTCGACGAGGAGCAGCGGTTTGGCGTCGATGTGAAAGAGCGGCTCAAGGCGCTGCGGGCGAGCGTGGACGTGCTCACGATGACGGCCACGCCGATCCCGCGAACGCTTCACATGTCGATGCTCGGCATCCGCGACATCTCGAACCTCACGACGCCGCCAACCAACCGCATCCCCGTCGAAACAAAGCCCGCCCGGTGGGACAAGACCCTCATCCGTGCTGCAATCGAGCGGGAGCTCGCCCGCGACGGCCAGGTCTTTTTTGTGCACAACCGGATTCACGACATCCACAAGGTGGCTACGCGACTCCAGTCGGTCGTGCCTGAGGCGTCGATCGGAATTGCCCACGGGCAGCTTTCGGAAGGCGAGCTCGAGGACGTGATGGTGGCCTTCGTGCAAGGCCGCATCAATATTCTGCTGGCCACGACGATCATTGAGAGCGGCCTCGATATTCCTCGTGCCAACACGATTTTTATTGACGAAGCGGATCACTACGGCCTTGCAGACCTCCATCAGCTCCGAGGGCGTGTGGGCCGGTCGCATCATCGGGCGTGGTGTTACTTGCTGGTGGACGAAGTGGGCCGGCTTACGCCAAATGCAGCCAAACGACTGCGGGCCATCCAAGAGTTTTCCAGCATGGGGGCGGGCTTTTCGCTCTCGATGCGTGACCTCGAAATCCGCGGAGCGGGGAATCTGTTGGGCACGCAGCAGAGCGGCCACATCGCGATCGTGGGGTACGAGCTTTACTGTCGGCTCTTGGAGCAAGCAGTCCGCGGCATCAAGAAGATGCCGCCGGCCGAGCCACCGCCAGTGAATGTCGATCTGCCGGGCGACGCCTGGCTGCCGCGGGATTACGTGCCCGACTTCCGTGCGAAGATCGACGTCTACCGTCGGCTGTCGCGAGCCACGGCCGAGCGACAGGTAGACGACCTCGCCGCGGAGCTGACCGACCGCTTCGGCCCGCCACCTGACGAAGTCCGCCGGCTGCTCGACTTCGCGAAGCTGCGATGCCTGGCGATTGATTTGGGCGTCGACTCGATCACACGGCATCCGGGGATGATCATGATCGGCCATCACGACCGCGAGCGAATCGACCGCCTTCGCAAGGCAGCCGCCAAGAAGAATCGCGTTGTTCGCATCGTGGATCAGAAGACTGCGGTCGCCCCGCTCCACGCCGAAACCCTCGCCGATCCCGACAAGCTCGTCGCAAGCGTGCGGGCGCTGCTCGCGCTCGGCTGACGTGGCAAGTGAGCACGCTCATCAAAATTTGACAATCCGCCGTCTCTATAATGTGGATCCATGGCTCCCACCTCGCCCCAGCCACCGCAGGCATCTGCTGCCAGCTCGACACCTGTGGCAACGGCCTCGACCATGGGGTCGTCCGCGCCTCCTTCCTGGCAGGGCAAGCGGCTCGGACGATTCAAATTGGTCAGCCTGCTCGGCCAAGGGGCCATGGGGAAGGTGTTTCGAGCCACGGATGTGCAGCTTCATCGCGATGTGGCGTTGAAGGTGCTGCCCACGCACAAAAACGGCAAACGCACGTTCCTGCAGGAACAGTTCGTGCGTGAAGCCCGCGCTGCAGCCAATCTCGACCACCCGCACATCGTGAGAGTGTTCGAGATCAATGAGGAAAAGGCGTATATCTATATCGCCATGGAGCTTCTGGAGGGGGGCGACCTCGGCTCACTGGTGGATGCCTCAGGGCCAATGGACGTTCCCCGTGCCTGCCAACTCATCGCCGAGTCGGCCGAGGCCCTTGCCGCAGCCCATGCGGTCGGTGTCGTGCATCGTGATATCAAGCCGGCGAATTTGATGCTCTCACGCCACGGCCGATGCAAGCTGGTGGACTTCGGTCTGGCAGACCTCGGAGACGCCTCGGATGGTTTCCGCTTGCCGGGCAAAGCGATCGGCACGGCCCACTACATGTCCCCTGAAGTGGTCGATGGCGACCCAGCCACTCCGCTGAGCGACCAGTACAGCCTGGCATGCACGCTCTGGCACCTGCTCATCGGCAAGCCTCCTTTTGCCGGCACGACGGTTCGAGGTGTCCTGCTCAACCATCTGCATGCTGCTCCTCCTGATTTGCGGGAGCTTCGACCGGACCTGCCCGAGTCATTGATCAAGGCCATTGAGCGTGCGATGGCCAAGCCGCCCGGGGATCGATTCGAGAACGTGGGTACGTTTGCCAAGGCGCTCCGGCTGCACACGGTGCCGATGGGATCCTCGCCGGAAGCTCCACGAATCTCGGCCGCGGTCCCAGCGGCCGATTCCAGCAAGGCAGTCGTGCTCTGGGGTGGCATCGCAGCCGGGGCTGTGACGCTGCTCGTCGCGGGCCTGTTCCTCTTTGGCGGTTTTGGCTCGAGCGGTGGTCGTGTGTTGCCACCTGCTCCGCCAATGGCCGGAAGTCCACCGCCACCAGTTGCATCCGCACAGTCATCGGCCACCTCACGTTCAGCGCCGGCTTCCCCTGTTGCTGCTGGGGTGATCGATGTCACGGATACCACGAAGCTTCTGGACGCTGCGAGACAGGAGGCCCGGGGAGTGGTTCGTGGTCGCGTGCAGAGTGCGACCACCAGTCCCACGGGCAAGGTCTTCAGTGTCGAGTTTGCAGGGGTGGGCCGTGATGGATTCACGATCGTGTACTTCCCTCGCATGTTCGAGCCGATGCAGGCCAAGTTTGGCGGCACCAATGGATCAAGCATGACCGGACGCACCATTGAAGTGGCCGGCGTCATCACGCTGTTTCGAGACCAGCCGCAGATCGTCATCGACAATGCCGATCAGGTGCGGCTTATCGATTGAGGTCATGAGCCTGCGAACCCACAGGTGCCGAGATCGAACACGGCCGCTCGACCCCACAGGCGGACTTCCGCCGCTACCGCCGCCGGGCTGCTCGTCGGAGCGTGGTGCTCGTCTTGCGTCGATTCCAGGCAGGGTATTGCGATGACGAGGCAGCTCAAGGCATCATTCTGCGTACCGATGGCTGAATGGCTCGCGATCGTTGATCGGCCGCGGATCGATCAGTCCGTGTCATGAGCACCAGCAGCAGGAGCCAATTGCATGTCGACAAATGCCGTCCATCCGGTTTCCGGTGTCGTGCCGCCGAGTGTCGCCGAGGCGACGATCATGACTGTCTGGCCAAGTGTGGCTTCGACCGGTGTGGGAAAGGCACTCGGGCGACTCTATCGGATCCGTGAAGGTTTCGGACCGGTGTCGATCGGACGGCTCGCACTCCTTGCCACGATCCCGATCGGTCTCGTGCTTTACCTCTCACTCCGATTGCCATGGGCAATCAAACGCTATCGGCTCACGAATCGCCGGGTGTGCATCGAGGTGGGGATCAATCCACGGGTGATGCAATACGTGGCGCTCGATGGCTTTGACTCGATTGACGTCGATGTGAGCCTTGGCCAGGAGTGGTATGCAGCCGGTGACTTGGTCTTTCGTCGTGGCCAGATCGAGACGCTTCGTCTCCTGGGCGTCAGCCGACCGGAGAGTTTTCGTCGCGCTTGTTTGAACGCCCATCTCGCCTATGTGAGCGTGGCGAAGGTGCAGCCCGAACCTGTTGCCGCTGCCTGATTCGTTTTCTAGGAAAGAGCGCTGCCGGTCGTGCGCCATCCCACCGCGCGGCGGTGTTCATGGTATCGCGGTGCTCGTTTCAGACTCTGCCAGCCGTCATCACGGCAGGAAACCGGCCGGTCTCGAGGAAGCCGGCCACGAGGTCGGCGGTCTCGGGGCGGAACAGGAGGCCGGTGTGCCAGGTCGGCAGGGTCACGTGATCGTGGGGTGCCTCCGGATGCGTGCTCTCTTCCGAGACCAGTGCGTCATACTTGGCCGCGATCGCACCAATGTCAACGCCTATCAGGGGCGGCAAGTTATTCACGAGGCTGTCAGGATCGGTTGAAAGCTCGGCGACCGGCTTGAGCACGCGGCCGACGGTGTTTGCCATCCGCGTGGCTACGAATGAGCCGCGGCTTGGCGAGCCGAGCATGACGAGACGGCCGAGCTTCTTTGGGCGGTAGCGATGGAGTGCGACCTGCTCGATGATGCCTCCCATGCTGTGACCCACCAGGTGGATCGTGTCGATCCGCGGGTCGGCATCGAGGGCGGCCAGTTCGCGGGCAAACCGGTCAGCATGCACGAGCACCGAGCACTGATGGTTCCAGTAGCCCCACACGTTGGTGAAATACCCGCGATGTCGGAGTCGCCTCGCGAGCAACCACAGCAGACCCTTGTTGGCCAGGAAGCCGTGGACGAGGGCGACACACTCCCGAGGGTGGTCAGGCGTGGCGGCAGCGTCGAATCGTACGGACGGCATGCGCAGGCTCGCGGCGACATTGGCGGAGGAAACAAAGCACCCTCACCCCGGCCGTCTCCCAGAGGGAGACGGCGTTGGGCGGCGCGAGGCGGTGGTCGGTCGCTGAGGGGCCGGGCAGCAGTCGAGTGGACAGATATCGTGGTTTGCCGGAAGGCTGCCGATCGCCATGCGTTCCGGCAGGTTCAAGGCCCGCTCCGCAATGAGGTCACGGATCATCCTGACAAACTCGGGTTCCGTGCCGACGGTGGCTGCCCTCGCCATCTCCACCCCGATTTCGCGGCAGAGATCGGCGGCTTCCGTGTCGAGGTCGTAGAGCACTTCCATGTGATCGGAAATGAAATCGATCGGGGCCACGACGACTCGACGGTGCCCATCGGCGTGCTGGAATCTGATCTCGTCGCCGATGTCGGGCTCGAGCCAGGGCTGGGTCGGCGGGCCACTGCGGCTTTGGTAGACGAGCTTCCAGTTCATCACGCCCGCCTGATTGGCGACGAGTCGGCATGACTCCTCGAGCTGCGGCACGTATTTCGACGTTTCGGCCATCGACATCGGGATACTGTGGGCGGTGAAAAGCACGGGCACATCGCCACGGGCAGTCGCAGGAAACGTCTCCAGTGCGGCGCGGACGTTCCGGGCCATCGGACCGACAAAACCGGGATGGTTGAAGAACACGCGGACCTTGTCCACGACGGGAGCCCGTTCGCCGAGGGGAGCCTGGGCGGCGGCGATGTTCTCGCGGTACTGTCTACAGCCTGAGTAGCAACTGAAACCGCTCGTCACAAATGCGATGGCTCGCTTCACGCCAGCGTCGGCCATCTCACGGAGCGTATCGGTGAGCAGCGGATGCCAGTTGCGGTTGCCCCAGAAAACCGGCAGTTGGGGGCCGCTGCGGTCGAGCTCCTCGCGGAGCGCATCGATCAGCTTCCGATTCTGGTCGTTGATCGGGCTCTTGCCGCCGAAGTGCTGGTAGTGTTCCGCAACCTCGAGCATCCGTTCCTGGGGTACGTTGCGACCACGAAGGACGTTCTCGAGGAACGGCATCACGTCGTCTGGCCCATCCGGCCCACCAAACGAAACGAACAGCACCGCGTCGTAGGCGGAAGGTCGCGAAGGATCGCCACTTACGTCAGCCATTCAGCGCCATTCCTCGGGCCACGATAATGACAGAACTATAGGCATCGCACGACGCGATGCCTGTCGGCCCTGGGAACCCTTGGCGTTCCCTGCGGCCGACGGAGCCGACGAAGGCCATGGATGGCTTCGACGGCGGGAAAGATTGACCCCACGGGGATTCGAACCCCGGTTACCGCCGTGAAAGGGCGGTGTCCTAGGCCTCTAGACGATGGGGCCGCGACGCGAGCCGAGAACTCAGCGCGATCACGAACTGCATGATACCGCGAAACGCCAACGCGACGATGGCTGACGTTTATTCCGCAGCGGGAACCGATTCGCCTGGCGATGACGGTGCTGGCAGCAATACCGCCGGCACGTCGAGAGGCTCGCCCTTGGCGATCGCATCAAACACCTCGCGGCGATGCACGGGCACCTCTTTCGGAGCCTCCACGCCAAGCCGCACCTTGTCACCACGGATCTCCACAACGACAATTCGAATGTTGTTGTTGATGACGATGCTCTCGTCCTTTTTTCGCGAGAGTACGAGCATGAGCCAATCCTTGGCGGATCACTGCAGGGCGCGTGCTCCGGAAAAGACTTCCGGAAACAACCTAAAATGTAGATGTTTCCAGGGTTCCGTCAAGCAAATTCTGGGCCTTTTCGGCGTGCCCGACTGAATTCGGCTGTTTCTTCGGTGTTTTTTTGCGTTTATCGACCGTTGCCTGGATTCAGAAAAAACGGACACCTCGCCAGGCAAGCGGTCGCTTCTGGTGGCCACTGACTGGAATGAAGCAGCGGGAATGCTCCTGGGTTGTTGGCTCCGAAGCCCTCTCTATACTGACTCCAGTTCAACCGCACCGCATGCATCGGGAGGCCGCCGTGAAGGACTGGTTCCGCAATCTGTTCCTGGCCGTGAAGACGGTCGTGGACGGCATGCTGGTGACCTTCCGTGTCTTCGGCAGCACGTACGATCAGGAACGTCGGACGTTCACGGAGCATTTTGAGTATCCCGAATTACCCGCCCCGGTCGCGGCCCGTTATCGCGGTTTCCACCGCTACGACCTCACGACCTGCATCGCCTGCGACCAGTGCGCGAAGGCATGTCCTGTCGATTGCATCTATATCGGCAAGGAACGTGTCGAGAACGGCAAGGGCTTTCGAGTCAGCGGGTTCACGATCGACTATTCGAAGTGCATGTTCTGCGCGCTGTGTGTCGAGCCATGCCCCGTCGATTGCATCTTCATGGGCTCCACCCTCGACCTCTCCTGCTACAGCCGGGATGGCACGATCGTAGACTTTGCTCGGTTGCCGGTTGACGTGGCGTGGGGACGTTCAACGATCAACCCTACTGCGATCGCCGCCTCGAAGGTGCTCGTCGAACCGGTCCACGGCGGTCCCAACCAGTAAGGCGAGCGGCTTTCATCCCGCCACTTCCGAAAAAGCATGAACCTTCCTGATCCCGTCGTGATTGCTGGCTTCGTTGCCCTCTTTGTGGCGCTTGGCGGCGGCTTTCTGGCCGTCAATCTTTTGGTGGGCTGGCTCGTGAGGCCGCGGGAGCCAAACGTCGAGAAGCTCGAGGTCTACGAGTGCGGGGAGCCAGCGATTGGTTCGAGCTTCGTGCAGTTCGACCTGCGGTTCTACGTGGTCGCACTCCTCTTCATCATTTTTGATGTCGAGGTGGCGCTGTTCTTTCCGTGGGCAACCGTCTTTGGGAAGGCAACGCAGCTCACTGACCCCGCATTCGCGACGGCGACGGCTGATGGTGAGCTCACGCCAGCGGCATTTGGGGTGATGCGGGAGCTGGGCATCAAGAACCCGACGGCCCCTGTGGTTGATGCGATCCGCGAGCCCATGGGCGAGGCAGAGAAGATGATGATCGACCAGGCACAGCAACGGGCGGAGCTGGCGGGGCGTGGCCCGCTCACCCAGCAGCAGGCGCTTGCTGAGTGGTCGATCACGGATGCGGGGGCCAACCTGGCCCGCACTGCACTTGTCGATATGGCATTCTTCTATGCGGTCCTCCTCATCGGCTTCGCCTACGTCTGGTACCGCGGCGACCTCGACTGGGTGCGGGCCGTCGCAGCCCAGCGAGCACCGCCTGGTTCCCGTAGCGTCTGATCTTCTTTCTCTCATTTCACGTTCAAACGATGCGCGGCCCAACTTTTCTCGACCAGCTTCGTGACGCGGTTCCCGATGCTGTCATCGGTCAAAACCTCGAGGCGCTCGATCCTTGGATCGAGATTGCCCCAGAGCGGATCGCTGACGCGTGCCGCTGGCTTGCCAAGTCGAGCCCTGTGCGGTTCGACTCCGTCCAGTGCATCACCGTCGTTGATTGGCTCGAAACCGATCCCAAGAAGGCAGCGAAGGTTTCGTGGCAGCCGCGGCTCGAGATCGTCTACCACCTCTGGAGCACGTCATCGAAAGTGAGCCTCGTGCTCAAGGCCACGCTGCCACGCTGGAAGAATGACGTGGTGGGAGAGTTGCCCGAGGTGCCGAGCGTGACGAGTGTCTGGCGCGGTGCCGACTGGCATGAGCGGGAGGTATACGACCTTTCCGGCGTGTGGTTCACGGGCCATCCCGATCTGCGGCGGATCCTCTGCCCGGAGGATTGGGAGGGCTACCCACTTCGCAAAGACTACGAACAGCCACTCGAATACCACGGCATCAGGGGACGGTGAAAAATGTCCAGTGTGGTTGACGACGATCCCCGTATCATTGAGTTCGACGTCCGCACGGACGAAATGCTCGTCAACATGGGGCCGCAGCACCCCTCGACGCACGGCGTGCTTCGACTCGTGTTGCGGACCGACGGCGAGATCGTCTCCGAGGTCGAGCCGCATATCGGCTACCTCCATCGCTGTGCGGAGAAGATCGGCGAGAACATCACCCACCGGCAGTGGATTCCCTACACCGACCGGATGGACTACCTCGCCGCGATGAACATGAACCTCGGCTGGGCGCTCACCGTCGAGAAGCTCATGAAGTACGAGGTCACGGAGAAGGCTCGCCATCTCCGTGTGATCATCGCTGAGATGAACCGGATCGCGAGCCACCTCGTCGGCATGGGCGCGTATGGCCTCGACCTCGGCAGCTTCAGCCCGTTCCTCTACGCCTTCCGTGAGCGGGAAAAAATCCTCGACCTGTTCGAGGAGACGTGCGGCGCTCGGCTCACCTACAGCTACATCACGGTGGGTGGCCTCACGGCCGACTTGCCGCCAGGCTGGCTCTCTCGATGCGAAGCGTTCCTCGACCAGTTCGAGCCGATCATCAAGCAGTACCACACGCTTCTCACGACCAACGCCATCTTCGTCAAGCGAACGGCCGGCATCGGCGTGTTGTCCCGTGACATGGCGATTGATTACGGCTGCTCCGGGCCCGTCCTTCGAGGTAGTGGCGTCGATCAAGACATGCGGCGGGACGGCGAGTCGATCTACACGGCCATGTATGACGGCTATGCCTTCGAAGTGGCTGTCATGAAGAACGGCCACTACCCGCGGGACCATGAGTATCCTGGGGTTCCGGCCGATGCTGTCCTCGGCGACTGTTGGCACCGATTTTTTGTGCGGATGATCGAGGTGGTCCAATCGATCGACTTGGTCCGCCAGGCCATCGACCGCTATTCGGCGTCACAGGGCACGGTGGGCGAGCCGCTCAAGCTCACCGAGAAGATGCCCGTCGGCGAGGCCTATCTCGAGACCGAGTGCCCCAAGGGACAGATGGGTTTTTATGTGGTGAGCGACGGGTCGGCGATCCCGTGGCGGGCGCGGGCTCGATCGAGCTCGTTCTCAAACCTCGCGGTGACCCACGAGCTCTGCCGCGGCTGCCTCATCGCCGACGTGCCGGCGGTGGTCGGCTCGCTCGACATCGTGATGGGTGAGATCGACCGGTAGCGGTGCGGCTTGCGGCCAAAAGCCGGGTAGTCCAGAGTCCTCCAGCCCAACACGGCTTGGGGTCGCTCGTGTCATGTCGCCGGACGTGCGCGGGGGCCTTCGGGGCCACCGCTTCACTCGAAGAAAATCGAGCTCCGCCATCCTGGCTGCGCCCGATTTTCTACGCCGGCTCCATGCCACGAGCGACCCCAAGCCTTCCCGTCCGGTCACTGAGTGAATGGACCACGTAGCACGGTCGCTCCGTGACCGGGTCAATGCGGTTTCCATGCGCGACGTTCCAGACCTATCGGCTTGGCGCGTCCCAATAGCGGTTTTCGGGGCGGGCACTTGTGGAAAGCCTCCCCAGAGGGCAAACTTCGTGCGATTTTTCACGAAGTCGGTTTTGGGCCGGGAAATCCTCCGGTCCTGACCCGGTTTTGCGGCACCCTGGGTGCAGTCGATGGTTGAATTCCTTACGAGCACGGTCGGGTTCCCTGGCTGGGCAGCCTGGACGGTTGCGGCCCTCGTATCGGCCGTCCTAATCCTCAATGTGATCGCTGGCGGTGCACTCGTCTTCATCTGGGCCGAGCGGAAAATTGCTGCTCGCATCCAAGATCGCCTCGGACCCACGCGAACGGGTGGACGCTTCGGTTGGCTCCAGTCACTGGCTGACGGCATCAAGCTGCTGGCGAAGGAAGACCTCATGCCCGAAGGGGCAGATGGCATGCTCTTTCGGTTGGCTCCTTATGTGAGCTTCTGCGCGTCGTTTTGCGCCTTCATCGCGCTGCCCTTTGCATTCGACGTGGTGGGGCAGCGGCTCAACGTCGCCGTGTTCTTTGTCGTGGCCGTTCTCGGACTCGAAGTGTTTGGCGTGATCCTCGCGGGGTATGCGTCCGCTTCAAAATGGTCGCTCTTCGGTGCCATGCGAGAAGCGGCCCAGGTCGTGAGCTACGAGGTGCCGCTCGGCATGTGCGTGGTCGTGCCAGTGATGCTCGCTGGCACCATGGACATGGTGACGATTGCCGAGTCGCAGGCCGGCTGGTTTTGGAACTGGTACATCTTTCACGATCCGTTCACGTTCATCGTTTTCTGGGTCTACGTGACCTGCGCCTTGGCCAGCGTGAACCGCGCCCCGTTTGACCTGGCTGAGGCCGAAAGCGAGCTCGTCGCAGGGTTCCATACGGAATACTCCGGCCTCCGCTGGAGCTTCTTCTTCATGGCGGAATATGGCTCGATGTTCCTGGTGAGCGCGCTTGCGGCCATCCTGTTTCTAGGAGGTTGGAACGGGCCGATTCCTGTTGCCACGATCCTGGGTTTCTCGGAGGGGACGGGCGATACGGCTCATTACCTTGTTCGCCTCGTCGGCGTCGCAAACCTGGTCGGAAAAGCCACGCTCGGCGTGCTCATCATGATGTGGATTCGCTGGACACTTCCACGGCTGAGAATCGACCAGGTGATGACCACCTGCCTCAAGTACTGCACGCCGATCGCTGCGGTCATGTTTGCCGGTGTCATGCTGTGGCAGGTTTTTCTGCCAGGGGGCCTCATGCCGGGTGCCCGTCGGCCAAGTGGCGAGATTCGCGAGGGGTGGCTCGAAGGTCCGGGCGGGCGTAGCGCCACGTCCAAAAAGCAACCCACGGCCGACGGTGAGAAAGTCGCCAAGGTGATGCCATGATCCCGCCCGTCTTTGCTGCCTCGCCGCTCTTCGCGTTCGCCCCACTCGTGGCGGCAATCAACTGGCACTCGTTCTTCTTCCTGGTCTTTGCCGCCGTAGCCTGCGGCTTCGCGATCGCGGTCGTTGCTGCCGACAACATCGTGAGAATGGCCCTTTACCTCG
>JBGTKO010000339.1:0-10625 GCA_041744595.1 Pirellulales bacterium
GGATATGCGGGTGAGTCCGGCTCCGAGCTCGATGAGCCAAGGAACGCCGGTCTGTTTGGGGATCCTGCAGGCGTCGGAATGCGACATTACGGTTCTCCTTTTAAGAAAGAACCGTCGTTTCCAAGCATCTGCAACAATCCTACGAGAACCCCAGGGCAGGGTCGCGGAATCTCGCCTGTCGGGTTTATTGATGTTTGAGTTGTTCATTCAAGGGTGAATGGCCCGTTTTTGCGGTCGCGATGCGACCGCAGCACGTCAATCAACTGGTCAAATACCAATAGTCTTCTCCCGATCACAGCCGAGCATGCGGCGGCTCTCGCCAGACTCTCTGTGGCGCTTATGGATCTGTTTGAACGAATGCTCATCGCCGAAGCCTCGCCGGGCATGACGTTCTGAATTGACTGCTATGAATCGTCCCACGCCAGGCCGTCGCACTCGGGCCGTGTACTTTTTCTGTCAGGCGATCGCTACGGCGGCTTGGTGGCTGGTCGTTGCGACGTCTCCCGGGTGGCGAGCGTGGTTTTCGTTTGGCGATGACGAGGGACTGCTGTGGCAGTTTCTGCCCGCCGATCTCGTCTTCTGGTGCGCAGGCTCGCTGGCTGTCGGCTGCGGTGAATGGCTGCGAGCTTCGTGGACGTCTACCCTTCGGCTGGTGCTTTGCGGCGGGATGGGCTGTTCGGTACTGCACTCCCTCGCGCTTGCCACGCTGACCGGTGCAGGCTGGACTGGTGTGTTCCTGATGCTCCCGGCACTCGGCATGACGGTTTGGTTGACGTGGATCGCGACATGCTTTCGTTCCTAATACCGAAGCATCCCCGTGTGGCGCTGCCCGCGTCACGCCTCTGCAACTCGCTCAAGACCATCGGCCAGATCCTCGTCCTCTGGACGGTGGCTTTGGCGGTGGTGCCTGTGGCCATCGTGAGTGTTGAGCGGGTGATGGCCACGCCAAGCTTTCGGCCACTGCCCGAACTGGGAATCCTATTGCTCGTTATCGCCAGCCTGCTCGGGCTTGTCACCGCAAACGTGCTTGTGCGTGATGGCCACGGCACGCCGCTGCCGCTCGACACCACGAGGGAGCTCGTCATCAGTGGAGCCTACCGGCACGTCCGGAACCCGATGGCACTCGGTGGGGTTGCTCAGGCCGTGGGTGTGGGGCTTTGGCTTGGCTCGCCTGGCGTGCTCGCTTACGCCGCGCTCGGGGCGGCGCTTTGGCAATGTATGGCACGCCCCTGGGAGGAAGCTGATATGGAGGTGCGATTCGGTAAGCGATACCGGAGATACCGCGAGGAAGTTGCCTGCTGGGTTCCGAGGTTTTTCCCATATGTCGAACTGGCGACGGCCCGGGGGTATAAATTAGAAACTGATGAATCCGACTCTGTAGAACCAAAAGAGGGTCCGCGCGACCAGCGATAAAGCTGGCTTTGCTCTCGTGGCACGCCCCGTATCACGACCGTCCTATGGCTTACGGCGATTCTTTCCGACGACTCACAACAGGCGTTTTGGCGCTGGCGGCCGCCGTTGCATCCACGTCTGTTGAGGCCGCCGAGCCCTCGTCGTTTACGCGCGACATCAAGCCGCTGCTCTCGAACCGGTGTGTGCATTGCCACGGGCCGGATGGCGAGACTCGGCAGGGGGGTGACGACGAGGGGCTTCGGCTCGACACGTTTGAAGGGGCGACGGCTGACCTCGGCGACCGCGCAGCGATTGTGCCGGGGAAGCTCGACGAGAGTGAGCTCATCGCCCGAATCACGTCGATCGACCCTGACCTCGTGATGCCGCCGCCAAACTCGGGCGCGGCTTTGACTCCTGCGGAGATCGATTTGCTGTCGCGGTGGATCGCGGCGGGCGCCGAGTACGAGCCGCACTGGGCGTATGTGACTCCGTCGCGGCCAGCCGTGCCGGCTGTCAAAAACACGAGCTGGCCCAAGAATGATATCGACCGATTTATTCTCGCGAGGCTCGAGGCCGAAGGACTTTCGCCACAGCCCGAAGCGGATCGTGCCACGCTCGCCAGACGGCTTGCTCTCGATCTCACGGGGCTGCCGCCGACACCTGAAGAGGTCGATGCGTTTGTTGCCGACGAGGCAGCCGATGCCGTTGAGCGGTTCATCGAAACTCGCCTCGAACACCCCGGCTACGGTGAGCATGTGGCGCGGCAGTGGCTCGATCTCGCCCGCTATGCCGACAGTTCCGGCTACGCCGATGACAGGCCCCGCACGATCTGGGCCTGGCGTGACTGGGTGATCCAGGCATGCGACGCAAACATGCCGTTCCACGAATTCACGATCCGACAGATTGCGGGCGACCTTCTCCCCGATGCCACGCTCGATGACAAGATTGCGACGGCGTTCCATCGCAACACACTGACGAACTCCGAAGGGGGCACAATCGACGAGGAGTTTCGCGTCTCGGCAGTCGTGGACCGTGTGAACACGACGATGAGTACCTGGATGGGTACCACGATTGCCTGCGCCCAGTGCCACGATCACAAATACGACCCGCTCTCGCAGAAAGAGTTTTTTGGGATCTATGCGATCCTGAACCAGACGGCCGATGCCGACCGCGCTGATGAGGCGCCTGTGCTGTCTCTCTTCACGACGGAACAAGAGGCCAGCCGTGCGAAGATCAAAGCGGAACTTGCGGAGATCGTTTCACAACTGCCCTCAGAAAAGCCGGATGGCGATGAACCGCCAGAGATTGCTGCCTGCCGCGAGCGGGAGGCGGTGCTCAAAAAGGCGTTTGACGCAATCAAGCCTCGCACCACTGTACCGGTGATGGAGGAGTTGCCTGCGGCCAAGCAACGCGTCACGAAGCTTCAGTATCGCGGCAACTGGAACGATCTGGGGCCCGAGGTCGAGCCGGGCGTGCCTGCAGCGCTGAGCGCTGCTCCGGCATCAAAAGACGGCCGGATCGATCGGCTCGGGCTCGCAAAGTGGCTCGTCGACCGTGCCAACCCACTCACGGCACGTGTCGTCGTGAACCGCATCTGGGAGCGGCTGTTTGGGATCGGGATCGTGGCCACGAGCGAAGAGTTTGGTGCCCAGGGCGAGCTGCCGAGTCATCCGGAACTGCTCGACTGGCTTGCCTGCGAGCTCATGGGACGTGGCTGGGACACGAAGGCGATCATACGGCTCATCGTGTCGAGCGCCGCCTACCGGCAAACGAGCAAATGCCCGCCCGAGACAATAGCTCGCGACCAGGAGAATCGCCTTCTTTCATGTGGCCCGCGAGTGCGTTTGTCGGCCGAGGTGATCCGTGACCAGGCGCTGGCGGCCTCTGGCCTCTTGTCGGCGAAGAAGGGAGGCCCAAGCGTTCACCCGCCGCAGCCTGACCTGGGCCTCAAGACTGCCTTCGGCGGCGGTCTCGACTGGAAGACGAGCAAGGGCGAAGACCGCTACCGCCGCGCGATCTACACCACCTGGCGGCGGAGCAATCCGTATCCATCGATGGCGACGTTTGACGCGCCCAACCGCGAGGTCTGCACGGTCCGCCGTCCGCGGACGAACACACCGCTCCAGGCGCTCGTGACGCTCAACGACCCGGTCTACGTGGAGGCGGCTCAGGCTCTCGCGCGGCGGATGATTCGCGAGGGTGGCTCGAACCTGGCCGACCGAGCGATTCGCGGGTTTCGCCTCATCCTCGCGCGAAGTCCAACAGGCCCTGAGATCGACCGGCTTGTCAAACTGTTTGAAGACGCTGCGGCGGAATACCGCGGCGATGAGGCCGCCGCGAAGCAGATGGCCACTGTGCCACTCGGGCCACCACCGGCTGACCTCGGTGCCGAGATGGCTGACCTGGCAGCCTGGACCGTCGTTGCCAACGTGCTTTTGAACCTCGACGAAACCTTTATGTGCCCGTGAGGTTTTTCAGTATGCATCCCTACCTGGAACAAAAACTCCTTGCGACGCGTCGCCAGCTCCTCGGAAGCATGGCTGGCGGCATCGGTGCGATTGCCGCCGCGGAGATGCTTGGTGGCAGGGCTCGTGGGGCAGCAGCAAACGGGCCCGTGGATTCGGCCGATCCGCTCGCGGCCCGCCTGCCACCGTTGCCGGCAAAAGCCAAGCGGATGATCGTGATTCACCTCACGGGGTCGCCGCCAAACCTCGACATGTATGACCACAAGCCGGCGCTCGTGGCCCATGACGGTGAGGAATGCCCGGCTGAGTTTCTTGCGGGCAAGACGTTTGCCTTTACAAGCGGCACTCCAAAACTCTTGGGCACCCGTCGCAGTTGGACGAAGTGTGGCGAAAGTGGCATCGAGCTCTCCGATGCGATCCCGAATCTCCAGCGGGTCGTCGACAAACTCTGCTTCGTGCGGAGTATGCACACTGACCAGTTCAATCACGCGCCGGCCGAGCTCATGGTCTACACCGGGTCGCCGCGTTCCGGCCGGCCGAGCCTTGGGTCATGGGTGACCTACGGCCTCGGCACGGAAAATGCCGACCTGCCGGGGTTTGTCGTCTTGATCTCCTCAGGCACACAGCCCAACGCCGGCACGAGCAGCTTTGGGTCAGGATTTTTGCCGAGCGTGTATCAGGGTGTGCAGTGCCGGTCAAAGGGGGATCCGGTTCTCTATGTGTCCGACCCGCCTGGCATGGACCGGGCGATGCGACGGCGTTCGCTCGACGCGCTTCGCGACATGAACGAGCTTCAGGCCCGCGAGCTTGGCAATCCCGAAACACTCACGCGGATCGCCCAGTACGAGCTCGCCTACCGGATGCAGACGAGCGTGCCAGAGGTGATGGATATCGCGAAGGAGCCTGCGCACGTCCTCGAGGCCTACGGCGCCGAGCCTGGTGGTTCGAGCTTGGCCAACAATATTCTCCTGGCTCGTCGGCTCGTTGAGCAGGGCGTGCGATTCGTTCACCTCTTCGACTGGGGCTGGGATTTTCACGGCACGAATCCGTCGGAGGATATTCGCGATGGGCTCACGACGAAGGCGGCCACCTTCGACAAGCCGGCCGCGGCTCTCATCGAGGATCTCGCCGAGCGTGGCCTGCTCGAAGACACACTCGTACTCTGCACCGGCGAGTTTGGCCGCACACCATTCCGCGAGGGCCGCACCGCGAAAGGTGACGTTCTCGGCCGCGACCACTACCCAGACTGCTTTACGGTGTGGATGGCGGGTGGCGGCGTGAAGGCGGGGCATGTCCACGGGTCAACCGACGAGCTCGGTTTCAGCGTGGCGAGTGATCCGGTGCATGTCCACGACCTCCAGGCCACGCTCCTCCATCTCCTCGGCTTCGACCACACGAAGCTCACCTGGCGTTTCCAAGGCCGCGACTTCCGGCTGACGGACGTTCACGGGAAGGTCGTGAAAGACATCCTCGCCTGACGGGCGGGGTGGAATTCAGGCAAGGATGCAACCCCGAACGGAGACCGTGTTCGCAAGCGGATACCCATCCCGCTCACGGTCGCTCAGCAAGAACTTCCTCGAGCTCCTTCTCCACGCCCAGGGGCTCAGCCCAGCGACGCATGTAAGTTTCGTCGAGCTCAGGCCGGGCGAGCAAAATGTCTTCGATGTCGGCGAGGTCACGCTTTCGGGATGCAATGAGCTTCAGGAGGACGAGGTCTTCAGGGCTCACGAACCAGGCATGCTTGCCGGCAACTTCATGCTCAAGGCGGCGCTCCATGATGGCCTGCTGATATTCGCTTTCGGCGATGAAAACATCGATGTCGATGGTTCGGCCTTCCACGAAAAGCCGAAACTTCACCAGGGGCAGACCTCCGACGGTATCAACCCAGCCACTCGCGAACTGCTCGGGCACACTGAAACCAGCCTCACGAGCGGCTTCGTAAAGATTCTCGAGCTGCTCGCGGGCAATCGTGATCGTGAAATCGATGTCGTACGTTGGGCGGGGCAGGCCGTAAAGGCGGACGGCCCATCCGCCCATGACGACGTAGGGCACACCGAGCCTATCGAAAAGCTCAGCGAACTCATGCAGCAATGAACTGAGGTCGCTCATGATCCTCGCTGCGCACGGGCGATGGCGTGCAGCATGTTGTGGTTGCGAAGGTCGTTCTCGCGGCGGAGCAATTCGAAACGTCGCTCAACGACATCCGGGGAGCCTTTGACCAAATAGGGAAGGTTCTCTTCAGTCATCCGGAGTGCCAACTCCAGCCGCTGGCCTGGCGTCATGCGTCGATATTCTTCGAGGGTTTCCTGGCTGAGCATGTCTGCCATTGTATCCAGGAGGGCTCTGCTGCTACCGGGTGGATTTCCTGTGGAGGCGGGCGACGCCAAGGCGTACATTGAAGGGCGTCCAGAGGGACTTCGCCAACGGGAGTGTGCCCATGCTTGCGACTCGATTCATCGCTTCGGTTGTGATCCTCGGCAGTTCGGCTGTTTGGCCTGTGACGGCAGGCGCGCAGCAGGTGGTCGTGCAGCAGCCGGAGTTCCGGCAGTTCGCCGTGCCGACAACGGTGATCGTCCCTGATCGCGGCGCGGCCATGCTCGGTGGCACGAGCGGCGCCGGGAGAGCACAGTCGGTCTTCGGACCTGTGCCGATGGCTCGCAGTGGCACTGTGGGAAGTGGAAGTTCGACCGTTCAGGTGCGGGCGTATGTTCATGACTTTCAAGCGATGGATGAGGCACTGCTTGGCCAGGCCCAGCGGCCGACGCCAGTGACTGGGCAGGCGTCGAGGAAGGCCGAGTCTCCGTTCCGTGGTCTGCCCCGTGTCCATGCGGCCAACAAAGGCCAGCCGCTAGCACATATGCGAGCCGATGTTGAAGCCGCCTTGCGGGCCGAGGCAACGGCCGCCAGTTCGGCCGACCATGCAGCGTCCATCCGTCACCTCATCGTACTCCATGACCGGATCGTGGCTGACCCGCGTCATGCCACGAATGTCAGCGTGCGGGGGCTTGGGCGGCGCGTGGGGATCCACCTCGTGGACACGCATGACAAGCTCAAAGTCGAGGCGACAGCCGCGGGAGGCAACGCTGCCGAGGCCCAGGCACTCATCGACTTGATCCAGGCCACGATCAGCCCTGAGACCTGGAACATCAACGGCGGCCGTGGATCGATCGTCTATTTCGCCAACGGCCACGCCCTCGTCGTGAGCGCCCCAGGGAACGTCCATGACGACCTCGGGGGCCTCCTGCGTCAACTCCGTTGAGAACGGTTGTGGATGCCATGGCTCGAAGCCAGTACAGCATGGCGGCGATCGGTCTCATTTTCGGAATTCTTGCAACGGTGCTGTCGGCGGCGCAGGTGGCTTTCGGTGGCGATGCAGATGCAGATGCCGCGACGATCATCCTCTTCGATGGAAAAACATTCGACGGGTGGGTGATGATGGACGGGGGCCCGGTGAATGACGGCTGGGAGGTCGTCGATGGAGCCATCCACCTGAAGGCCGGCCGAGCACGGGCGGGTTCGATTCGGACTGTCGAACCGTTCGACAACTTCGTGCTGGAGTTTGAATGGCGGGTTGCTGCCGGGGGCAATAGCGGCGTGAAGTATCGCCTCAAAGAGGCCGAGTCGGAGTTCGGGCGACACTTTTTTGGGTGTGAGTATCAACTCCTCGACGACGCGAGACACAAGAATGGCAAGAACCCACTCACAACGGCCGGCTCACTCTACGGCCTCTATGCACCTGACCGTCAAGCAAAGCGGCTCCGGCCCCTTGACGAGTTCAACGACGGCAAGATCGTCGTCCGGGGAAACCATATCGAGCACTGGCTCAACGGCAAGAAGATCGTCGAGGCCACGATCGGCAACGACGAGTGGGAGGCACGGGTTCGCAAGAGCAAGGTCGGAAGCGTCAAAGACTTTGCCCGTGAGGAAGGCTTTATCCTCCTTCAGGAACATCTCTCCGAGGCATGGTTTCGGAACCTCCGGCTGACGCCGCTGCCCGCGACAGCCCTTGCCCCGACCCAAAGGTGAATCATCCACATTTGTGATGGGAAGCCATCCGCATCGTGCGGCAGTTCTCTGGATCCACGTCTGCTGCCGATGATGCTGACGGTGCCATCGCTGATGGTATATCGCGGCGGCAGTCCCCGACGCTGTTCCTGATTCACAGATCCGCAGGAGCCTCGTTAGAACGTCGTGCCCAACTGGAACATGATCGTGTCGCGAGGATAGAACTCGGGCGTTCCATTGGCCGAGACCGTGCGGGCAAATACGTAGCCGACTTCGGCAACTCCAGTCGTCATGTGACCACGAAACCACTCGAGACCGAGGACTGCTCGGAGGTCGCTCGTCGTCACCGTCGCCGTTGAGTCGTCGGCGAGCGTGACAGCCCACGTGCCACCGCCGAACTGGAGGGCCGAATACGTCCATACCGCGCCACCAGACGCAAACTCATGAGCTTTCCATGCAAAACGAGAGCGGGGCACGAGAATCTCGAGACGGGCGTTTTCGTTCGGTGTCCACACGAGCCCGCCCACCGGAAGCACGCCCAGGTCGAGCTGACGCACGACGGCAACTCCGGCAAGGAGCGTCCATGTCGGCGTCACTCGAACGTCAATGAGTCCCCATCCCGTCACTTGGAAGGCACGGGAGTCAAGCATCCTGTAATCGCCGTACACGCCCGGCGTGACTCCGAATGACATGCCCCAGCGATCGGTCACCGGCGTTTGCCATGTCACGTCGATGTAGGAATCGAACACGGTCGAAGGCAGATCGAGTACATCGGGCGGCTGCCAGAAATGAAAGCCAAAGCCGGGCGTGATCAGGAGGGCCGGCAGGTCGTCGAACCAGACCGGCGCGAATGATGTCGTGATCGGCACATCCGTGGTACCAAAGCCGCTCGCTCCGTTTTTCGGAAGCCACGTGGCAGAGAGGCTCCTCGCATACCAGAAGGGATCATGGCCATTCGTTCGCTGTTCGTTCCAGTGTCCTCCAAGGTTGTCGACAACTGGGCCCTGCCCCGGGGCGATGGGGGTTGCAGGCACGATTGCTCCGGTCAGCGTGACATGACCAGAGGCGTCACTATCACCAAAGGAGAACGCAGCTTCGGGTATCGCCGGTGCCACGGTGAGAGCCGAAGGCCACTCTTCGGAGGCGACGGCTGTCGCATGCCACAAAAGCAACGTTAGGAGGGCAGCGCAAGATTGACGGCGCACGTACGCCATGGGCGATGTCCGGGCCGCGCCGGCTCCGGAACCCAGGTGGGGCGGGAACGGTAGAGTTGGCTATGCGTGCCGTCAATCGAAGACAGCCTTCCCACAGGCAGGTTGGGTGGCAGAAGGAGGCTGGCGAAGAAATTTGTTGACATTGATATCACAACGCTAAACGGCGAGTGTTCTCACTCCAGTTAGACATCCTGTATTCAGCGGAGTCCGACCCATGTCGAATCGTTCATTCATCGTTTCCTCCATTGTCTTTGCTTCGATGTTCGCCATGCCCCTGGTCTCCAAAGGCCAGACCGGAGTGCTCCACAAGCAGATTCCGTCGTCCGTCCTTGGGAGACCGCTCCCGGCGACAGTTCCGTCAACCGTGGTGCCATCAATCACGAATCGTCCGGCCGGGCAGAACATTCCCGCCCCGACACGAGGCGTGCCGTCGCTTGGACATGTGCCGCGCGGCCTCGAGCAAGCATCTCGCGTGGCCGCGCCGCAGGCCACCTCGGGGCTGGAGAAAGCCTCCCTCGCTACGGCAAAGGCGGGCGAGAAGCTTGCGGCAGCCACCGGGCCGATGAAGGCAGGTCAGGCCGTCGCGCATGGTCGGTTTGAAAAGGTCGGAGAAGGGCTCGGGACAGTCACAACACCGCCAGCTTCGGCTGAGGCGGCATCGCCGTCGGTCGCGCCAGAGGCGATCCAGCAGATTGGTCAACGGGTGCCGGTTACCACGCCCCGTTGGCGGGATCGCCTGCGGATAGCCAAGCCGTTCTCCACCAGGTGACAATTCCACTCGCCTTGTTGGTCATGGAGGGCTTTCTCCATGGTCAGCCAGACCTGGAACTGATGGTCGTCCTTCCTCGTGATGGTCGAACCCATGCCCGCTCGTGACTAACCCAAGTTACGCACGACCTGACCATTTTCGCGAATTCTTGTTCGCGGATTGACTGTGAGTCCTGACGCACCAACGCGAGGGTCGGCGGATCGCCGTGTAGTGAAGACCTTGTTCTTGCCTTTTGGGTTTTGTGACGGCAAGCTTCGAAGCACTCAGGCGAAGGAGTGCCTCGATGTTTTTGCGGTTCGGCCCGGCGGCGGGTGTACCGCTCTGGATGCCGGTGCGGCGTGAAGGGCGACTCTGGCGCGTGCTGGTGTCCGCAAATCCATCGCGATCAAGGGCTGTTGGTAAATTTGAACCATGCGAGTTCGACTGCCGTACGGTAGTCCATTCCCGAGAATGCTGAGCAACTTTTCAGGCCTGATCTGACAGGCACCGACCCGGCGGGAAGAAACATCCAGGAGTTTCACACCCATGGCGCTGACCGTTCGCCCGAGCATCCTGACTTCCCTGGTTCGTCGCCGAAGCCGCCGCCCCCCGGCTCGACAAGCTCTTCGGTGCGAATCGCTTGAGCCACGCCAGATGCTCAGCAGTATCCCGTTCGTCTTCACGAACCAGACCGACCAGCAGGTGAACTTTGCCCTTTACGGCCTCGACAGCGGCACGGGGCATTGGTCGTATTTTCAGGGCACTCAGAGTGGTGACACGTTCTCCGGCAGCTTGATCCCG
>JBGTKO010000340.1:0-12563 GCA_041744595.1 Pirellulales bacterium
CAGGGGCTGACGCAGGCGGCCGCTGCGGTGGTGCTGCTGGTGACGGTCGGCCTCACGGCCTGGTCTGTGTACCGGCCGGCTGTGCAGCGCGACGGTGACTTCGGTGGTATTGCATGCACCGAGGTCCATGCCAACATCGACGCCTACATGAAGGGGCAACTTCCAGCCGATCTTGCCGACCGAATTCGAGTTCACCTGGCCGAATGCCCGGACTGCCAGGCGGCGATGAAGAAGATGAAGATGGGCGAGGCCACACACGGGTTGACTGATCGAAGGTTGGCGGCGTGTGGATGCGCCCACTGCCGCGAGGCATCCCGTCTGCGGTGGCCGGGCGCCGCCGGTTCGCAATACGCGTTCAGCCCACGCCTGTTCGCTGTGGCTCACTGAGGCGAGTGCACCGCCGGCCGCGGTTGCCTTGGTCGATCCCGCCACCGGCTTACGCCCACGAGCCCCAAGCCGACTACAAACAACTGCGCGACCGGCACATCGACCATCGTCACGACATCGAACGCCAGGTGGTGCCAGAAATAGGGCCGCTGCCCTGGTTCTGCCTGGGGCCACCAGACGAGGACATGCGAAGCAAAAAGAGCAGCCATGATCGCTGCAGCGACCGCCATCAACGAGAGTCCGATCCATCTGCAAGCAGCCGGTGTGACGAGCTTCGACCAAGCGACGAAACCCGCGGGTAGCGTGAGCGCCACTGCCCAAGCGGCATGGCAAGCCAGGAGCGGCGGAAGCCGCGGACCGCAGCCCCACGGTCCGCATAGGGCGTGATCGAGGGGACCTTCCCAGCGGGCGATCGCAAGCGCCCCGTACAGACACAGCCCCCAAGACGCCACGATGGTCGCGGTGCGAAGAACGCGTGTGGTCATGGGTCTGACCGGAAAGGCCACTTGTGCGGCTGGGCCGTGTTGGATGTTCGGTAATTGTGAACCGGGCGAAGGAGATCGTCGGTGAGAAAGTCCACAGTTCCGTGCATGGCGGCATCATGTCCTGAGCATGCCTCCGCGGACGAAGTGTAATCCCCTTCACCGAGTATGACCCGACGTTGGTGTCTATTCATTGGGCTACGTATCGGGGTGAACCCGGTGGCACCAAAAAGTCGAGGAGCCTTCAGCCATGAGCATGCAGACCACGCAGCCCGACGGCTCAATGCCTATCGCCGATGGGCATGCTTTGCCCAGCGCACGAGCCCGCGTCGAAGGTGTGACAGGCCTGAGGACGGCTGCACGGCGATTCCTCACACCGGCGCTCGTGGTATTTATCGCCGTTGGCCTGGCATGGGATATCCACGTGGTGTGGACCATGATGTACCCAGACGAGACGCTGCCGGAGTGCGGCGCCTGCCAAGTGGCGGTTGCCCAATCTCGCAGTCCGTCCGGCAGTCACTCCCGCCACGAGCCCCCGTTCGATCTGTCAAATGCGACGGTGCCCGTCAATGAGATTCGGGCCGGCGGTCCCCCCAAGGACGGCATTCCGGCGCTCACCGCGCCGAAGCTCGTGAATGCCCAAGCGGCCACACTCAAGGGCGGCGATCGCATTGCAGGCGTCGTCGTAGGCGACGAGGCGAGAGCGTATCCGTTGGCCATCCTCAACTACCATGAAATCGTCAACGACCGAGTCGGTGACTTGCCAATCGCGGTGACTTACTGTCCGCTCTGTGATTCGGTCGTGGCCTTCGACCGTCGAACGCCTCTTGGTGAGCGCGAGTTTGGCGTCTCCGGGCTGCTCTACAACAGCAACGTGCTGATGTATGACCGCGGCGGCACTCCCGAGAGCCTCTGGTCGCAGCTTGCTGCAAAGGGCATCTCGGGCCCAGGAGCCAACGTGTCGCTCACGGCGATCCCGGTGGAGCTCACAACCTGGAGGGAGTGGCAGACAGGGCATCCTGAAACCCAGGTACTCTCGACCGAAACCGGCCACCAGCGAGACTACACGCAGAACCCGTACGAGCGATATTTCAGCAAGCCAGGTCTCATGTTTCCGGCAAAACCTAGGGACAATCGCCTGCCCAACAAAGAGCGGGTTCTGGGGGTATGGACATCGGATGCAGCGCGGTGCTACCCGGAGTCGGCGTTCGGTCCTGACCGCACCCACGTGGAAGACGCGGTGGGGAACAAGAGGGTCGTCATCGCGTTCGACCCAGAGACCAAGAGCCTTCGCATTGAGTCTGCAGACGAAGGCGTGCAGTGGATGTATTCACTCTGGTTCGCTTGGTACGCCTTTCGACCTGCCACCACGGTCCTTGATTGAGCAATCTCGGGCTGCACGCTGCTGACGGCCGGCAACCAAAGTGAATTGATGCCGAGATGCTCCGGAGAGGCCCTGCGGGAAGGAGGCTCGCATGCAGTCGCGTCACGGCGGATCGACTTCGGAAGCGACAGGCCCGCATGGCCTCGCCCCGTGGCATGGTTTTACGCTGATCGAGCTTCTTGTCGTCATCGCCATCCTGGCCGTTCTCGCAGGCATTCTGATCCCCGCCGTGCAAAGCGCACGGGAGTCGGCCCGGAGGACCCAGTGCTCGAACAACCTGCGTCAGACCGGGATCGCTGTGAATCTTTTTGCAGGGGCTGTGGGTCGGCTGCCTGCGAGTGGGCGCGGCACCGATTTTTCCGTGTCGCCCCCGGCGACTGTCTCATCCATGCACTCGCTGTTCACCGTGCTGTTGCCCTATCTCGAAGAACAGGCGCTCTACGATTCGATAGACCGCAACATTCCCTACCACGCGAGCCCCGAGAATCTCATGGCCACGAGCAAGGTCGTGACCACGTTTCTCTGCCCCTCGGAATCCTGGCGGGGAGCGACCGCCGACGAAGAAGGTTTTGGATACACCGACTACGGGAGTACCGCATTTGTCGATCTTGATCCGGTGACCGGAAGGCCAAACCACGCCACGCGAGCCTGCGGTGCGCTCACGCATGTGCGGCTGCCGGTCGCCCGAATCAGCGACGGGCTCAGCCACACTATTGCCGTCGCCGAGGACGCGGGCCGCCACGGCATCATGCCGATTCAAGAAACCGAGCCACTCACCGGCAACCCACGGAAGTTCTGGCGATGGGTCGAGCCAGCAAGCAGTTTTGGGGTGTCATGGCCTGTCAATGCGCACGCCACCCCGCGAGGTGGCCCCGCTGACTGCGCCTGGCTCACCACCGACTGCGGACCCAATCAGGAAATCTTCGGCTTTCATGTCGGCGGTGCGTATGCGGTGTTCTGCGACACCCATGTCCGATTCCTGGACGACTCGACCGAGCCGAGAGTTTTGCGAGCGCTCGTGACCAGGGCAGCAAGCGACTGACCACACGCCGTCCGCGGAATCAACGTTTGCCCGATGGATACATCACCGCCCGTAAAGGCGCGCGAGCCACTTCGGTGGAACGCCCACCAGAAAGCCTGCGATGCAGAGCTGGTTGACGATGGTGGTGCGGACGACGCCGAGGGAGTGCCACCGCCGTGCCGACGTTGAAATGGCCACCGGCGCGAGCGTCACTCGCCCTGTCCGACGCAACCGCCGACAGATCTCGAAATCTTCCATGAGCGGCATGTCTCGAAATCCGCCCGATCGGTAGAACGTCGTTGCGTCCAGAAAAAAACCCTGGTCGCCATACGGAAGCTGGAGCAGCCGCGACCGCAGATTGGCGGCCCATTCCACCCACCGAAGAGCCGGCCGGTCGCTGTCAATGCGAAGCTGAAACGCTCCCGCCGCCGAGCCGCCGTCGAGAATCGCGTGAATGACCTTGTCAAAGGCATGCGGAAGTGTCGTGTCGGCGTGAAGAAACAAGAGCCGCTCACCAGACGCTACCGCCGCGCCCGCATTCATCTGCCGGGCCCGGCCCGGGCGCGTGGTGATCACACGTGCCCCGGCCTCGCGAGCAATCGCGACCGTGGCGTCCGCGCTGCCGCCATCCACCACAATGACCTCGAGATCGTCCCGCCCAACCAATGGCAGGAGCGTCTCGCCGATGCGCGACGCCTCATTGACCACCGGAATCACGACGGATATCACCCTGCTTCGAGGTTCAGCGGCCATGCCTGGCATCGCACCACCCAGCCGTCGCCACACGAGAAGATCTTCCGGTTCGTCGATGTCGGAAAGGGCCGGAAGAAGCCGCACGTGGAGGCCAAGTCGCCGCGCCGTCGCAAGCGTTTGCCGCAGGACCGAGTCGGTACCCCACGCGATGTTCTTAAAAAGCTCTAGGCAGGGCCGCCGGATGCCAACGAGGTAATACCCGCCATCATGGGCCGGGCCAAGGACCACGTCGGCGCGGTCGAGCGCGATGGCCGCCTCTGCCAGTCGCCCCGCGCTGAGGTCGGGGCAATCGGTGCCGACCGCGATGACCTGCCGCGCACCCTCACCAAAAGCTTCTCTGAAGGCGTGGTCAAGCCGCTCGCCGAGATCACTGCCGTGTTGCTCGCGAATAGTGAAGTGCGATGCCCACGACTTCCAAGCAATGGCATCTGACGGACCGGCCACACAAATGACGCCGCGAGCTGCGGCCGACTGGCAATACTGGCTGACCGCGGTAAGCGTGTGATCGACGAGCGCCGCGTGAACCGCTGCGGCCCCATCGGCACCAACGGCCGGTATGAGTCGGGTTTTGACCTGCCCCGGCTCCGGCGTCCTCGAAAACACGAGCACGCATGGGTCCTGGGGGCCCGAGGATTGCGGCAAATCCGAGGGTCCGTCCCCATGCACGACACGCTCTGCCACGCACGGTCGACTCATGACGGATGGACAAGTCGGTACGACATGGCCGCCAGCGCCGCGGCTGTCGGAAGCGTCGTCACCCATGCGAGGAGGATGGTTCCGATCATTCGCCAGTGCGCCTGGTTCGTCACCGCACCCATGCCGAACAAGGCACCACAACTCACATGGGTTGTCGATACCGGCATCCCGAACCTGCTCGCACCGATCACGACAAGGCTGGTCACGAGGTTTGCCGTACAGCCCTGGCCATGATTCATAGCAGTGATCTTTCGGCTCATCGTGTTGGCCACCCTTCCCGATCGAACGAGACCACCGACGGCTATCGCGAGGCCCACCACGGCGAGGCTCACCGGGGCGCCGAAACGCGGCACGACCAGCAAAAGCGCCGCGATCTTCGGCGTGTCATTGAGGCCACGGGCAAAGCTTACTCCTCCCGCCGAAAGCCAGTGCAGCCAGTCGACGACTGCCCCGGCCTCGATCCCCAAAAGCCGGCCGCGATACCGGTTCTGGCACTCGACGGTAGCCCCAACCGCCACCGAAAGCTCCGCCGCGCGAAGGCGAACCAACACAGCAGAGCCGGCGGGGAAAACCTCAACAACCTCGTTCCCGAGACACAGGCATGTGTCTGCCTCGATCCCGAGCCCGCGGCCCAACCGGCACCGACGAGCGCCCCGACGAGTGCGTGTGTCGTCGAGATCGGCATACCGACGCGCGTCGCCACGAGCACCGTCAACGCAGCACCCGACGCCACGGCCGTCGTGTAGTCCGCGTTGGCTGCCAGGGAGGCATCTACGAGCCCCTTGCCACTGAATCGCGTGAGAAGTGTTCCGGCGAGGCCGACCGCCGCCAAAGAGCCTGCAAACGTCGTGACCGTCGCCCACCCAATCGCCTGGCGAAACCCTGCAAGGCCACTGCCAACCAGGGTGGCGACGCCCTTGGAGTTGTCATTGGCTCCATTCGCAAACGCGAGGAGCACACAGGCCACGGCAAGCAGGGAGAGCATCATCGAGCGGCAACGAAAGACGGCCAGACAAGATTCATGAAACGAGGCTTCCTTGGCAGCTCGACCCCGCGCCGGCCGTGCAGCCGAAACAGTGCCGCCCTGTGGCGATCCGTCGCGTCATGAGCCGCGCGAGCGACCCTGGATGCACGTCGCGAATGTTCGTCGGCACGTTGCCACGCACCGGAAGATCGAGCATCTGATTGAAGTCACAGTCGAACAATTGACCGAGCCAGTCCACCGACAGCATCGTGCGGCACATCACGCCATCGACCGTCGCCGGCTGAAACGCATTGACGAGGGCTTGCATGTAGGTCTCGTACCGGCCGTGTTGGAGAAGGTCGTCGAGAAATCGGGCGATCGGCATGTTCGTGATCGCGAACAGGCGCGTGAACGCCACCCCGTACCGCTCCATGAGCTCGCGGCGGTAGGCAGCCTCGAGCGCTCGCTCGTCAGGCGGGAGCGCCGAGCCCTGTGGGTTATAGACGAGCGAGAGACTCAGATCGTCCCGGACGCCGTAGCCCAAGGCGTTGAGCCGCCGCAGGGCATCGATGGACTTCCGAAAGACGCCGTCGCCTCGCTGCCGATCGCAGTTCTCCTCGAGATAGCACGGAAGCGATGCGATGATCTCGACCTGATTGTCAGCCAAGAACTCGGGGAGATCCTCGTACCGTGGTGCGAGAAGGATCGTCAGGTTGCACCGGTCGATCACCCGGCGGCCCGCACGGCGCGCCTCGGTGACCATGTGTCGGAACTGCGGGTTCATCTCCGGCGCTCCGCCGGTAATGTCGAGTGTGGCGATATCACACTCGATGAGCACTCGCAGGCAGTGATCGACCGTCTCGCGGCTCATGGCCTCGCGGCGATCAGGTCCGGCATCGACATGACAATGATGGCAGGTCTGATTACAAACCTTTCCGACGTTGACCTGGAGCACATCGATGCCAGAGCCGCGAAGTGGCGGTAGCTGATGCGCGGCCAGCGTCGCCTGAAACGTCGGTAGGTTCCCAGGGCCGCGCGACTCCAGGATCTCCACCTGCCGTGCCGGAACAGACAATGGACTGGCCACTCGCAGGAGCGTCGATGCCGTCATGTGAAACTGTTCCTGTGGGTCACCCGGGACTGCATGATCCCGAGTCGTCGCCGGGGCGGCAGCAGGCTCCGGTGGCATCGGTCGTGGCCGAATACTCGAGCCCCTTGGTTTCCCGCGGATCACGGTGGGCACCGCGCCGGCAATCGAATGGCTTGGCGTCGGCGAGCGGAATCGTTTCACGCGGTTCGATCAGGTCGAAGGCTCCGGCATAGGGAGCACGCCCGAGGATCTGGTACGTCTTGTCACACACCGCCATGCGTTCCCCACGTGGATAGGTATGGCCGTCGTCGTCTTCCACCCGTTTGAACGGTCCGCGGTAGATCACGGCCTGATTCCTTTCGAGGCATGGCCCCTGCTTTCCCTTGTGGGCCACTATGGTGACGGACCGGAACTCGATTCCTTGCACGGTTTGCCACGGGTCGCGCTGCCGTTTCACGATTTCGATCCCATGAAACCCGGCATCTTCAAAGGCCTTCACAAAACGATCTTCGCGGAACGCTCCCGACAGGCAGCCCGACCAGAGCGCCGGATCGCGCTGGAGATCGTCCGGAACGTCCTCGTCTGCCACGATGTCGCTGATGGCAGCCCGCCCGCCGCGGCGCAGCACACGAAACACCTCCGCAAAAAGCTGCTCGCGGTCGCGTGGCTGCACGAGGTTCAAGACACAGTTTGACACGACACAGTCAACGCTCACGTCGGGAATCAACGGATACTCCCGGCAAAGACGGTCCTCAATGGCCCGCAGGGCAAGCCAGTCGGCCGCATCCCGCACCGGCCGTGCTGCAAGCTCATCGGCCAGGCGATCGAGATCGAGCCGGAGGTTTTGGATGAGCCCATTGCGAAAATCGACATTGGCGTAGCCAAGGCGATCGGCCACCTCGTGGCGGTAACTCCGTGACAGGGCCAGCATCGTGGGATTGCAATCGACGCCAATGACTCGTCCTGACGCCCCGACGACCTGGGCCATCATGAAGCAGAGCTTGCCGGCGCCGGCGCCAAGATCGACGACGGTGTCTCCTTCCTGCACGTACGGGGTCGGATCACCGCAGCCATAGTCTTTTGCGAGGATCTCTTCTGGGATCACGGACAGCAGGTCAGCCGAGTAGGCCACCGGGCAGCACAAGGCTTCTTCGCGGGCTCGGGCCGCTGCGGAGTAGCGTTGTGCCACAGCCTCTTCAAATCCCACCGACTCTGCAGTTCCGTTGCGTGTCATGCCTGACGTGGCTCCTTGGTGTCCGACGGACAAGTATCGCGAAAGAAAGATCGTACCGGCCACACGCCGCTGGCTCTGTGAAGCGGGCCACATACGCTAGCCGCGGTCACAAGCCACACATACCAAGGGCCGAACTCGACCCACGGAATGACGAAATCAAAGAACTGGGTTCCGTCATATGCCGTGCCGAGGACACCCGCTTCAGGGAAGTGATAGGTGAACCAGAAGCGAAGGTAGGAAAGGAAGACGAGCCCCGACACCGCCCGCCAGGCGACGCCGTGCGCGAACGGGAGTAGCGGAATCGCCCAGATCCAATACCAGGCATTCTGCGTGGGCGCGAGAAGCCAGAACCAGGCAATCGTGAGAAACGCAGCCTCCAAGAAACGTGGCAACGAGGGATCTCTCGCGACCCTCACCACGAGCCATGGAACGATCATCACAAACGTCAATCCGGTAAGCCCGCGAGCGGCCATGAACGCCACCCGATCGGGATCCATTCCGAAAGCACGCGCCGATGGGCCGATTGCCATCGACCGCCATCCATGCGGCACGATCGAAAACCATGCCTCCGCCGATGGCGCCGCTGGATCGAACGGCCGGAGATTCTCGAACACGATCATGAAAATGAGATCGTTGATCTCCCACCGACCCACGAACGCCGCAAGCCCCATGGTCGTGCCCGAGGAATCACGAGCGATGATCGGATCGTCACCAAAAGCAGGCCATGCCATCGGGGCAAGACACGCAGCCGACACGAGTACCGCGACCGCGCCTGTGATCGCAGCCTGTCTGGCTCCGCCTCGACGGGCGGTGACGATCGAAAGGAGCGGGATGAGAACGACGGGATATATCTTCGCACCGACCGCCAACCCCAGGAGCACGGCTGACGCAAATCCCCCCCGGCTGCGGTGCGTCCCGCACTGACTCCAAAGCTTGGCCGCACAGCACACCGCAGCCGTCGTGAGGCACACGGCGATGCTGTCGAGATGGCCGCTGTTGGCGATCTCTTTGATGACCAGTGGACACCAGCCGTAGAGAATCGCCAGGCCCATCGGCAGGCCCGTCATCCGGAGGAGCCAGAACACGAGCCCGAGCGTCGCCATGTCGAACCCGACAAGGACAGCCTTCATGATCGTCACCCTCGCCCAGACCGACGCGTCGAACGGCGTCAGGAGCGATGCCCCCATGAAGACCGCCTGGCTCACCGGCGGATAAATCGTGGTCAGCTCGGAATAGTGAACACGCCGCAGCGAATCGACGAGCCCAGGCGCTTTTTGGAGTGACTCGAGAAGCCGGGCGAGCCTCTGATCTTCGGCAGGCGCGGCCGGCGTCGTTCCGTCGTGTGATTCGAGCACGACCGCCGGTGAAAAACGATAGGGGCTGATTCCATGCGAAGCCACCGCGCCGTCCCAGACATACCGATAGATGTCGACCTCTTGAATCGGGGAGGTCGGGAGCAGCAGCAGTCGAAACCCGATCGCCGCGGCCACGATCACACCAGCAAGCCACTGGCTGTCACCGAGCCGCACCGCAACGGTCACCGACGCCATCGAGGCGAAAAAGCAGGCAACGAAGAGCGCCAGCACGAGGAGAAGTGGGCGTTCGTCGAACGGAACGTCGTGCTCAAAAGCCGCGCTCAATCCGGCGATGGCCGCGTAGAGGACAGCTTGCAAAGCGACGAGTGCCAACAAGACACGGCGGGCGCCCGAGGGGCAAGCGGCGCCGGGCGTGGTCTCACGCGGCGGGTTCACGTGATGATCGCCTGCCGTGTCGAACGGCGCGTTTTCCAGGCATACCTGGCGATCGTCCAAAGAATCTTCGCCCCTGCCCTGATGGTCCCACTGATCGTGCCACTGATCTTGCTCGTGCCGATGCGGCATCGGTATGGCACGGGGATCTCCAGAATGCGAAGGCCCGCAAGCACGGCCTTGATCTGCATCTCGACCGTCCACCCGAAGTTGGTGTCGTCCATACCGAGCCGGCAGAGCGCGTCATACCGGATGGCCCGAAATGGTCCGAGGTCGCGATACTTTCTTCCCCACACCAGCCGCATGAGAAAACACGCGAGCTTGTTGCCGTAGACGCTCTGCGGCGGCATCGCACCAGGCTCGCGCAGCTCGGACGTCCTCGCGCCCAAGACAAAGTCTGCCTGCCCCGTGAGCACAGGCTCGACCAGCCGTGGAAGCCAGTCGGGGTGGTCAGAGTAGTCGCCGTCGAGGAAGACGATCACTGACGGCTGGCCATCCACGGATCCAGCCCAATCCGCGATGGCATCGATACCGGCCAGGCACGCCGAGCCATATCCGAGACGGGGTTCATGCACGACCGTCGCGCCGGCCTGCCGTGCGACAGCCGCCGTCCTATCGGTCGATCCATTATCGACGACGACCACACGGGCGACCTCGGGAAGGTCGCGGAGCACGAGCGGTAGCGACTTCTCTTCATTCCTGGCGGGAATGATGACCCCCACACGGTCGAGGCGAACGGAATCGCATGGGCATGTGGGCGATCCTGCGGCGACCATGCCGGGCGCGGCACTCATCGCACTGCGCCTGGAGATCCACCGGCCTGTCGAAGGCCCGGAGGCATGGCAGGATAACTGCCACTCATGAGCGGCTGGTCCGCGCCCTGAAACCCAACGACGCGACCGAAAACCCAACCGACCGCCGCAGGAGGCTCCCGATAGACTTCTGTGGCGATCGGTTGAGCTGCACTCGTCAAGGTCGCGTGACCATTCCGCAAGCCGCGGGACGAGACGATCCATGCGGCGGCAAACGTGACGGCCACAACAACCAACCCGACAACGATTCGCATGGCGGCCTCTTACCGGCTTCCTGAACCTTGGTATGACGGAGCGGCCCGCGTCCCCGAGCCCTGCGGGGCGGCAGGAGCTGGTGACGGGGCTGCGTACACCGGCGGGTCATAGGAGGGAGCACCGGTCTGGAAGGGGTTGCCCGTTCCCGGCACCTCACACGACCCGCCGTGGCACGAAGATGCCTGGCTTGTTCGGTTGTTGGCGCAGCCGCTCGCTCCGAGCACCAATGCCAGAGCCGTGGTCATGATCGCCCCCGCAGTCTTCATCGAGCGCTCCTGTCGTTGATGCCCCAGTCGTAGTCGAGGTAGCTCACGCGGGCCGTACCTCCGGCTGCGAGCTTTCGAGATGGTTCGTCCGGGAGGTACTGGGCGACGCGTCGGATCTGGTCGGCCTGGGTGGCACCGAAGTCCTCGGCGAACCAACTCAGAATCGGGGAGACGGCGATCGTGCCCTTGCCCGCGTCGTATTGAAACTTCGTGCGATCTGTGAAGAACGACCGCGTGTTGGCCGCGAGTTGATCTTCGAGCCGTTCGGCCACATAGGCCTCGTTGAGAAGCCGTGGGCACCCGATCGACGCACAGACGATGGCGAAATGAATCCGCGGCTCACCCATTTTTCGAAGGATCTCGTGCTCGATCTGTTCGAGCGAAAACTGCTTCCCATCGACCAAGAGTTGGAGATCCTTCCAGATGTTGTAGCCAAAGAGTTTGGCCGTGTGATTGCGGATACTCGTCGTGGGATACTCACGCAGAATGCCGCGCACGGTGACGGCGTTGTAGGCATTGATCCAGTAGGCGAGCTGTGCTTCGCGGCGTGCAGGGAGCGAGAGGCTCGCCTGCGAGAGATGGGCGATGTACTGATCGAGCGCCTGCTGGTCGGCCGCGGTCGCTTTCCAGGTGCCGTAGTCGACCATTCCTCTGGCATCGACATACTTTGCGAGCAGCGTGTTCCAGGCGGCGTGATCGATTCTGTCGATCGACACCCGGCCATTCGCCGGGACGTTCGCCCCGACGGTTATGACCGGGCCGGCCAGGGCGGGCATGGCCGCTGTCGCGAAAAGACACCCGGCCATGACCATCACTCGGCGCACGACCGTATTCCTGCTGTCTTCACCCATCACACGATTCCTTTCCTTTGGCACGTTGCCTTCCATGGCGCCGTCACGGTTTTTGCTACAAGCTGTATCGACAATCGAACGTTGTGGGTCTGTGAACCCGGGCACAGTTTGCCGACACAGGAAGCCTCGACTGCGTGCCGAACACCCCAACCCTCCCAGCACGCCCCGGCAACCTGCGGGGCTGATACGCACCATGATCGTGTCCTGGTTCACAGACAGCGGCACGGTCGCCTCCCACACTTCTTCTCAGCGTTTTGCCAATCAACCCATGTCTTGAGAGAACCGCATGACGAGTGACAGCGCTGCATGGCCCGAAGTCCAACCGTTTGACGAGCACAACGAAAAGCTGCTGGCGAGCGTGCATCCGACGGACTGGGTCAATCCGACTCCGAATGGCCGGTACAACCTCGTCGTGATCGGGGGTGGTACGGCCGGCCTCGTCGCGGCGGCCGGTGCAGCCGGGTTGGGCGCCAAGGTCGCTCTTGTCGAGCGTCGCCTGATGGGGGGCGATTGCCTCAACGTGGGCTGTGTGCCGTCCAAAGCGATCATTCGTGCGGCGCGGGCCGTGGCGGAGGTCCGCGATTCGGCAGCGTTCGGCGTGAGAGTGCCAACGGGCACGG
>JBGTKO010000341.1:0-4582 GCA_041744595.1 Pirellulales bacterium
AGTCGGCGGCGGCAACGCTGCGGTCGTCACTCGACGCGTCGGCGTGATGCGCCACGGCCAGGACGCTCGCAAGGTCACGGATGTCGTCAGAGAGGCTGCCGATTTCGAGCTGGCGCTCCGCAAGGTTGCGACCGTGCTTGCGAATCGCGCCGTCGATTTGCAGGGCTTTTCTGGCAAGGAGCCGGCGGGCCATGCGGGCATGGGCTCTCAGGCGCCGGTCGAGGATTGTGTGGTCGCGGCTACGCGACATGCGAGAAGTCACCCCTGTGCCGGCCCGCCAGGTGAGCCATCGTGCCACTCGCGCCAGCCGGCCGGCGTCGCGAGGCAGGGCTGCCAGCGGATGCCCTTTCGTGATGCCACGGAAGAGGGCGAGGCCCAGGAGGTCGCTCTCACCTTCATAGACGCCAACCGCCAAGTGATCATGAAAAGCGTCCCCAAGCGGATGGCCCACGAGGAATGCACGACCGCCATGCACCCCGAGGGCATCGATTGCCGCGTCGCGAATGCATCGGCTCGCCACGATCTTCGCTGTGATGGCTTCCCACTCGCCGCCCCCGGCATCGACCGCAGCCGCTGCCCACGTGCTCACGGCTTCGCAGACCGTGATCGACGCCGCGATTCGGCCGAGCCGGCCCTGAATGAGTTGGCGGGAGGAGATTGGTCGGCCCCAGGTGGTGCGTCGCTTCGCATGATCGACCGCGTGCTTCAATAAGAGCCGCAGCGTGCCGGCGGCCTGGGCGGCGAGCGTGGTACGGCCGCGGTTGAGGCCGTGCCACACGATCGCCATACCGTCGCTGCCGGCTGGCGGTATGAGCACATCGGCATGGACTACCTCAAACTCTGAAAACTCGAGGGCGGCGTTGGCGGTGTGCTTGAGCGGATGGATCGCGTAGTGCCGAAGTCGAAACGTGGCCGTGTCGGCATCGGGAAGCCTCACGAGCACGACCGTCGGCTTACCCTCGTGCATCGCGAGAAGCTTCACGAGACGGCCGTGCACAGCGTTTGTGATGAACATCTTCGTGCCGGTGAGCAGCAGCCTGCCGCCGCGGCGTTCGATGACCGACCGCACGCGAGCGAGGTCACAGCCGGCGTCGGGCTCAGTGGCGCCGAATATTGACAGCGGCTTTCCTTGGGTGAGGCCGGGTAGGTAGCGAGCCTGCTGTTCGGGCGTGCCAAACGTGGCGATGGCAGAGACCGCGCCGATCGACGAATGCACGGCGAGCATGCCAGCGGCAGTGGGCACGTCGGCGGCGATGCGCGTGATCGAGCGAGCGAGCTCGACCATGGATGCCCCCGCGCCGCCAAACGTCTCGGGCACAGCAAGACCCCAGAGACCAGCGTCGCCGAGCGCCGCCTCAGCAGCGGCTGAAAAACGTCCGCGCGGGGGTGGCGGTGGATCGTCGATTGGCGGCACAGGAGGCGGTTCGCCGAGGGGCGAGTCATAGAGACAGCCTGCTTCGCGGAGACGAGCGATCTCCGCCGTCGCGCGGTCAAGCACCGCTTCGACGTTGGAAGCCAGCGGCGTCGCTGCCAACTCGGCCGCCGCCGCAAACCCACCGTCGCCGCCATGCCAGACCGTTGCCACCAAGGTCCTCATGGTGCCATCTTGTGAATCGCCATCACGCCATAAAAGCCCCCGGCGTGAGCCGGGGGACTGCGGGTGGCCACCCATCCCGTTCGCTATTTCGGTCCGGGCTCGCCCAAAAACCCGCCGTCCCCACGCTCGCGCGAGGGGCTTGTTTGCCGCGATCGAGGTGTCGCCGTTCGACTCATCCACAAGGCGTTTGACCTCCTTCTCAAAATGCGACTGGATGACGCTGCGGCGAAGTTTGAGCGATTCCGTCGCCTCGCCGTGGGCGGCATCAAACGGCCGACCTACCAGCATGACATGGCGGGCCTGCCACGACCTTGGCAGATGCCGCTGACGCCGCGCGAGTCGTCTGGTGATCCATGCAACGAGTTTTGGATGGCGGAGCGCCCCCCGGCGTGACACCACAAAAATCCCGAGTTGGCGAATGGCACGGCGGACGACAGCCGGCTCCGGCACGACAAGCGCCACCGGCCACCGAAGGCCGTCGCCAACCACGCACACCTGCGCGACCGCCTCGTCCTCCGCAATCGCCCGTTCGATCTCCGCCGGCGGCAGCTTCACACCGCTGGCCAACACAAGCACATCCTTGATGCGTCCGGTGATTCGCAGGTGGCCCGCTTCGTCGATCTCCGCCGTGTCGCCCGTCTCGAGCCATTCCGGTAGCTGTTCTAGTACACCCTGTCGGGGAATGACACCGAGTGCCTGGCTCGGTGTACGAACGAGCAATTGTCCGAGGCTCTCCGGACGGTCATCGATTTGAATTTCAACACCCGTAAGCAGTGGCCCAACGGTGCGGGGCCTCGCGTTCCGTGGATTCGCCACCGCAACCACAGGGCCGGCCTCGGCCAGCCCGTAGCCCTCGACCAGCGGGATGCCGCGTGCAAGAAAAAACGCAGCCGTTCGCTCGCGCAGCGGTGCGCCCCCAGAAATACAGACGCGAACCTCGCCGCCGAGTGCCGCGGCCAGATCGGGAATCCGTCCGCTGCGTGCGCCCGCTTCGAGTCGCTCAAAAAACGCGGGCACCCCCAGGATCACCGTCGGCGGCATTGCCCCGCAGGCGTCGAGAACCCGAGACCGGTCAGCAACAAGATTGAGACAGCCACCTCGCGCCACCGCTGAATAGAGATCGCCGACCCTCGCGTAGAGATGACTCGCGGGCAGCCATGAGAGTCGCACGTCCCGTGGGGCAGACAGAAACACGTCGCACACCGCCCGAGCATTCCAGGCAAGCGTTTGCTGCGAGTGAACAATTCCATGCGGCACGCCGGTTGTGCCCGACGAAAGCACGATCGTCGCAGGGGCATCGGGATCAGTAGCCGCGACGCGTGTGGCAAGTGCCTCCGTGACTCGCTCAACGCTCTTACTCGAGCGAACGAGCCAAGCATCTTCAGGCGGCCTGATGACAACGCGACCACGGAAGTCGCGGGCATCAAGCCCCGCCCGTATCGCCGACCTATGCAGCACAACACCTCGAGGGTCGAACCATTCGATCTGGTCGCGATGCTCCACAACTGAACCATCGGCATGCAGCGGCACCGAAACAAATCCCGCAAGCAGGCACGCCAGATCGACGACGATCCATTCGAGGGAATGTGGCCCGACATGCACGACGCGGTCACCGCGGGTGAGCCCCGCGACTTCCATGTCGGCCGCAGCGTGAAGCGTTGCGGCCGCAAGGTCCGCCCACGTGGCGCTCTGACGGGTTCCGAAAACAACGACCGCAGGCTGATCAGGTGTGACGGCTACTCGAAACGCCAGAAGGCTGGCGAGCGTGGTGGCCGTGTCGGGCGGGGCGATTGCTGGTATCGGGAGCGTCATGCAAGGACGTGCCGCATTGACCTAATTCCGGAGCACTGGGCTACGGTTGGGAGCAACTGGGCTACGGGGAGGCAATTCCGCCTGCGAATACGGTCCCCGGCGCGGGGTTGCCCGTGTCATGGAGCCGGCGTAGGAAACAAGCGGAGCCTGGAGGGCGAAGCGAAGTTTCCTCCGAGTGAGCGGAGGCCATGGAAGCGAGGCCGCCTGCGGCCGAGCGATGGCCGCAGCGAACGTCCGGCTCCATGACACGGGCAACTCCGCGCCCACATTGGACGTTCCATCACCCAGCGCAAGCACGAACGTGATCATCATCGAGCCACTCGCTCGAAAAGCACGGCGATGCCCTGACCGAGGCCAATGCACATGGTGGCCAATCCATAGCGGCCTCCGGAAGCGCGCAGGGCGTGGAGAAGCGTCGTGGTGATCCTCGCGCCGCTCGCACCCAGCGGATGACCGATCGCGAGCGAGCCTCCGCGGACGTTGACTTTTCCAGCGTCGAGTCTCAGCTCTCGAATGCAGTGAATCGCCTGCGACGCAAAGGCTTCATTGAGCTCGACCAGGTCGATGTCGGCAAGCGTGATGCCTGCCACCGCCGGTCGTGACAAAAGTTTCCTCGTGGCCACGATCGGGCCGGTGCCCATGGCGGACGGGGGAACACCGACAACAGCAGTCGCCACAACGCGGGCCATCGGTTCGAGCCCTTGCCGCAAAGCCTCAGCTTCGCTCATCACCACCATTGCTGCGGCCCCGTCACTTAGCGGCGCACTTGTCGCAGCGGTGACCGTGCCGATCTTGGGCAGGAACACCGGCTCGAGTGCCGCCATCGCGTCGAGCGTCGTGTCGGGGCGAATCGACTGATCGGCGCATACGTCGATGATGCCGCCAGTCTCGTCATGCCCGATGACCGGGACGATCTCGCTCTCAAAAAGCCCGGCGGCCGTGGCGGCTGCTGCCCGGCGGTGGCTTTCGACCGCATATTCCTCCTGGGCACGACGCGTGATGCCGTGGGCCGCCGCGAGCTGCTCGGCGGTGAGACCCATTGAGAGCATTCCACGGCTCGAGCGTGCGAAGACCCGCGGATGGATGTCGATCGCCGAATCCATTGGCAAGTGGTGCATGTGCTCGACGCCGGCGACCACTTGCACGTCAGCCGCGCCGGCGGCGATCGCGTGC
>JBGTKO010000342.1:0-2617 GCA_041744595.1 Pirellulales bacterium
TCATTCAGCCCTGTTGTCACCCCACGATAGCGTTCCTTGCCCGTGAACTCGACAAGTGGAATACCCGTAGAAATAAGTTTACGGAGCAAGGTCGTGACACCCGGTGGCTCAAGCTGCCAGGAGTCAGCGCCAAGCTGGGCGAGCGGCAACTCAACACCTTCGGATTCGATCTGGCGGCTGAGGTCGTCGACACGAAGTTGATCCCGCGGGATCGCACAGAGCCGGGCGGTCTTCGGCTTCGGAGCCTTCGTGGGCTTTCGCGCCACGAGGATCGACGGAAACACGTCGGCATCCTCAAAAATCTGCTTGGCGTGCCCGAAATCGATGACGGACTCGGTCCATGCATGCTCGCTGAAAAAGCGTCGAAGCGGCTCGCCGTAGCCTGCCTTCATCCACTTGTTCGTGACGATGAACGAAAGCAGACCGCCCGGCTTCAAGAGATTGATGCCGAGCTCATAAAAATAGACATACAGGTCGGCCATGCCGTGATACGCCTTGTAGGCCGACTGCAAGTAGGGCTTGAACTCGCTGAGCCATTCCTGACGCACGTACGGCGGATTGCCGATCACCACATCAAAACCGCCGTGCTCAAACACTTCGGGGAATGCGGCTTGCCACGCAAACGCTTTGGGGTGGACGGCCGAGTCGGCCACCACGCTGTTGCCCACGCGAATCGCATGGTCGAGGCTCGTGAGGGCCTTGCCGCGGGCCGCTGTCTTGATCCATAGGCTCAGCCGCGCGATCTCTACGGCCTCGTCGTTGAGATCGACGCCGTAGATGTTGTTTTCGAGAATCCGCTTGTCTACATCAAAAATGGTGTGGTGCCCACGGAGCTCGAGCAGCCGCGAGTTGGATTCCTGGTAGGTCGCGTGCAACTGATCAAAGGCTTCAATCAGAAACGCGCCGCTTCCACAGGCGGGATCGAGAATCCGAATCGTCGTAAGCTCGTCCTGCCAGGCTTCCCAAAACTTCACGAGCGCCGCCCGACCAGGCTTCGTGAGCTTGTCGAGCTCGTACACCGCCGGATCACTGAGCGCCGTCTTCGTCGCCCCACGTGCCGCGGCCTCATGGGCCACGCGGAGATCCTCAAAGCGATCGCGAACCGCGCCGCCAAGGGCCTGCTCGACGATGTATCGCGTGATGAATGACGGCGTGTAGAACGCCCCCTCCCGCTTGCGGCGGGTCTTGTGCTTCTCCGGGCCCACGGGCTCGGCGAGGCCATCCAACTCGTTGCGGAGCTTTTCGAGATCGGAAATCGACTGCTCGAAGATATGGCCGAGAATGTCGACGTCGATGACCTTGGTCTCGCCGCTCGCCTCGTGCGCCGGGCGATAGTCGAAGTCGCCGAGGTCGCGGAGATGGCCGCAGACCTCGTCGGAGACAGTCAGCGAATCGAGAAGCGGATCGGTCGCAAAGAGGCCGCCGTTGTAGGCATGAATGCCGAGCGCGGCATTGCCACGATTGATCGACTCAAAAAGCCCATGAAAATTCTGCCAGATGGGCCGCGGATGGTAGGGGTCGGCATGGTCGTAGGCCTTGCGGAGCGACTCAGTCGGCACCAGCCCGCGGTCCTCGCTGAAGGCGATGAAGAGCACACGATCGAGAAGCTTTTGCGTGCTGCTCAGGACATCGGGGCGAGGCACCTGCGGGTTGTCGCGGCTCAGAAGCTCATACACATCCTGCCGCATGTTGGCGTAGCTGACGTAGAACGACTTGGTCAGCTCACGGCCAACTTTGTCGGACTCCGCCAGCAGGCCAGCGAAATGGCATGGGCCAGATTGCGGGACGACGCGATCGGCCCCCAGCAGAAACACGAACCGCTTCAGGGCGGTTTCGTCATCGGCAAGCTGCTCGGTATCAAACCGTTCGTAGGTGTGCTGATTGGAGCCCTTGTGGTAGAGCCGGGTCTGCCGAATCGACGTGACGATGATCCAATCGCACGGCAGGTTGATGGCATATCGATAGCCTTGATCGACTGCCGACATGCGCCGCCCGGCATACGGTCGGTCGAGCGGGTCACGCGGCCCCTTCCCCTCGATCGCCACCACAAACCGATGGTGGCCGTTGAAATCCCCGAGCACCGCATCGGCAAACTTCCCGTCGATCTCGACATGCCGCTCGTAGCCAATCGTGTACCGCTCATGCCCCGCGGGTCGCGTGTAGCCGAGAATTCCGACGAAGAAATCCGCCAGAAACGCCCGGAGGAGTTCTTGTTCGCGAAACTCATCTATCCGGCCCGAGGCGATGAGCGTCGCCCAGTGGCCGAGCTTCGATCTATCAACGCCCGGCATCGGGAACGCTGCGAGATGCGATCGGAGCACATCGGGCCGAAACAGTGGTTTGGCTTCAAGAGGCAATCGCGCAACCCCGCAGGAATAGTGGCGGCCAGATTCTAGCCGGCACGCCCCGCCGAAAGGATGCCCGACTGATTCTTGGCTTTTCCAGACTCGACTCGGAGAGTCGAGGTACGAAGAGCATGCCTGAACCAATGCCGGCACGACCGGCCCGGGGTTGCCCGCGCCGCAGAGCCGGCGTTGTAGGCCGAGCGCAGCCAGGATGGCGAAGAGAGGGCTACACCGAGTGAGCGAAGGGCATGGATGCCCGTAGCGAACGTCCG
>JBGTKO010000343.1:0-5480 GCA_041744595.1 Pirellulales bacterium
GCCATGCGGTGTGGTTCGCCTGAGCAGCCGGGGCGCCTGATCTCGCGCTTCGCGGCCATCCGGCCGCCGGGCGCACCTCCGGGCTCCCGTTTTCGGAAGCGGCGGTGTATTCTGCGGAGGATTGGCCGCACGCTGTGGCCGCCTCCACTCATCGATTGAAAGCCGTTATGCCGGACAACGCTGGCCACGATCCCTGGGATTCTCTCGCTGAATCCCTCGGCGCCACCCCTTCGAACGAGCCCACACCTCCCTCGCCTCACCCCGCGACTCCCCCGCCGCGCCGCGACGCGCCACCAGCCAAGCCCCGAACCCAGCCGCTGCCGTCAGCCAATAGCTGGGATTCCATCGCCTCTGACCTCGGGATCGAGGGCCGTGACGAGCGACCGACACCGACACCACCACCACCCGCCAGGCCAGCCCGACGCCCAGAACCTGAAAGCCCGGGAGCCGAGCGTCACGATGAGCGAGCCGCCGATCGGGACGAGGTTCGGCCTCAACTCCCCCAGGCGTCCGACCGTGACACCGGTCCACGTGACGATGGTGAGGATCGTTCGCGGAGGCGACGCGGTCGGCGGGGCGGTCGCGGCCATCGGCGGAGTGATCGGGATGACGTGCCCCGCGACCGCCCAGAACCCACTGCCACGGGCGGTGATCGCGAACGCCGACCAAGGTCCGATGAAGAACCTCTCCCGGCTCGGCGGAGCTACGACGAGACGGAATATCGTCAACGAGGCGACAGCGAGAATTCGACCGACGACGATCGCGATGATGTGACAGACGAGGTGCTCGACGGTGAAGGGCGTCCCCTGGCCGAAGGCGATGGTGCCGGCGACGAGCGACCGAGGAAACGGCGGCGCCGCGGACGTCGCGGAGGCCGTGGGAGGAGCCGGAGCGGCGAGACGGTCGAGCGGCCGGCCCAAGAGCCAATGCAGGAGAGCAGGTCAGAGGATCGCGATGACGAGCCTCTTCCCGCGAGCTATGGGAGCCGCCCGGGCGCAACCCGGCCAGCCGGAACCAACAACCGTCCCGAGCGACCGGCGCGATCCGAAGGAAGCAGGGGTGACAGCCGTCCCCGGCGGCGTCGACGAACTCGCAGTGCAGGCAATGAATCGTCGGCCGAGACCGCGGCTCCGCGACCAGAGGCGGGAACTCGGGGGAGGCGGGAACGTCGCCGCGACCCGGATGAATCTCGCCCGCGCCGCGAACGTGGACCACGCGCCGATTTTTCCCCCGTATCGGGCCGCTTCGATGAAGACGACGAGGGACTTGAATTCCTCGGGGTGGAAGAGGCGGCACGGGACGGGGCATCCCGTCCGCGACACGATGACACCGACGATGTTCTCGAAGAGAGCGGCCTCGGCTCGGTGCTTGATGTGCCGAGTTGGGTTGAAGCGATCGGAATCGTGATCGCTGGCAACCTCGCTGCCCGCACAAAGTCGGGGCGAAGCGACCGCAGCCGCTGAAATCCTTGTGGTCTGGCGGCTCGGCTATTTGAGTGCGATCGTACGGGCGAGGGGCCGAAGAATCTGATCGACGACACAGGTCTCGACGACTTCGCGAGCCACGGCGCTCAGCCGCTCAAGGCAGTCGACGTACGACATGTCTGGGTCAAGGCTTCCATACTGCCTCGCGGTCACGTAGATGCTCAATTGTTCTTCGGCGAACTCCCCGGTGCGAACCTGGAATGCGTTTGTCCGTGTCTCCGTGCCAATCCGCACCTGGGTGCGGCAATCCTCGTCGAGGGCCAACGTGAGTGACGGCTCATGGTTGATCACCCGGGCGCCAGGGATATCGGCAAATCGCTCGAGTGATGGCCCCACACCGAGGGCCTCGGCCAAGAGCGCGTTGTGGTTGCCACGGTATGCGAAATCAAAACCAAAAAGCACGTCGAGCGCTTCGCAGTCGAGTGGACTGACCGAGAGAAAGGCTGGTGCCAGGTCGAGGACGAGCCGGTGCTGGGCTATGGCCTCCTCAATCGTGGTTGGATTGACCTGCCCTGAGCAGAGCCTTCGAGCCTCGACGGCGGCCCACCGGTAGCGACCCTGCTCCTTATCTTCCTCGAGGACATAGTCCCGCTTGTCGCGGCAGTAGAACTTCCGCATCGTCGGATATCGGCGCTGCATCTGCTCGAAATACTGGAGGATGGTTTCCCGCTGGGACGGGAGATCCATCTCCGTCGCAAGGTTCATGTTGACGTAAAAATCGTCGGCAACGGACGCGAAAGGCGTCATGACGGGCTCCTCCTCCCCCTCGTTCGTGGACGAACGGCGCGGGGCGCGAAAGCCCAAATGATACCGGTGCTGCGAGAGCCATGTCAAAGCGTGGCGGAGGCGGAGCTCGCGCCATAAGCGGCCCTTCAGAACGGCATCACGCTGGCATCAGAGCCAGGGAAGTGGCATACTCTCCGTGGGGATGCCGATGGGCCAGTCGTCCCTCGGCGGCCCGCACGGCAGGTAATAGTGATGAGCGGCAGTGCCGAACCGGTTCGTATCCCCGACGAGCGTCTCTCCATCGAGAAGCGCACTGATGGTGCCCTCGTCGTGCGGGTTCAGTCGGATGGTCCGGCTGAATCCCGGCTCCCTGACGCGGTCTTTTCGTTCCGCTGCGGCGATCCGCAATACGCTTACTGGCTTGGTCGCCTCGAGGCCCGAGACGTCCAGCCCTAGCGGAACCGCGTGTGCTTACTCCTCCCGCGAGCTCGCGATGAGCGAGATGAACTCGCGATTGCTCTTAAACTTAGCAAGCTGTTTCGTGAGCTGCTCCATCGCATCGACGTGATGCATGCTCGAGAGCGTTCGCCGGAGCATGTTCACGGCATGGAGCGTGTTGGGATCGAGAAGTTTTTCCTCGCGCCGCGTGCCCGACTGGGAGATGTCGATTGAGGGCCAGACCCGCCGGTCGGCGAGCTTCCGGTCGAGCACGAGCTCCATGTTGCCCGTGCCTTTAAACTCCTGAAAAATCAGTTCGTCCATCCGGCTGCCCGTGTCCACCAGCGCCGTTGCGACGATCGTGAGCGATCCCCCTTCTTCAAACACACGGGCCGTGGCGAAGAGCTTTTTGGGAATGTCGAGCGCCTTGATATCGACGCCGCCCGACATGGTGCGGCCGGTGTTGCCCACCCACTTATTGAATGCCCGTGCCATGCGGGTAATCGAGTCCATGAGGAGGAAGACGTCTTTTCCCGTCTCTGCCATCCGCTTGCAGCGTTCGATCACAAGCTGCGACAGCCGCACATGGCTCTCCACGTCGCAGTCGAGCGAGCTGGCCAGCACGTCGCCCTTCACGCTCCGCTTCATGTCTGTGACTTCCTCGGGCCGCTCATCGACGAGCAGCATCACGAGCGTCAGCTCCGGATGATTCAGCGTGATGGCCTGCGAGATCTGCTGGAGCAGCACCGTCTTGCCGGTCCTTGGCGGGGCGACAATGAGCGCCCGCTGACCCTTGCCAAGCGGTGTGAGGATGTCCATTACGCGGGTCGTGATCGGCTGTTGCCCCGTTTCGAGCCGAAGCCAGGATTCCGGATTGATCGGCGTGAGCTGGTCAAACGACTTGACGTTGACGTAGTCGTCCGGCGGCATGCCCTCGACCTGCTCGATCTCGCGAACCCGCGGCCCCTGCTGCCGACGGCCGGGCTGCACCAACGCATGCAGGTAGACGCCTTCTCGCAGACGATACCGATCGATCAATTGCGCTGGCACGAACGGGTCGGTTCGCTCTCGCGTGTAGTTGTTCTCGGCACTTCGCAGGAAGCCGTAGCCGTTGGGGTGCATCTCGAGCACGCCCACCCCAGGCTCGAGCGGAATCGGTTCGCCATTTTCAGACACCTCGGGCTCGAGCTCCGGGGGCCGCATGCCGTCGCTATCCATGCCCACGGCGCCTGCGCCCGTCGGTGGAGGCCCGCCACCACCGCCACGGCGATACCGCCCGCGACGACGACCATACCCCCCCTGCCCCTGCCCTGGTCCAGGGCCTTGCACACCCTGCTGACCTCCCTGGCCACCATAGCCAGGCCCAGCCCCTGGCCCACCGTATCCGCCGCCGGTCCGTCCCCGTGATCGCCTACGCTTCGACATGAAAAACTCCAAACCCTCCAGAAAAATCAAACACTTGGCAAACGAACTGGCATCCCGGCCAACCGCACTCGAGCCCGCTTTCGGAACGGGTCATCGACCATGTACACGTCTTTTCAGACACCCGACGTCTGGCCCGGAAGCCGTGGTCGGCAGGATATGGACCCTTGACGGGATCTCACAGGTCTCAGGCCTCTCGCGCCGGCACCTCGCCGCGTCGCGGAAAACCATTCAAACGAATGCCGTCGCCATGACGGCAAAAAGGAAACGGGACCGCGGTGAAACGCTCCGAATCGCGGACGGCACCAAGGCCGACGTACGGCGCATCTCTAACCGGAACCCGTCCCAAAACCATCCGAGACGGAAACCAAGCCTTCTGCCGCCACACCGAGAGGCGAGAAACTGCCTGATCTCCATGTGTCTCGGAAGACTTCGGAAGTATCCGCTGACCCCTCGTGGCTGTCAAGCAGGGGAAACTACGGAGTCGCGTGCGGCAGCCAAAATCGGTGGTTCGTCGAGAAAAACACGGAAATCGGGTGACCTCGCATTTTCGTCGCAATTCCTCCGACCGTTCCAACCGATACACGAGACAAGGTTGGGCTGCCCGCCGAGCGGTCGCCCTTTTCGACAATGAGGTCGCAGCTATGATCCTCGCCGATATCCGAATTCGAGTTCTCCACCGCGAACTGGGCCACCAGCGCCCGGCTCAACACGTCAACCTCCTGTCGCGCCTCCTGGTTGCCGCTGTGATGGCCGGCCTCCCAGCACTCGCGTCGGCAGAGATCACGTGGCACCGCGATCTTCCCACTGCCCGCGAGGCCTCGGCCGCGAGTGGCAAGCCGGTCTTCGCACTCTTCGTCGCGACATGGGACGAGCAACCGAACCCCGAGGTCTTCGCCAACGACGAGGTCGAAGCGGTCATCTCCGCCTGCTTCGAACCCGTTCAAGTTGACGTCGATGCGCGACCGGATGTCGTCAAGTCACTCGCCATCGATCGCATCCCGAGCGTGGCTGTTCTCGACAGCCATGGTGGAGCGATCTCCCGATTCGACTGTCCAACAACGCCAGCCGAGTTTGTTGCCGCTGCGGCCCGCGCAGCCCAGGTAACGGCATCGACGGCCACGCCGCGGAACGAACACGAGAAGGCCTCGGCCGCGGAGTTGACAGCATTCGGTGGCAATTTCGAGAGTTCCTCGTCGGCAGACGACACGAGCGTGGCCGACAAGGTTCGCCAACTCTCGAACTTTGCCGAAGGGAAGGCATCGCCGCCGCTTCGCGACACCAGCCGTTTTCCCGCGATCGCCTCCACGGCTCCGGCGATCCCAGTGCATCCGTCTCCCGCGGCCACTCCCGCCGCCATGCCAACCACCTCGCCGTCGGTGGCACCCTATACCCAGCCCTCGGCAGCCC
>JBGTKO010000344.1:0-1673 GCA_041744595.1 Pirellulales bacterium
CTGCAGGTCTTCTGCCGCGAGCGAAGCTCGACGCAAGCCGCTCCGTAGCCCCGAGCGGGACCACGGCGATGCTGGCTGCTGCCGCCAGCGCTACGAAAAGCAGCCAGGACGGAAGCCCACTCGAATACCGAGGCCGACCGCTCCACCTCGTGAACACCCGCCGCTTCGCGTGGGACTACGAGATTCCCGCTGTTCGCCGGACTGCCGGTCCACTGCGTGCTGAGCTCTGGACGACCATTGACGGAGGAGTAACTTGGCAGCGTGCTGCTATCGATAAGCAGTGCCGAAGCCCGATCGCAGTCGAGCTTCCCGAGACCGGCTTCTATGGCGTGCGGCTCGAGCTCGTGGCCGACGTGCCCGACGCCGAGGGGGGCCCTCGGAGCGGCTCAGAGCCTGACGCGTGGGTTGGCGTCGATGACGAGCCACCGCAGGTCGAGATCATCGCGGTTGATCGCGACGAAACCGGCACCGACGACACACTCATCATCCGCTATGCCGCCCGCGATCCGCTCCTCACCAGCAACTCTGTGCGGCTCATGTACTCGCCGAACCCGAGCGGCCCATGGGCGACGATTGCCACGGGACTCGCCAACGAGGGCAGCCATCGCTGGGAGCCTGGCAAGAGCGTACCGGCCCGAACGTTCCTCCGCGTCGAGGCAACTGACTCCGCGGGCAACATGGGCTCGACCGTGAGCGCGGAGCCGGTGTCGGTCGCCCCGACCCGGGTCTCCGGCCGCCTCGGATCGCTCCGAGCGTTGCCTGGGCCGTAGCGATTGGACGTCGTGGGAATCGGTGGTGCATCCGCTACGCTACGTGCTATCCCCCGAGGTACGCACGTTGGCTGGCGGCACACACGCACTTGATGTTTTGATCGAGCCCGAGAGCCTCGATGTCGGCTCCGCTTCGATTGTCGTGCTCCATGGCGACGAGCCTTTTCTTGCTGGACGCATTTTAGGGCTCCTCCGGGACCAACTCGTACCCGACGAGGCCGATCGCGACTGGGCGTGGCGAGAGTTTGACGGTACCCAGCCGCTCGATCCGCGGGATGTCTTTGACGAGGCAGCCACGATCCCGCTCTTCGCCACAGCCACCCGCGCGGCAGTGGTCAGGCAGGCCGACACATTTGTGACAGCGTCCCGCGAGCCCCTCGAAAACGTCGCCGGTGTGGCTCGTGGCCGTCGCGGGCTCGTGATCCTTGAGGTGCGGACGTTTCCGGCAACGACACGACTGGCCAAGGCGGCCGCGAAGAATGGCCTCGTCATCGAGACGACGGTTGGCAACAAACGCGACCTCGCGGGCTGGGTACGAAAATGGGCCAAAGCCATCCACGGGCTCATCCTCGCTGCTGCGACCGCTGAGGCGCTGCTCGAACGGCTCGCCGGCAACCTCGGCCTCATCGATCAGGCGCTTGCTCGGCTCCTTGCCGCGATGCCCGAGGCCGATCGACGCAAGAGCGTGCCTCCCGAAGCCATCGACACATTTGCCGCAACGCCTGGCGAGCGGCCAGCCTGGGAGATGATCGATGCCGCCGCCTCGGGCGACACGCCCCGTGCGATGGCCGAGCTTGCTGCCATTCTCGAGACTGGCGAAAGCCCGATCGCGATCGCCGCTCAAGCGTCGGCCGTACTCCGCAAACTCGCAACGGCCGCTCGGCTCCTGGCGCTTCCAGCCGG
>JBGTKO010000345.1:0-16514 GCA_041744595.1 Pirellulales bacterium
GCTGGCCCGAGCCGCTGGGGCCGCGGCGCTCGTGGGTGGGCAGGTAGACGACCTCGCCCTCGAGCGGGGCTGGATTGCCGACCTCTCGCACGCTGCCTCTGACGAACAAGTCGCCTGGATGGAGCGGGTTCATCGTCGCAAGACCGGCGCGCTCTTTCGGGCTTCGCTCGAGCTGGGTGGCCTCGCTGTGCAGGCGACTGACGACCAGCTTGCTTTGCTCGACCGCTTCGGCCGCGGCTTTGGTCTGGCGTTTCAGATTGCCGACGACATCCTCGACGCGGAAGGGGACGAGGCTTCCCTTGGTAAACGAGTCGGCAAAGACGCCGGCCGCGGCAAGCTCACGTTCCCCACGGTGCTTGGCATCGCAGCAGCACGCGAGCGGGCCCATGAGCTTGCTTCCGAGGCCGCGAGTGCGGCTCGGGAGCTCGGACCAGCGGCCGAGGATCTGGCGACGCTTGCCCACTGGATCGTGAGTCGCGACCACTGACACCCTGCTTCACAAGACTGGAACCTCCTCCCATGCCAACCATCCTCCCCTCGATCACCTCGCCAGCGGACCTTCGCGGCCTTTCGATCGAACAGCTTGAACAGCTCGCAGGCGAAATGCGGCAGGCCCTCTGTGAGGTGGCGACCACTCGCACGGCCCACTTCGCGTCGAACCTCGGGGTCGTCGAGCTCTGCCTGGCGCTCCACCGGGTGTTCGATTTCAGCCGCGACCGACTCATCTGGGACACGGGCCATCAGATCTATCCCCACAAACTCGTGACCGGTCGGTTCGCCCAGTTTGGCACGATCCGTACCCGCGGTGGCCTCATGGGCTACCCCAACCCGGAAGAGAGCCCCTACGACCTGTTCATGACGGGCCACGCCGGATGCAGCGTCTCGACGGCCCTCGGCCTGGCTAGCGGCGACGGCCTCCAAGGCGAGGATGATCGCCGAAGCGTCGCGGTCATCGGCGACGGCGCCCTTCCGTCGGGAATCGTTTTCGAGGCGCTCAATAATGCCGGCTTTCTCAAGAAGCGGCTGCTCGTGATCCTCAACGACAACAAGATGTCAATCTGCCCGCGGGTCGGGGCCCTCGCCGAGTACCTCGACATCATCCGCACGAACCCCTGGTACCGAGGCATCAAGCAGCAGGCTGGCGGGATCATCAAGGGCGTGCCGGTGGTTGGCGAGCAGATGGAGAAGATGCTCAACAACGTCAAGGATTCGATCAAGACCACGCTCCACGGTGGCGCCCTCTTCGAGGCGATGGGGGTCCGCTACTTCGGCCCCGTCGAAGGGCACTCGCTCCCTGGGCTCATCCGCTACCTCGATCTCGTGAAGGACGAAGAGGGCCCGATCCTGCTCCATGTCCTCACCGAGAAGGGACATGGCTTCAAGCCGGCCGAGGATGACCCCGTTCTCTTTCACACTCCCGCCCCATTCGAATGTGATGACGAAGAAGGCATCGTCACGCTGAAAAAATCAGCCGCGCGGGCCTACACCGACACCGCGGCCGCGGCGATTGCCGACGTCATGCGGCGCGACACTCGGGTCACCGCCATCACGGCGGCGATGTGCCAGGGCAACAAGCTCGAGAGCGTGCGGACAGAGTTTCCCGATCGTTTCTTCGACGTGGGGATCTGTGAATCGCACGCCGTCGCCTTTGCCGCAGGGCAGGCCAAGGCAGGCTGTCGGCCCATCGTCGATATTTACAGCACGTTCCTCCAGCGGTCCTACGATCAGATCTTCCAGGAAGTCTGCCTCCAGAATCTTCCCGTGACGTTCATGCTCGACCGGGCAGGGCTTACCGGCCCAGACGGACCAACGCATCACGGGGCCTTCGACCTCGGCTACCTGCGGCTCTTCCCCAACATGGCCGTGCTCGCGCCGGGCGATGAACACGACCTCGAGGCGATGCTCGAGTGGGCGATCGGCCACGATGGCCCGGTGGCAATCCGCTACCCCAAGGCCACCGTCGAGCGGCATGCCATGCCGCGGGCTGCGATCGAGTCGGGGAAATCCGAGCCGCTTGCCGAAGGACCTGACGGCCTCGTGATTGCGTGTGGCACGCTCCTCGGCCAGGCTCTCACGGCCGCCGCGAACCTGCGGCATGAGGGACTCGACATCGCGGTTGTCAACGCCCGATTCGTGAAGCCACTCGACCGCTCGCTTCTCGAGCGGATTGAGGCTGCTCCATGGACGGTGACGGTCGAGGAGAACGCGCTCCCCACCGGCTTCGGCAGCGCCGTCTTGGAACTCGTCTCCGACGCCGGTCTCACCGTCGGCCCGATCCGACGGCTCGGCCTCCCCGATCGTTTCGTGGAGCATGGCGAGCGGGGTGAGCTCCTTGCTGAACTGGGCCTCGATACGGCTGGGATCGCGATGGCCTGTCGGCAGATGGCCGGCCGTGCTCCGCTTGCAACGGCTGCTGCGACGACTGACGCCTGATTCCTGAATCGTGTTTCCTGATCCTGATTCCTGATCCTGGAAGGCGGTTGTCGCCATCATGCCGCCCGACACCCGTTTGCGTTCTCTCGAGCCACCGTCTGCGCCGCTCGGTGTCGTCATCGTCGGCGTGGCTGCCGGAGCTGATGACTCGCTGCGAATCATGAGCCTGCTCGAAACGCATGGCCATCGCATCACTCGCCTCGTCGAGACGGATGCCGGGCCGCCGCAGCCGCTTCCAACGGGCACCGACCTCGTCGTGGTCTTGGGGGGCGATGGCTCGATCCTCCGCGCCGCCCGGTGGATGGCCTACGAGCAGGTACCGGCCCTCGGCATCAATCTCGGCCGGCTCGGATTCCTGGCTGATACACCCCGCCAGCACGCCGCCCACGCAGTCGCCGAATTCATGGCCGGTCGCTTCAGGCTCGTCGACCACATGATGTTCGAGTGCGAGATTCTCCGAGCAGGTTCCGCCATCCGCCGCGACCTCGGGCTCAACGAGACGGCCGTCCTGGCCGGGCCCCCGTTCACGATGATCGAGATTGATCTCGTCGTCGATGGTGAGTCTGCGACCACGTACCGTGCCGACGGCCTAATCGTCTCGACACCGGTGGGCTCGACGGCCTACAACCTGTCGGCTGGAGGTCCCATCGTCCGCAAGGACATGGACGCCTTCGTGTTCACGCCGCTCAACCCTCATACCCTCACCAATCGCACCGTGATCGACTCAGCCACCCGTGAGTACGAGATCCGAGTGCCACGGCCGAATGCCGGCTCGGCCTGCATGGTCGATGGCCAAGTGATCACACCGCTCCTGCCAGGCGACGCCCTGCGAATCCGAAGGGCAGCGCCACGATTCACGCTCGTCGAAATCGGTGGCCACGGCTACTACGACACGCTGCGTGACAAGCTCGCATGGGGAGGCGGTCTGCGGGCGGCCGAGCGGGCAAATCATGGAGCAAATCATGGAGACGAATCATGATCGGCTTCCGCGGAATCATCGCAGGGATGCTCGCCATTGGTGGGGCCACATCGGCCTTCGCTGAGCCCAAAGTTTCTTCCGAAACGTTCCTCCTCCGGTATGCCTTCCATGCCGGCGACGCCATCTCGTCACGGGTCGAGCATCGCGCCCTGACCGAGACCACCATGAGTGGTGTCACCGAGTCGGTGGAAACCATGACCGACTCGACGCGGACATGGCGCGTGACCGACGTCGATACCGAGGGTGTGGCCACGCTCGAACAGACCGTGGATGATGTCACGATGACTTCCCGGTCGAGCGATCGAGGCGACGTTCGCTGGTCAAGCAGCGGCGATGACGAGCCCCCTCCCGGCTACGAGGCCGTGCGGGCGAGTCTCGGCGTCCCTCTGGTGCGACTGCGGGTGGCAACCGACGGGCGTGTCTTGGAGCGTCGCGAACTGCGGCCCTGCCCGGCAGCAGCCTCCGGTGATCTCGTAATCGTGCCGCTTCCCGAAGACACAGTGGCGCCAGGCCACACCTGGACGGTTCCCGACGAGGTCGTGGTCGAGATACCGAACGGACCCCGCAAGGCCGTCCGCACGCGGCTGCGGTACCGCCTCATGGACATCCGCGACGGTGTCGCCACGATCGCCGTCGATACGACCGTTCTCACACCGCTCGACGACCCGCGGCTCGAAGCCAGGCTCCTCGAGCGGATCTGGGACGGGACGATCCGCTTCGATATCGAAGAAGGTCGGATCGTGAGCCGCCACACGGCGATCGATCGCCGGGTCGTCGGCTTCGGTGGCCCGCAGTCGAGTGTCCGCTACAAAGCCAGCCTCGAGGAAGGCCCCCTGCCACAATCGCGGCCCTAGCTGTCCGTGGAAAAAGCCATCCATGGCCTTTCTCCACTTGGCCGACCGCCGCTTCGTGCGACGGCAGACTGTTTTCACAGTCAACTCGCTACGTCGCTCGCAGGATGTCTTCGACATGGCGGATCGCTTCGCCGACATCCCAGGCAACGCCGCCGAGCACGATCGGTGTTTTGGCTGTCAGCCACGAGGCGACTGACTTGTGCGCCGTCACCACGGTCGAGTGGCTGCGACGACCGAAGTAGCCACCGATCTCCGAGAGTGCCGCGCGGGTGTGCTTGCGGGCCAGGTACATTGCGAGCATCCTCGGATGGCTCACGGCACGGGAGCGTCGGCTCGACTGCAAGCCTCCCTCTTCAATGCCGAAGGCACCACAGACGGCCCGTTCGATGTCGGGAAGCCGAAGGCAACGGCTGCTCGACCGCACGAGGTCGGCAAGTGCCTCTTCGGCAAGGTCGAGCGTGATCGGGAGGCCCAGCATGTGGCTCGTGGCCTCGAGGCGATTGACGGCGCCTGCCAGCTCGCGGGCGTGGCGAGTCATGGAGGTGGCCACGTGGTGGACCACGTCATCGGGTATCTCGAGCCCGCGAGATTGACCCAGCGCAGTCACGATACCTCGCCGCACGTCGTAGTCAGGCGGAAGAAGCCGTGCCGTCATACCACCACGAAGCCGACCGAGCAGATCACTTCCGAGATCCCCGAGGGCATCCAGATCCTTGTCGCATGCAACGATGATTTGCTTGCCCTGCCGGCAGAGGGCGTCAATGGTCTGCTGCAGCTCTTGGATCGTCGCCCGCTTTCCAACAAAAAATTGGAGGTCGTCGATCGCGAGTATGTCGGCAGATCGGATGCTGCGGCGAAAGCCCGGAAGGCCACGGCCGTGGAGCGCCTGGAGAAACGACGTCGTGAACTGCTCGGCTGAGAGCAGCACCGCCTGCATTCCGGGATGGAGTTTGCGAGCGCGGCGACAGGCCTCTTCGAGAAGATGGGACTTGCCGACACCGCCAGGGCCGTGGATCACCAGTGGCGACATTTCGCCCGGCCGCGAGGCTGCAATCTCGACGGCAGCCCAGGCCATGCGGTTGCACGCACCCACGATGTATTCACCGCGTCCACGGGCCGACCTCCGGGACGGGATCGATGAAGGGGGCGGGGCGTCAGGCCCGCTATCGACAATCGACAGTTGGATCCCGGGGCTGACGACGAGGCCCACGGTCTCTCGCGGCCGAGGCGGCGATCCGATGAGCGGACGGGAAGAAGGCGTTTCGATCGCCGGGGGAACTTCGGCTACGGATTCCCACGTCACGCGGGCATCGTTCCCACACACCGATCGGACGGCGGCCTCGATATCGAACCGAAATGTCCGCTCGAGCCACTGGTGGGTGATGCCTGCACCGACGCGAATCACGACCTCGGTCGTACTTCCGCTCGCAAAGCTCCATGAAGCTTCACCGAACCAGACCGCGAACCGCTCGTCACCGATTCGTTTTCGAACCGCGTCGCGAACGCCTTCGATCGGCGCCTGCACACACGCAGTCGCAACGGCGACGGCTCTGCCCATGGATCCTTCCCTGTGAACGGCCCGCTTCCGCGGGACGCCTGCATCCGTGACGTGGCAAGGAACTCGAGGCTGCCGAGTCCGAGCCTGTGAAACTGATCTTCAACCGACCTTCAACTGATCTTCATTGCCGCGGTTCGGCATGTTGCCATTTCGTGAACCGGCTTCGCGAATATAGGAGTGCTGTCAGTGCTGTCAAACCATTGCTAGCACTCGGCCGAAAGCGCATCAAGAACGTTGCGAGTGATCGGCTGAATGTGTCGGAAACGTTTTCAGGCACCTGTCGGAGTCCGCGTGCATAACCTGTGAGTTGCCTGAGAACGATCCGATTCGCGGGTGATTTGCCCGTGTTTTCCATGGTCCCGCAAGGTTGGCGCAGCCGGGTATACTCCGACGTCAGCCTGGATACGACAGGCAGGATTCCTGAGAACCAAGCAGGTACGCACGATGGTGGCACGCACGGCTAAGAGCACGCGATGGGCCATCGCCCTCACGCTCGGCTTGTTCTGCGCGGCCATGCCATACGCCCTCGGCGACGAGACAGCTTCGGCCGATACTCCGCCGCGAGGCTTCCACCCTGGTGACATCACGACCGGTGAGCCGATTCCGCTTCCGTTCGTGGCTCCACGCTCCGAGATCACTCCTCCCCCACCGAGCTCGGCAGTTCCAGGAACCTCGGAACCTCGGAGTCTGCTTTCCAACCCGCCACGAGCGACCGCGTTGCCGTCTGCTCAGGCTCGTGGGACCGGCTGGATTGGCCTGCAGGTAGCCGAATCCACAGAGCCCGGCAGGTGGGCGATCGCCGATGTCACCGTGGGGGGCCCCGCTGCCGGCGCAGGGATCGGCGTGGGCGACGAACTGAGGGCCATAGACGGAGTGCAGATCAAGAGCGACGAAGACGTTGCCCAAGCGCTCACGTCGCTCGCGCCTGGCCAGCGAGTGAGTTTGGCGGTGGCTCGTGGTGGACAGGTTCTTGATGTGTCGCTCATTGCCGTGGAGCGGCCCGTGGCCCTCACATCCCGTACTTGGCAAGCGTCGCCAGAGCCTGCGGCTGCCACCCACGTGCCGTCCGCTCCGCCGCCCTTCGTGTCAGCGCCACCTCCGTTTGTCGCTTCATCGCCGCCATTCGGGTCGCCCGACAGCTCGGGAACTAATGCTGGGCCGGCGGCTGCGGTCCCGGTTCCATCGGCTCGAGCGAGTGCGCCCCCTGCGTCACCTCTACGGACTCCCTCCCATCCGTCCTCGCCGACAGGCCGCACGGCCCTCGGGGTCCGAACGCTCCCAATTGGCCCCGATCTTCAGACGCGTTTCAAGCTTCCCGACGCTGCTGGCGCCTACGTGATCGGCGTGGTGCAGGACCTTCCAGCCTCGAGGGCCGGTGTGCCGCCTGGGAGCGTGATCGTCTCGCTCGATAACCGTCCTGTGCGATCCCCGGACGAGTTAACACGGCTGGTCACTTCGAGCCCCGTCGGACGTCCGGTAACACTCCAGTACATCCTGCCCGGTGGTGCGTCCCAACAGGCTGAAGTCGTGCTTCAGTCCCTTGATCGTCCGCTCGAAACAGCGCTCATCGGCACGGAAACCCCGACGGTGTCGCCCGTGCCGCAACTCGTCCCAGGGCCGCCTGCCACGAGCCTGAGGCGGCCAGAGAGCGGCGGCATCACGGAGACCATGCAATCTCTGGAAGCCGAGGTTCGCGAACTCCGCTCCCGTCTCGAACAACTCGAACAACGTGTCGGTCTCGGCGTTCAGAATCGCTGAGTTTACGCTGCCTCGGCTTCGCAGGGGGTGTTCACTTCCAGGCCAAGCCTGGCGAGCTCGTCCGCCAAAGGAACACCGAGTGGTCCTACCAAGGAGGTTGTCTTAAAGGCCACACGCGACCGCTCCTTGCGAACCGGCCGCTGACCGGGGCGTCGGGCTCTTGCGGTCGCCCAGGCTTCCGCATCGTCGGAGAGCCAGGTGAGGAGCCGCTCCATGCCATGGCGGTGCGTTTCAATCCCCTCGCGATCGAGATCGGGTGGGATCCTGATGGCTCGGCTCACCACGGCGCGGGCCCGTGAAAACGGCCGCGGAATCGCGAACCGGTCCCAGGTGCCCGCTCGCCAGGGGCGGTCATAACCCATGCCCATCGCCACGATCGGGATGCCGAGCGTGCTCGCCAGGAAGATGCAACCGGGGGCCAGGCGGCGACGTGGGCCACGTGGGCCATCAGGCGTGATCGTGAGGCTGCTTTCGGCGGCCCGCTCGGCCAGTTCCCGAAGAGCCACGGATCCGCCTCGGAACGTGCTGCCTCGCACGACCCCAAAGCCCATCATCCGCGCGACACGGTCGAGGATGTTGGCGTCGGCGTGCCGCGACAGCAGCATCGCGATATTCGAGTAGCCCCGCAGGTAGAGCGGCATGAGGATGTTTTCGTGCCAGAACACGTAGATTTTCGCGCCCCGGAAACACGGATGCACCGGGTCGATCTCGGGATCACCGAACTCGGCCTGGTAATCGAGCGTGTCCATCCACTGCCGGATGGCAGCGGTCGAGACAAGCGACCAGGCACCGATTGAAAATGGAGTCGTCAGCTTCACGTCCGTGTGTCCTTCCATGCCGTGACCGCGTGTGAGCGTCACGACCCTCCTCTCCTCAGTCGCCGAACCACGTTCCAGCAAAGACCTCTTCTGCCGGCCCCGTCATGAACACCGATCCTGATCCGGGCCACTCGAGCGCGAGCCTCCCACCGGGAAGATCGGCGGCGAGCCGCGGCCCCGTGCGACCCGTCAGCATGCCTGCCACGCACACAGCCGACGCTCCGGTGCCGCAGGCCTGCGTGATGCCACTGCCCCGCTCCCACGTCCGCATGAGGACATGCTCAGGCGAGCGGACCTCGACGAAGTGGACGTTCACACGGCGAGGGAAGCTCTCATGCCGTTCGATCCTCGGGCCAATGTGTTCGAGGGGTACGGCTGCCGCATCCCGGCAATAGAGCACGGCATGAGGATTGCCCATTGAGACACAGGTCATCCGCGGGTCGAGCCCGGCGATCTCCCACCACGCATCCTTGTCACCCAGCGCGTCGCACGGAGCATCGATTACGCGGCCGCCTGCTGCACTCGTGATGGGAATCTCCGTCGCGTCGAGCATTGGCTCACCCATATCGACCCGCACCTGCGACGACCGTGGCCCGGTGGGTCGGACATCAAGCGTGAGGAGTCCCCGGCCCGTTTCGATCGTCACCGGTCCCGCTGCTGCGCGCCCTCGCGCGACCACGAGATGCGCCACACACCGCACGCCGTTGCCACACATCTCCGACTCGCTGCCATCGGCGTTGAACATCCGCATCCGCGCCGTCGCCCGCGTGGATGGCTCCACGAGAATCAGCCCGTCACCTCCCACGCCCCGGTGACGGTCAGCGATCCGCGGCGCGAGTCGTGCGGGATCGGCGGGCGTCGGCTCGGTAAAACAATCGACGTACACGTAGTCGTTGCCGGCGCCATGCATCTTCACGAAGTTCATCGTCGATTCGTTCCATCACTCGAGGTTTTCAGGCCGGCGAAACCGTACTTTTTGCCCAATCTACCAGCCCTGACAAAAGTGCGGTTGGACCAGAGTCACTCATCGCATCGCCTCCGGCCTTCCTGCCGTACGGTCTGTCGGCGGTTCTTTCCTCTGGGCCTGGAGCTTTTGCACGGCTCCCGCCAGCGTCGGGAAGGCCTCGGTCGAAGTGACCGGGTCGGCGAGAGTGCCGCCGACGTGCACCAGCATGAACTGCCCCCCTGCCCCACCGAGGAGCCGTTTCATTGCCGGAAGCTGGTTTTCGGATTCGCCCATCATCGGCCGGAAGGTGAGGCTGATATTGGAGTCGAGGTCGATTTCCCCAGTGCCAACGAGGCTGATCGCATCGCCCGAAAGCTCGATGGTGTCCAGATAGGCTCGCGGGCCCTCGATCCGGAAATCGACCCGGCTACTGCCGAAGGCGGTCCGGTCCGGCGCACGGACTCTGAGAATCTTGAGGAGTGACACGATCACGGGCAATTCATAAAGATTCGCATCCCGCAGCCGGACGTGTCCACGGCCGGCCAGTGAATGGGTGCCCGACCGTGTGCCGCCGACCTCGAGTGCGGCATTCACACGACCCCGTGCCGTCGTCGGCCGCCCGAAGATGTCGCCCGTGAGCCGTGAGAGATCGACATCGGCAAGCGCCAGCCCCACGACAAACTGTCCCACCTCACTGGCAGCCACCTGGGCATCGAGCTGCATCGTTCCACCGGCAACGCGAGCCGTGAGCCGCCGCGTTGAACCCGGCTGGGATACCGAAGCAGCGGGCGCTCCGAATCGGGCCCCTGCACTATCGAGCACGAGTGGGCCCCGAATGGCCGTGAGCTGGAGTCCACGCCAGGTCGCCGTGTCAATGGCCAAGTCACCAAACGAACGCCATGCCTGGTTATCACTCGACCCGGCAAGGCGGATTCCTCCGCAGACATGGGTGAGCGGCACTCCCGCGTCGAGCGACGCTTGCTCCATGTCGAGTTGCACGTCCCAGGCCGAGGCTGCTGGACCGGGCACGAACTCCATACGGCCGTTGGGCAGTGTCACTTCCCGCGGCGCTGTCGAGTAGATATCGAGAGCACCATCCACCGAGAGCAGGCCCTTGAGCCCGATGTCGGCCACGGCCAGTTGGAGCCCCTGGGGCAGCGCCCGCAGGAGATCATGGTCGATACGGAATCGATCGGCCGAGAGCCTCGCGAACGAAACGTGCCAGCCCCCGTCGTCGGCAAATCGGCAGGTGCCTTCGGTCGAGACCGTCGTCCGCGCGTGGACTCCCCGAATCCCTTCGAATCGCAACAGTCCGTCCTTCCAAGCCAGCCGTCCCTGGAGCCGTTCGAGGCGGTAGGGGAACCACGCAGGCTCGATCGACACCGTCTCGCCGCAAGGCGTGGCCTCGAGCTCCACCTCGGTCCGCCGCGTGCCGACCTCATGGCGGATCCGCGCCGTGAACTCGGCCGTGCCTCGCGGCGCGACATCATCCCAGATCTGCCGCATGCTCGGCGAGAGTGCATCGCGTAGTTCGGGCTCGAGGACAACGTCGCTGCCGACAAGGTCCAGCGTGAGCACGTCACGGCCAGCCTCGTCTTCATCGAGCAGCCCGTTGCACCGGATGACACCGGTGTCGTTCGTCCCGCTGACATCTCTGACCACCCACCGGTTCCCTTCCATCTGAATACTGCCACTGACGTTCGAGAGTGGATAGGGGAAGCCGGCATAGGCAAGCGTGCAGCGTGAGAGGCGGAGGCCGAGAGCGTTCTTGAAACCTTGCGGATGCTGCGGCCCACGGTCGTGGCGGAAGGCGAAGTCGAATGTCCCAGTGGCCCGGAGGCGTCGGACCACATCGGCCCCGGCAGGCGGCAGTGCGGCTAACAGCATGTCGTCGATCCGCATCCCCTCGCCGCGAATCTGGACTGAACCAGGGTGTCCGGGCGATGCAAAATCGAAGGATCCCTCGACGTGCACCGGATGCCCCCCTGCCAGCCCCGTCAGATGCATCGCGATGGCTCCGTCCCGGTACGTGACCGTGCCCATGGTGCGGTCGAGACGATACGGAAAACGGTAATACGTGAGCGAGAGATTGCGGCAACGGATCGCGAGATCGCGGCTTGCCTGTCCTGCCCGTCGACCCAGCCGTGCTTGAAGATCGACCTCACCGGCGGGAAGGAGCTTGCTCCACTGCGACGCCATCGTCGCGGGCAGAAGCGGTTCCCAGTGTCGCCCCACCTGGAGTCGTTCGATCTCGAGGGTCACATCGTAGTCGGCCGCGGTGTCCCAGCCGGCAAGCCGTCCCGCTCCCCGCACGAGCGTCGAACCCGAGTGCCCCTCGAACCGCTCACAAGTCACACCCGATCGGTCCGCGGTGAAAGACGCGGAGACATCACTCACGGCGACAGGCAGTGCCGCATGCTCAATGTGACCGCCGGAGAGCCGTCCCGACACCGCGAACGTCGCCTTCTCGAGCGCGGCGAGCGACCCGGCAGCGGTCCAGTCGAGATCGACCCGTCCACGGACTCCAGCCGTATGGTCGGCGAGGCCACTCCCCGCGGGCAGAAACCCTCGAAGCCGCGGTGACGCATCGAGTGCCTCGACATGACCGGCCAGTGCGAAACGACCATCGGCGGCAAAGTGCCCCTCGAAGTCAGCCCGTTCAAAGAGATCGCCTCCGACGCGGCCTCGGACGGCCGTGCGGCTGCCGCCAGCTTCCGTGTGCTGTGGCTCGAGGGCGATCCCGACGTTCCGAAGGACGAATCGGCGACCGAGTGCAGCGTCTTCCACGGCAAGCGTGGCATCTTCGATCGACACGGGAAGACTGAGACCACTTCCCTGCGAGTCGAGGAATGCGGCCACGTTCCAGCCGCCGTCGGCATCACGGTTGGCATGGACGACCGGCCGCCGCAGCTTGACGGACGCGATCCGGATCTCGCCGCTTGCGAGCTCGGCGAGTGACGTACCACACGCGAGGTGGACTTCCTCGACCACCAAGAGCGGCGGCTGGCCCGGCTTGGCAATGGAAAGCTCTCGGATGAGGATGCCTTCGCCATCGACCAGGCTCGCCGATCGCACCTGCACGTCGAGTGTCGGGAAGCGGTCCCGGAGGCGAGTTTCCACCCGACGCCGCACCTCTTCCCCAACGCGATGCGATCCCAGGGCGGCCGCCACGATGATCGCCGCCACCGTCAGGGGGAGCGTCCATCGGACGAAGGTCCAGAGGATGTCGGCGATCGGCTTCACGGGGTCGGGTCCAGCGATCATTCCGGCGGGCAAGGGGAGCCCGGAAGGGGGCGGGAAGGTACGAGCCGAGCCTGGTTCGGGTCAACCCACAGCCCCGCCGAGACCGGCATTCACATCCCGCCACTTCTCCAGTCTGCGCCGATTGGTATAGTCTTCGCTCGTTTCCGTTCCCCGGGGGGGAACCGCACCTGACGCCATTCAATCCTCTGCGAGGGTCCTCCGCGTGACCGCAACTCACCAGCCTTCTTCCGCCGATCTTTCCGGTATCGTTCCAAACGCCCAACGCCTCCTCTGGGCCGGCTTCATGGCAATCCTCGCCGCTGGCGTTGGCTTTTCCGTGCGGAGCGGCATCCTGGCTCAGGGGCAGTGGGCCTCCGAATATGGCTTCACTCAGACCGAGCTCGGTGCCATCACTGGCGGAGGCCTCACGGGGTTTGGGATCATCATTCTCCTTTCCAGCCTGATCGCCGACCGTATTGGCTACGGAAGGCTGATGTTTGGCGCCTTCTTCATGCATGCTGTGTCAGCGGCACTGACGCTCGCCACCGGTGCCGCCTATGCAGCCGGTGGAAAGCCACTGGCATTCCAGTGCCTGTTCTGGGGCATGTTCCTGTTCGCGATCGGAAACGGAATCGCCGAGGCAGTGGTGAATCCTCTCGTGGCGACACTCTTCCCTCGGAGCAAGACCCACTACCTGAACATTCTCCACGCCGGCTGGCCCGCCGGCCTCATTGTCGGCGGGCTTGCGAGCTATTTCATGGCCGGTGGCAAGGATTCCTCTCCGGTGGCATGGCAGATCCAAATGTCGCTGTTCCTCGTTCCCGTCGTTCTCTACGGCCTGATGATGATTGGCCAGCGATTCCCAAAGAGCGAGGCGAGTGTCTCAGGAGTCTCCTACCGAGACATGCTCGGCGAGCTCGGCGTCTTGGGCGCCGCAGTCGTCTGTTGTCTTCTCGCGCTCTTCTTCAAGAGTGACCTCGGACTCTCTCCGCTGGTGGCCGGTGGTCTGGCGGCAGCCCTGCTCCTGGCATTCGGCGGGTTCACCGGATTTCGCATGGGCCATCTTCTTCTGGCCCTCCTGCTCATCGTGCAGGCGATGGTCGGGTATGTCGAGCTTGGGACCGACTCCTGGATCTCGAAGATCACCGGGGCCATCATGGAAAGCCCGGCGAAGGGTCTGCTTCTGTTCGTCTACACATCGACCCTCATGTTCGTCCTGCGTTTCATGGCGGGACCAATTGTCGAAAAGATTTCACCCCTCGGCCTCCTGGCGACGTCCGCGGCACTGGGCGCCACCGGGCTCATGCTTCTCGGGAATGCAGAAGGAGCGGTGATGTGTGTCATTGCGGCGACGGTGTACGGGGTCGGCAAGACCTTCCTCTGGCCAACCATGCTCGCCGTCGTCAGCGAACAGTTTCCGCGAGGCGGAGCCATCACGATCGGTGCGGCCGGTGGTGTGGGCATGCTCTCGGCCGGCCTTCTGGGCGGTCCTGGCATCGGCTTCATCCAAGACAAGGCGGCGTCGGCCCAACTCCAAACAGCCGATGCAGGCGTCTTCGAGCGGTACCGCGCCCCAGGCGAAAACCAGTTTTTGTGGCTCGAGACGGTAGGTCTCGATGGAGCCAAGGTCGGCGCCCTCGAGGACGGTGGCAAGGAGGCCACGCGGGCGCTCGAGTTGCTCCGTACGGAAAGTGGCAAGCCCGAAGCCGTGGCCAAGCAGGAAAAGTTGGTCGCCTGGTGGAACGATCAGGCATCGGCGACTGCAGAGGCAGACAAGAAGCTCGTCACCGCTTCGAGCCTGTTTGGCGGGCGGGAGGCGTTGAAAGCAACGGCCCTGGTGCCCGCGACCATGTGCGTCTGCTACCTGATCATGATTGGCTGGTTCCGTGCCCGAGGTGGTTACCGCGCCCGAGGGGTTCACTGACGACAGACTCCCGATGGCCGAGGGCGATCACGCCGGCTCCGACGGTTCGGACCGTGATCCCTCCTGGAAACTGGTCCCGCGACTCACGAGCCGGGTCCAGGATTATTGCCGTGAGCGCCTCGTAGTGGCCCGTGGTCATGTCTCGCTGTGGCCATGCTTCGCGCCGCCAGAGAGCCACGAAGACTTCCGCCACGAGGTGCGGGTCGAGTCGGGACAGCGCACGTGTCCTGAGGAGCACCGTACCATTGGCTTGACGCTGTGCGTAGAGGTCAAGCAGGTGCTCGGCTGCGCTCGCGATCGCGGCAGCGACGATGGCCGCTTGGCCACCGAGCCGTGTGACCGATGCCACCGTTGCCGGATAGGGACCGTTCAAACACCGCGGGAAAATCTCGTGTCGCAGAAAGTTCCTGGAGCGAGAGGTATCGACGTTACTTGCATCCTCCCGCCATTCTTCGAACGCCGTGCGGAGGAACGCCCGGCCGGCGTCGCGAGGGACATCGAGGAGCGGACGCAGGAGAGACACGCCGTCGCATAGCTCGCGGGCCCGTCGCATCCCGGCCAGGCCGGTGATGCCGGTGCCACGGAGGAAGCGGTGAACGATCGTCTCGGCCTGGTCGTCGGCTGTGTGGGCAACGAGCACATGCCTCGCTCCCGCCTCCTTGGCCACATTGGCCAGAAAATCGTATCGCAGCCGTCGAGCCCTCGCCTCGAGACCCTCGCCGGAAGCCTCGTCACCGCGCTCGCAAACCGCCAGCCGCCGCCACACACACGGCAGGCCGAGTCGTTCGGCCAATCGGCAGACAAACTCCCGATCGGCCGGTGCCTCGGCCCGAAGATCATGCTCCCCATGAGCCACCAAGAGCCTAGGCATACCCAGCCGCACGAGGCCGATCACAAGGGCAACGCTATCGGCACCCCCAGAAACAGCGACGACGAGAGGAAACCTGCCCGGACCCTGGTCCGGCAAGGCCGCCGCCAGCGCCGAAAGGAAGGGGTCGCCAGCGGCCGCTGGCAGGTTGGGAGAAGTCGCGGACATGGGATAGGTTTCCACGCCCGCATTGTGCCATGCCTCGCGATTCCAAGCGGCATTGAGCGGCCGGTCCAGGGTCGCTACTGTCCCGCCGCCCATCCTCAGAGGTCCATCCCGATGCCTTCGGCCATCTTCCGATTCGTGCTCGTCGCGGTCATGTTGTCCGCCACGACCGGCTGCTCGATGCTCTTCACGGCCGCGTACCTCCTTCAGCCAAAAGACATGCCCGCTGAGTTTTCGGGGCTCAAAGGTAAGAAGGTGGCCGTTGTTTGTCGGCCGATCATCGAGCTCGAGTTCTCAGACGCCGGCTCCGCCCGTGAACTGGCTACCCTGGTCGGCAATCAAATGGACAAGGCGGCGCGATCGAAGGTTATCGGCCAACATGAGGTCGCCCGCTGGATTGACGAAAACGCCTGGGTGGACTACCCGACTGTCGGTAGCTCCCTGGGGGCCGACTACGTCGTGGGAATCGATCTCGAAGAATTCCGACTCCACGAGGGTTCGACACTTTTCCGTGGTCGTGCAAGTTTGTCCGTGCGGGTGTATGACGTTGCCGAAAAGAAGCTCGTCTTCCAGCGGCGGATCGACGACTTTGCGTTCCCTGCCAACACGGCGATCCCGAGCACCGACCGTCCGGAACGGGAGTTTCGCAGCATGTTCCTCCAGATGCTCTCACTCCGCGTCTCACGACTCTTCCACGCCTACGAAAGTCGCGAAGTCTTCGGCGAAGACAGCCTCACGTTCTGACTGTACGGATTCGCGGCCATCCATGGCCCGCGAATCCTTGGCTCGGCGAGGGCAAGCCAAGGTTGCCAACGCCTCGCAACGCCGGGCTTCCTGCCCGGCTGACGTCAACTCGCTCAACAGCGGCCATCCATGGCCCGCGAATCCTTGGCTCGGCGAGGGCAAGCCAAGGTTGCCAACGCCTCGCAACGCCGGGCTTCGCACGGCGACCTCAAGCCGGTGACGAC
>JBGTKO010000346.1:0-1714 GCA_041744595.1 Pirellulales bacterium
GATGGCGAGGTGGCGGCCCGGTCCCGATGAGCCATCGCGAGAGCGGCCTGAGCGACCTCGGGCAGGCGAGCGCCGCGAACGACCCGCTGATGCGGAACGTCCAGAGCGGCCACGTCGTCCCGAGGGGGAAGGCCGTCCAGGCCGGCCACGCACGCCGTTTGAGGATCGACCTAGCGCTCCGCGTGCCGACGCTACTGGCGACAAAGACGCGACCTGAACTTTCAAGAGGCCGTGCCTGGAGGCAATCACTGCATGGTGCGGCGATTGCCTCCAGTCTTGCGCGGTATGCTCCCTTGATGCCACGCACAGCCATCAGTCTTCCAGCCCGTCCTGCCGAGGCCCATGCACTCGCCGTCGCAGCAACGCTGCCCGGTACCCGCATCGTTGCAACGACCGTCGGCCGCGGACAGGCAGCGTTCGCGCTCGCCGCTGAGCGGCCCGACGCCACCGTCTGCTCGTGGTTCCTCGACCTCTACCAGTTGAACGGGACCGTCGCCTCCTGGGGTGAGATGCCCGAAAACCTCACCTCGGCATGCGTGCCCGACATGCCGCCTGGGCCGTATGACCTCGCCGTCGTGCCGATCTCGAAGGGGGGCGAGGCGGAGCTGACCCGCGATGTCCTTCAGCAGGCCCGCTCGCAGCTCACACTCGGTGGTCACCTCGTGGTGAGTGTCGACAACGCTCGGGACCGCTGGTTGCGGGAGCAGCTTGCGGAGACGGGCGAAACCGTCCGCGTGCGACCCGCAGACGATGCCGATACGATCGCCTACGTCATCGAGAAGACACGGGAGCCGGCCAAGCTGCGAGATTTCTCCTGCCGCTTTGTGTTTCGCGACCGCGAACGGCTTCTCACCGCGGTGACACGACCGGGCGTGTTCGCCCACCGGCGGATCGATCCGGGGGCCCGGCGGCTTCTCGACGCGGTCGATGTGGCCGCAGATACAAAAATCCTCGACATCGGCTGCGGCTCGGGCTGTGTGGCGCTCGGAATCGCGGCCCGCGACCCGAGTGTGATCGTGCATGCCTTCGACTCGTCAGCCCGCGCCGTCGAGTGCACATGTCTCGGTGCCGAGATCAATGACCTCACGAACATCACAGTCGCACTCGAATCAGAGGGCCATGTGCCCGACCGTGGCACGTGGGATCTGGCTCTCGCGAATCCGCCCTACTACGGCGACTTTTCGATCGCGGAGAAGTTCGTCGAAGCAGCACGGCTCGCACTTGCCCCCGGCGGCACGCTTCTTGTCGTGACGAAGCAGCCAACCTGGTATACGGAGAACCTTCCACGCATGTGGTCGAACGTCGCGGAAGAGCTCGTGAAGGGATACCACGTCATCGAAGCCGTGCGGCCTTGAGGGGTACTGCTGTACGACCGGCTGGCCATCCAAGGTTGCCCGCGCCGAGCCGGCTGGCTTCCTGCCAGCCGTGAGAGTACAAACCGCATTGTCCCGGTGTCGGAGACACCGGGCTCCTGGGAAACTTCCGCTTGCGAATACGGCATCCGCTCGGGGTTGCCCGTGTCATGGAGCCGGCGTAGGAGGCTGGGGCCGCTATTGATCCGCCGAGCGGATCAATGCTGAGACTGCCGTGGCAGCCATGCCCACGGCAGTCTCGTGCTCGGCGGGGGCAAGCCAAGGTTGCCCACGCCGAGCCGGCTGGCTTCCTGCCAGCCGTGAGAGTACAAACCGCATTGTCCCGGTGTCGGAGACACCGG
>JBGTKO010000347.1:0-7867 GCA_041744595.1 Pirellulales bacterium
CGGCACGGCCGTGACGCTCGCCAACCATCTCGCGTGGGCCGGTGGCGAGCCGCGGCCATCGACGACTGCCCAGGCCGCGATCTTCGTCAACCTTGGTGGTGGCCCGTCGCATCTCGACACCTTTGACCCCAAGCCCGACGCGCCGGAGGAGTACCGCGGCGAGTTCAAGACCATCGCCACAAATGTCACCGGGGTTCGCATCGCTGAACACCTCCCGAAGCTCGCCGCGTGTGCCGACCGGTACGCGATCCTCCGCGGCGTCTCCCATACGCTTGCCGCCCACGAGCTTGGCAGCAGCTATGTGCATACCGGCAACCGTCCGATCGCCTCGCTTCAGTTCCCGGCATTCGGGTCGGTCGTTGCCAGTGAGCTACCGGGACCGGCGGAGTTGCCGCCATTCGTGGCCGTGCCGCAGACAAAGCACGGCGCGGGATACCTGGGCGTGCGATACGCGGCGTTCGCGACCAATGCCACGCCGCGAAAGGGGAAGCCCTTTGCCGTCCGGGGTATCTCGCTTGACGGGAGCGTCTCGCTGGCCCACGTCGATCGCCGCCATGCGCTGCTTCGTGACCTCGACACGACGTTCCGCGAGATGGCCTCCGACAGCCAGCTCGTCGATGGCCTCGACGCTTTCTCACAACAGGCCCACACGATCATCACCTCCCGGAAAGCCCGCCAGGCTTTCGACGTGTCCAAGGAAGAGTCGGCGTTCATGGCTCCCTTTGGCGACACCGCGTTTGCCCAAAGCTGCCTCTTGGCAACGCGGCTCGTCGAGGCGGGCGTTCGGTTCGTGACCATCAACTTCAACGGCTGGGACACGCATTCCGACAACTTCACAAAACTCCGTGACACGATGCTTCCTTCGCTCGACACGGGGCTCGCCGCGATGCTTCTCGGCCTCGAGCAGAAGGGCTTGCTCTCCTCGACGGCCGTGCTCGTGACGGGTGAGTTTGGCCGCACGCCGAAGGTGAACGTGCGGGCCGGCCGTGACCATTACCCGCGGGCGATGACGATGCTCATGGCGGGTGGCGGCATCCGGGGGGGCCAGGTGATCGGGGAAAGTGACGAGAAGGGGCAGGGGCCGAAGCATGACGGGATCCGACCTGACGACGTCGCCGCGTCGTTCTACCGCTGCCTCGGCATCGATCACCGCAAGGAATATCTGACATCGACGGGCAGACCGGTGATGATCGTTCGCGACGGTGAGCCACTTCGTCAGCTCTTCGTGTAGGAGGCGGCATCAACGCGGGAACCTGAGGCCACGGGCGTCATCCATTCGACCTTGAGACGCTGCCAGGTTGTTGGTATCAACCCACCCCCCGATGGCGATCGCCGCGGGCGTTCTTTCGCGACTCTGACTTCAATTGGAATCCGGCCATGAGCTGGCAACAAACCCGGGAGCTCGCCATCCGGGAGCGTTTTCGGACTGTGTGCGACGTGCTGGGGTTGTCCCCGACGCAGGACGTTCAGTTCGTGCGCGCGGTGCTCGAGCGCTTCCTGCATGGAGTGGCCGGTACCGCCCGTGAGCGGGCCTGGAACACGATCGCCTACGTGCTCAGCCAGGCATTCCATTGCCGCGTACCGACCAACGCCACGGTCGCCAGCTTCCGCGCCGCGCATGAGAACGGATCGTTCGCCGGCCTGTATCGGGCGCTCGTCGAGAACGAGACGTTTCGATCCTCGGTCCAGGCCGCCGCACCGCTCGTTGTGGTCGAGAACTCTGGGCTCGCCGTCGATGTTTCGGAGACGGCCCGCATTCCCTTTACCTCCGGTATCCAACGGGTTGTCCGGAGTATTGCGAGGCATCTCCCGGAAGTCGCACCGGACTCCATGCTCATCCGCTGGTCCGAGTTGAATCAATGTTTCACGCCTCTGACCGAATCCGACATCGAGCGACTCCTGTCGGTCGAACCGACACCCCCTGAGAAGGATCCGCCCGTTGTTCGTTCATCGACTGTCACCACCATGCGGTCCATTCGCGAGGCCGCGCTCTGGCCCACCAGGGAGCTCGAGCGAACTATCCGGCGGCGACGGCGGCTCAAGGCGACTCAGACACGACCGGTCCAGGCGTCGGTCTTTCTCTGGAGTGGGTCGCTGTTGATCCCTGAGCTTGCCGTCGGTGAGGACCATGTCGAAGCGATCCGACTCGTCAACGGGGTGGCGCCGTTGCGTACCTCGATCGTGTTCTACGACGCCATTCCCATCCGGTACCCCGAGTATTTCGGTACCGCGACTCATTCGACCTACCTCCGGTCGCTGAGCCTTGCCCGTGATGTCGATGCGGTGTCGTGCATCAGCGAAGCGGTCCGCGATCACATTGAGAACCTGCTGGCCGTGATGCCCAGGCGGCGTCCCGCTCGCGTGGCGGTCCATACCCTTGGCGCCGATCTCCCCGAAAACACCGCGGCCTGCCCTGGAGTGACCTTCAACCGACCGGCTGTGCTCTGTGTTGGCACGGTCGAGCCCCGGAAGAACCAGCTACGAATCCTCGAAGCGATGACTGCTGCCCAGCGGGCCGGCAGCGAGTTCACCGGTGTCTTTGCCGGCAATGCCGGATGGTTCAACGGTCGTTTTCGCGAAGCACTCGCCGGTGCGTCAGCCGCCGGTCACGATCTCCAGCTCCGTGAGAACGTGACCAATGACGAGCTGCGAGGTCTGTATGCGGCGGCGGCGTTCACGGTCTATTGCTCGATTGACGAGGGGTTCGGACTGCCGATCATCGAGAGCCTCCGCCAAGGTCGCCCCTGTATCACGAGCAATCGTGGCAGCATGAGAGAAATCTCGGATCAGACCGGCGGCTGCCTCGTCGTCGATCCCGAGAACGTCGATGAGATCGCTGCTGCCATCACCCGCCTCATGGAAAGCACCGACACGCTCGCGAGACTGACCCGCGAGGCCGAAGCATCGCAGTGGCCCACATGGCGGGAGTACACCGAGGAGCTCGTGGAGTTTGCCACGGTGCCGTCGACTGCTCTCGAAACACGCCGCCGCGCCGCCTGACCGCGTGACTGAGGAGCTCCCGCATCATGCGACCATCTGGCATTCAGGCAATCCTTCATGTCGGCGACATGAAGTGCGGATCGACATCGATCCAGGAATGGATGTCGAAGGATGCAGACATCCTGCAATCGCATGGCTTCTGGCGGTCTCAAGCAACGTGCGTCGTCCATTATGACAGTCGCCTTTCCTCGTATGCGCTCGACGACAATCGGCTCGAGACCGAACCTCGAAAGGAGGCAGGTATCTGGACGGTCGAAGATCTCCCAGCCCACCGGCAGGAGGTCGAACATGGGCTGGCCGCCGACGTGAGGGCCCTTCCTCCCGAGGCGCGGGGCATGCTCTTCTCGCATGAGTTGCTCCTGATGCTCCAGCCTCACGAGGTACGACGAGTCGTGAGCATGCTTCGGGGACTGTTCTCCGGAATCCGCGTCGTTGCCTACATTCGCCGTCAGGATCGGTTGTTCCTGAGCCTCTGGGGCCAGCGGCTGAAATCATCTCATCCGGGGCCCGATTTTTTTGACCACCTGCTCGAGCACCGCAGCTACCTCCGCATGCTCGAGACATGGGAGAAGGCCGTCGGTCGCGAAAACCTCGTTGTCCGAGTCTTTGACAAGGCCGCCTTTGCCAAGGGAGATCTCCAGGCAGACTTCCGTGCTTCCGCGGGTATTCCTTCGGACGAACGGTATTCGCAGCCCCACCGGACCAACGAGAGCCTCGACGGCGCGGCCCAGACGCTCCTCCTCGAGCTCGGCGAACGGATCGCACGTCGGCGGCTCAGCGATCGGCGGCGGTTGCTCTCGCGATTCGCGAGAAACTTCCTGCCGAAGCGAAAGCGATCGATCGCCCAATCGATCACCCTGCCGACCCCACTCACGATCTTTCTCGCCCAACACCGAACCGGCCGGGGTCTCCAGCCCGACCGACGGTGGGCCGAAGGCATCGTGGCAGCCTGCGAACAGGAAAACGAACGGATCCGTCAACGATACTTCCCCGAGCGTTCCCGGCTTTTTGACGACGATTTCTCGGACTATCCATCCGAGAGCCGCGCTCTTGATGATGATGTACGAATCGACAACCCCGATGTCCTGCGTCACCCGGCGATCGGCGCTCCCGGGACAGCAGACGTTGCCGAGGCCTACCGCGTGGTATTCGGTCGTGAGCCGGCCTCGGTCGAGATCGACCGCGAACGCCAGTCCGCGACGAACATCGCCCATCTCTACGCTTCACTTCTCACGCGCCAACGCGCCGCATGACACACTCGCGAGACTGCGACGAAAGCGGTTTTTACGCAGGTACGGCATACGAGGCAACCTGGTCGAGTGTCGCCTGCCGTGGCTGACCTTTTCTGTTTTTTCGGCTTTGTCAGCGGATCGAAACCGATACAGACGCTAGCGATTCATTTTCTCTTGTGTTTGAGGATTTTCGCACGATGCTCTACAGCCCTTCCCAAGGCGTTGCGCTGGCCCGTCACCCGAAGACAGCGAGTACCTCGCTGAGCGCGTGGTTCGAAGGGGAGTTCCCGGATACCGTGGCAGCCGATGCGATCGACGTCCACGTCCGTGTGCTGCCAGCCCTTCGGACCCTTCGACTCATCAAGGAGCCGCGTCCTTCGTCCTGGCGGCGGCGGCTCGAGAAGGCGCGCCTCTGCCGGCCACGTGAACCCCGCCTGTCGAACGACGTGCGGGTCATCATCGGCGTCATCCGCGAACCGTTCGAGATGCTCGTGTCGCTCTACTCGTACTGGCGGCGACGGTCCACGGTTGTGCCGCGTCGCCCCGGCACCCTCCCCCACACGGCTGCCACGGCTAGTTTTCGCGATTTTGTCGTCCAGGCCGCGATCGAGCGACGGCTGCCGAGTTACGACGAGTTCTTCGGCGTGGGCAGCGAAGCTTGGTCCGTCACGAAGCTCATCGACTTCCGACATCTCTCGACGGGGCTCGAGGCCGTTTGCCGCGAGTTCAACGTGGCACCTTTGGTGGCAGTTCCTTCGATCAACTTGTCACCTCAGAATCATGACCTCGCCGCGTACCGCGATGAGGTCAAGTTCCTGCTTCCAGCCATCCGCTCTCGATACCGCTGGTATTACGAAGAGGCCGAGAAGATCATGATCCGGGGCGAGGCAGCCTCTGCCACATCCCGCGCCGCAGCCTGACAAGCTGCCAAGGGAGGTAGTGCGGACCCGATTCAGTCGCGAGTGTCGGCGTACCGAATCTTGCGGAACGATTGGCCGCGGAGCCGGGCGATCCAACGGGGGTCTTCGACTTCGAGCCACTCGCCAGGCTGGCCGATGCCCCGAAAGCATGCCGCAAAGAGGCGATGGGCAGGCGGCACCACGATGCCTTGCTCGAGACACATCGTGAAAAGATTCTGCCGCTTCGTGAACGGGCTGCAAATAAAAGCCCGCGGCGTGTTGTCGGCGTAGACGCACTGGGCGAGATACGCATCGACCACGCCAAACCAATAGCCCACCGGCATCACGAGAAGCGCGATGGCGATGCCGCGGGCGAGGCGTGATGTCCGCGGCCACACGTCACCGAGGCCGATGCCTCGCCAGTTGGCCACAACGAGCGGACCTGCACAGGCAAGAGCCACGTTCCAGGGCCAGACATAGCGGTCCCAGTTAAAGCCGAAGGCCAAGACCGCGAGCACGAGCGAGTGGAACACCACAGCAGCGATCGACACGGTGCGTCGATAGGCTGGAATAAACGTGCCAATGCCGAGGCCGATCTCCACGAGCGCCACTATCAAAGCCACCGGCACCGCAACGGATGAAGGTGCCCCCGGCCAGAGTCCACTGAGCATCAACGGACCACTGAACGTGTAGTAAGCAGGGCTCATGAGCTTGTGGATGCCGGCCCAGAGCCAGGTCGCGGCAAGTGAGCTGCGTGCAACGAGGAGCCCGCCTGGCCATCCGGCCGTGCCCCACATGAGCCAACACAGCGAGATCACATGCGGTTGGAGCCGGCACTGGTCGCCGATGATTGCCGTGACGAGGAGCCCCGTGTGGACCGGCACGCCGATCCGCGGCCAGAAGAGCACCACGATGAGCGATACGAGGAGCACTGGCCCCATCGCGATCTGCGGCACATCAAAGAGTGGCAAGAGCGGCGGCACATCCCGCACCTGCCAGTGCTTCCAGGTGAGCAGGATCGTGGCAGCCTGTGCCGCGACGAGGATGCCGCGGTAGGCAACAAGGCGAACGCTCGTCTCCTCAGTAGGTGCATCGCCATCCCTACCACGCAGCGCAATCCCTTCAGGGCCTCGCGCGTACTCCAATACAAGCCCATCTGCGCAAGCAGGTGGGACTGCGGGTGTTGCCCCGTCCCGGGTGCCATCATGAACGGTCTCGCTCACCAACCCGCCGTCCCCACGCTAGCGCGAGGGGCTTGTATGACTACCTGACGGTGACAACGCCCTTCGCATCCCGCCGACGTTACTGGAGGCAGTTCGCCAATGCCAACAGCGCGTAAGCCGTTACCAGCACGGGCTCCCCTTCGATCCAGCGTTCGTTGGGGTTTTTCCACGAGCCGTCAGGACTCTGCCGGGAGATGATGGCGGTGGTCATTTCATCCCGCCAGTTGTGTACCTTCCCGTTGGCGTCGGTGAACGTGTCTTCACCGAGCACGACGAGCGCCTTCGACGCCGTGTGATAGAAGTAGAAAAGCCCGGCCTGGCCCATGCCAGGGTTCTCCTCGAACGTAAAGTGCTTGCCGAGCCACTCGACGGCCGCCTTCACCCGTGGGTCGTCTTTCGTGAGCCCGGCAAAGATCATGCTCTTGAGGCCCGCGTAGGTCATCGACGCATAGCTTCGCAGGCCGCCGTTTTCAGTTTCGCCCGCCTGGCTCTCGCCCCCGGCAGCGGGCGTGTAGTAGAAGCCGCCGTCGGGATTTTTCTCAGGGAAGGGCAGCGGATTGTGGGGCCCGGGCAGATTCTGGGCACGCGACACGAAGACGAGCGCCCGTTGGATGGCTGGGTCATTCTCACTTTCGCCGACCGTCCGCAGCGCCTCGATCATGAACTGGGTATTGGAAAGGTCAGGCCGCGACTTCTTGCCGTAGCCGGCGCCGCCGTAGGCCGGATCATTTGGATCCTTCCCCTCGTCTTCATCCCACTGGATCTTCTTGACGAACCGCACCGCTCCCTTGATCTCTTCTTCAAGCCTGCCGTCGGCATTGCAGGCGGCGAGCGCCAGCATCACGATCGACGTCTCGTAGTTGGCCACGGGTGACCCGGCCGTATAGAAGCCGCCATCTGGCTGACGGAATGTCATCAGGTAGTCGAGCCCCTTCTTCACGGCGGGTGCATCGGCAGGCGTGCCACTTCGCACCAGTGCCGTTACGGTGAGCGCCGTGACGCCAGGCCCGAGCTCGGTCTTGAAACTGCCATTCTCCTCTTGGACTCCCTCGAGAAACTTTGTTGCCTTTGTGATCGCTTCCTTTACAGCAGCCTTGTCGGCGGCCTGGCACGGGCAGGCAAAGGCAATCGTGGTGGTCGCAACAGCGACAGCGAGAGCAACACGCAGCATCTTCATGGTGACCATCCGAGGGTTTTTGGGAGCGGAGGGAGCGGATTTCGATCCCCTAAGAATACGCCACCTGCCAGCCGCAGGTCCGGGTGAAATTTCCCCGCTCCGGTGGTTTTCTCGCCGGTTTGTCCCGCCGTATCTGGCAAATCCAGATGCTCCCCAGGAGCCCGGTGTCTCCGACACCGGGTCAATGCGTGCCGCACTTTCACGCCCGGACGGCGGCCTGCTCGGTGCAGGCAACCACGAGCGGATGCCACAAGCTGCGGGAGCCGCTCACGCGTCGGCGACGGGCATCGCGCGGGGGTGAGCCGGGATGCGGCGGGGCGGCGGTTCGCGGCCCTC
>JBGTKO010000348.1:0-1593 GCA_041744595.1 Pirellulales bacterium
AGCAGCAGGTGAGCCGGATCGTGCATGGGTCGGATTTTGTCTATGTGGCCCACGACGGCAACGACGCGACTTCCGGGGCGGCGCTCAAGGCAGCGGTCGAGGCGGCGGACCCCGGAAGTCTGGTGTTGGTGGGGCCGGGGACGTTTGCGCTGGGTGCGGCTCGGATCACCTGCCCCGACTACGTCAGCGTGCAGGGCCGGGGCAGCGAGCAGACGATCATCACGAGCACGCAGATCGACGGCGGCGGCACGGCCCCGATCTACAAGCCGGGGTCTTACAGCAGCCACATCGGTTTGGCGGTGCGTGGGCTGCTGACGGATGAGTACCAGACCTGCATCGGTTGGGGCGGGGCTGACGCGGCGAGGCTGGGCGTGTTGCTCGATGATATTTACGTCGAGGCGGACACGGATGGCTTTTACTTTGATTGTGCGACGATGTGCCAGGCGGTGATGCGGCGGTGCCGGGCGAAGGTCGCGGCCGATGCGATGGTGGCGTACAACGTCGATCTTGAGCTGGACGACTTCGAGGTCCGCGTGAACGGTGAGAGTTTCCTTGCATCACCATCCAGCACGGACCGCTGGAACGCGTTCAATCTTGCGGGCAACGTGACGATTCGTGGGCGCGGCGTGCGTATTTTTGTGGATGTGGCGGTCGGGTCGCCGAGTGGGTTTGTTGTGTACGACTACGTCACAGAGGCGTCGATCGTTGATCTCCGAGACAGCTCGATCCACGTTGCGAGCGGCAACGGGCTGGCCAACGACTTCCGCGTGGACTATTCCGCGGGCTTCACGCCCGAGCCCGCCCTGACCGTGCGGCTTGCGGCCACGGCATACGATCCGGCAGCGGTAATAGGCGACTCGCTGACGCTGCCCATTGAGCAGATCGACACCCCCGGCAACGTCACCGGCAAGGTGATCGGCGGCGGGAGCGCGACGATCGTTGGGGTGGGTGCGCAGGTCAACGTGCCGGCGGGCCAGATCGACGGGCAGCAAGACTTCGACAACGTCGGGCAGACGACGGCTTTGCCAGCCGCGCTCTCCTCCTCCGAACGCAACGACCTGGCCGCAGTCATCGAGGCCGCACTGGTAAACGACGGCGACGCCACCGCCTTGCTCGCGGCGATCGCCGCAAAGGTCGCCGACGAAAACGTCACCGCCGAGGCGCTGGGCACTTCCATCCGCGATGCCATCCTCGATCGCGTACTCGCCGGCAACCACGACGGTGCCGGCACCCCCGGAAAGATATTGCAGGACCTGCTCAGCGGCGGAGGGCTGCCCGACATCGACGGGATCAGCTTCGTGTCGGCCATGGAGGCGCTGATCGCCCGGCACTTCGGCACTTCCGATGCGCCCACGACGGCCGTCGGCAACACCAAGGACATCACCTACTACAAACGCGACGGCGAAACGCCCAAGCTCACCGTGCGGTTCGGCCCGGACGGCGAGCGCACAGCCAGCACCATTGACCCTGCTTAGCCCATGAGCCTCGACCCGCACAATTTCGATCCGCCTGGCTACGATCCGCTCGGCTATACGCCGCACGATGACACGCGCCACGAGGTCTACTCGCGACCCACCAAGGCCGGCGCCGACA
>JBGTKO010000349.1:0-13603 GCA_041744595.1 Pirellulales bacterium
CCGATCGCGGCAGCGTCGAGTCGGCTCTTCGAGGCAGGCTGGACGGGGCAGGCTCGCCGGCCGATCGCCGAATCGACACTTGCCCTGGATGCCCGTGGGCTGCTCACCGGCCGCGTCACCTCGCGGCTCCCGTTTCCAATCGAGCGATGCTGGCTCCTGCACGGCGGGTGGCTCTACGATGTGGGCCGCATGGAAACAGGTGAGACGTTCGACACCGAGGCCGGCCGCGGGCCCCGTTCACTTGCCGCCGCGCTCACTCGTCGGGCTGCCATCGGGGACCGTGACCGGGCAGAGCGATGGACCGCCTCGAGCAAGGACGTCGATCGCATCCTCGAGGTGGCCGGCCTCCATGGTGCAGCAGGGGCTTTGTCCTACACGGGCCTGCTGCCCGGCCGGCTCGGCCGACTCGATCTCTCGCCGTTGCTCGTGGCAGATCGCGGGATTCTCGTGGGAACCGTGACGAACGGGCCGCTCACGTCATGGAACGTCCGTCTTCACGAGGGAGGCATGGCCAAGGACATCAACGTCGATGCGGCGGCCACGACGATCGTGCGGGTGGTCGTGCCCGTGCGAACCTCAGCCGTCGTCAGGGAGGCATCACCATGATCGAGACGGTTGACCTCACGAAGAAGTACGGCGACTTCGTCGCCCTCGACAGCCTTGACCTGAAACTCGAGCGGGGGGACCTCTTCGGGTTCATCGGACCGAACGGCGCCGGCAAGACGACGACGATCCGCATCTTGTCCACGCTCCTTTCGCCCACCTGGGGCGAAGCATATGTCTGTGGCTACTCCGTCCACACCCATCCCCGCGAGATTCGCCGAGCCATCGGATACATGCCTGACATCTTCGGGGTGTATGACGACATGCGAGTGAGTGAATACCTGGAGTTCTTCGCCGCGGCCTACCGGATTGATGGGCCCGCGCGACGTCAGGTTGCGGAGCGATCACTGGAACTGGTCGATCTCGGCAGCAAACGGGATGAGCTTGTCACCAGCCTCTCCCGCGGCATGACGCAGCGGCTCGGCCTCGCCCGAGTGCTGCTGCACGATCCTGAAGTGCTGCTGCTCGATGAACCAGCCAGCGGCCTCGACCCACGAGCCCGGATCGAGATGCGAAAACTTCTCGAGCGGCTCCAGGGAATGGGGAAAACGATCCTCGTCTCGAGCCACATCCTCCCAGAACTGGCGGATATCTGTAATCGCGTCGGCATCATCGAGTATGGCCGACTCTTGGCCTGCGGCGGCGTGCAGGAGCTGCTCGCGCGGGTACGGGGCCGGCCGAGAATCCGTATTCATGTGACAGGCTCGCCCGAGGCTGCGGCCGATGTCCTCGCTCGCTGCCACGAGGCGGCCGACATCACGGTCCAAGACAGTGCGATCGTGGTCACGCTCGCCGAGGGTGTCGCCGATCATTCGCCCCTTGCCACAGCCCTCGTGGCAGCCGGGCACGGAGTCCTCGGCCTCGTTGAGGATTCAGTCAATCTCGAAACGGCGTTCCTCGAGTTGACTCGCGGCCCGCTTGCCAAGCCCGAGGACGATTCGCCTTCGGGAAAGACTCCCAGGTAGACTTCACGCCGAATTTTCCCGTGCCCGACCAGGAGTCCCCGCCGACCAGGAGTCCTCACTGATGCATGTCTCGTTTCGCACTCTCGGAACCGCCACGGCTGTCGCCCTGATCGTGTCCCCCGGTTTCGGCCAGCCGCCGGAGCCCGTTGCTCCCCCAGCCGTCCCGCGACCAGCGTCGGTTGCCGATCAGAAGCCGTCGAAGGCTTCGGCTGAAGAGCTCGGCTATGTGCTCGGCTTCTGGATCGGCCAGCAGATCATCGCCGAACACAAGGCGCTCGCGACCCCACTCGACCAGGCGGCGCTCGGCCGCGGATTGACCGACGCGGTGCGCGAATTGCCGCCGCAGCTCCAGGATGACGTGTTCCGGCGAGTGCAAGCCGTACTGGAGCAGCGGGAACGCGAAATTGCAGCTCGCCTGGAAGTGGCAGCCCGGGAGAATCTTGCCAAGGGACGGAGGTTCCTCGAAGCCAACGCCAAGCGGCCGGGCGTCACAGTCATGCCGAGTGGATTGCAGTATGAGGTCATCAAGCAGGGCGGAGGGCCCACGCCGACGCTCGAATCGGTGGTCATGGCTCACTACCGCGGCACCCGGATCGACGGCTCCGAGTTCGATGGCAACGATCCTCAGGGCGAGCCGACCATATTCCCCCTGGGAGGCGTCGTTCCGGGCTGGCAGGAAGCCCTTCAAAAAATGGCGGTCGGGGCGAAGTGGCGGATCTGGCTCCCACCGGAACTTGCCTATGGAGAGGGCGGATCGCCTCCCGCGATCGAACCGAACGAGGTTCTCATCTTTGAAATCGAGCTCGTGGGGATTCATCCCGGCAGCCGCTGAGCGGCGAGCTTTTTCAATTTTTCAGGGATTTCTGGCGAAAATCAGGCGCGATTCCCTCTCGCGACAACAAACCAAGGACCAAAGGCCACAAAGTTTCACCATTCCACCCAGTTGCCTTGAACCTCCAGATCGGCAAACTATCCTTAGCTCTCGTAGAGCGGCTCGGCCCCCGGAAATGGTTCGGGGTCGGCGACGAGCATCGCGGATCAAGGCACTTTCGGGAGAGTTTTTGACATGATGGCACAGCGTTGTTGGATGAGGCTTGCGGGCGCGGTCACGTTCGTCGCGGTCGTCGCGGCGGCGGCCGACGTTCAGGCCGGGTGGAATCACCGCTACGGCAGCCACGGCTCGAGCGGAGGCAGCTCGGGCGGATCGAGTGGTGGCAGCTCGGGCGGATCGAGCAGCTCCGGTGGATCGAGCGGCGGCAGCTACAGTTCCTATGGCGGTGGCTCGTCGGGTGGCAGCTACGGTTCCTCCGGCTCTCACGGAAGTTGGGGCTCACGTCATGCGTACAAGAGGGCCATGCGTGCCTACCGGCACTCGAGCCATGGTTCATCGGGTGGCTCGTCGGGCGGATCTCACGGCACCTATTACGGTTCCTCGGGCGGAAGCTCGGGTGGCTCGAGTGGCGGAAGCTACGGCTCGTACGGTGGCTACGCAACGAGTGGCTACGCAACCGGCTACTCTGCTGCGATGCCGATCGAGTCGTACCGCGTGATCAACGAGGTGCCCTCGTCAACCGACGGTGAGGTGATCGGAACGCCTCCGGCTATTCCGGCCACACCCGGAGCCGATGACTCGACGAATATCGTTCCCGCTGATGGCGGACTGATCGTCGTGGACGTGCCGGCCAACGCAGCCATCTTCGTCAATGGCACGAAGACGTCGTCGCAGGGCCCACAACGTCAGTTCCTCTCGCGTGGCCTGGTCCCCGGCAAGACATACGAGTTTGTCGTGCGGATGGCGATTGACCGGAACGGACAGGTCGAGGAGTCCACGAAGATCGTGGCGCTCTCGGCCGGTGAGCAGTCGAAGGTGTCGTTCGTGTCGGAGGCCGCTCCGGCAACCGCCACGACGAGCCTCACGCTGACCGTTCCAGCCGACGCGAAGGTCTGGCTGGCAGGCCATGCCACGGCCTCGGCTGGTGAGGTGCGGCACTTTGAAACCGCCGGACTGACCTCGGGCCAGGTTTGGCGGAACTACGAGATCAAGGTCACCACGGTCATCAACGGCCGTGAAGAGACGGTCTCGAAGGTGATCGATCTCGCTGCCGGCGACCGGGTGGAGCTCTCGCTCGACCCGGCAACTGCCTCGGCTTTGGCCACGGCGTCACTGCGGTAAGCGGTTCGCTCCGAGATCAGGTGAAAAACGCGTCCCGTGTGGCAAATGCCACACGGGACGCTGTTTTTGTGCAGGCGCCCCTGGCTGGTAGGACCCGTGAGTGGCAGTCCGTGCCATGTCGCCGGACGTTCGCGGCGGCCACCGCGAGGCCGCAAGCGGCCTCGCTTCCATGGCCTTTGCTCACTCGGAGGAAACTCCGCTTCGCCCTCCAGGCTCCGCTTGTTTCCTACGCCGGCTCCATGGCACGGACTGCCACTCAATGGCGCTTCCCCAAGAGCCCGGTCACTCCGTGCCCGGGGCAAAGCGGTGAGCACTCGCGTAACCGGCTCTGGGCCATGACTGCCCGCGTTTTGGCCTTCCTGAAAACCGTGACCTAGGCTTGTAAACACCCAGGGTTTCAAGAAGGTCCGTGCCACCCGCCACCGCCACCGCCACCGCCGCGTCTGTTTCCGCGAGAATCCTTCGGTTCGTCGCGTCGATGGCGATCCTGTTCTATCTGGCTGGCGTAATCATAGCGCCGCTCTCGGGGCCGCCGCCGGCCAGTGAGCTCTCGCAGGTGATCCTCCAACCATTTCGTCCACTTCTGGGGGCGCTTTACCTTGGCCATGGCTATCGATTCTTCGCACCGAACCCTGGGCCGGGCCACTCGATCCGATGGACAATCACGATGCCCGACGGCTCAACGCGATCTGGCTCCGTGCCCGACGCCGGTTCGGATTGGCCACGGCTCCTGTATCACCGTCGATTCATGGTGGCCGAGAAGATCGCGGTGCTCGTTCCACCACCCTTCGAGCCGGCCGAGGTACGTGAGGCGGCTCGCCGCGACTGGCTGCCACTCGTCAAGGCCGCCGCAACGAATCTTCTCCGCGCCACTGGAGGCGAGCGGGTGAGACTGGAGCTTGTCGAACACTACCTGCCAGGTCCCGAGGAAGTGGTGGCGGGCACGTCTGGCGATGACCTCGTCATCCCGCTCGGTACGTTTGCCCGCCGGGAGGCTCTGTCGCGATGATGCCCACCCATGACACTGGTTTGACGCCCGCGGCCCCTGTGTCACCGGCCTCGCCGGAGCCGAGTTGGGCTTGGCAGTGGGTCGCCGCGTGGAATGCCTTCTGGTTCACGGCCGCAGACCCCTTGCCGCTTGCCGTCGTGCGAATCTGCACGGGAGCGATCCTCACCTGGTCGTGCATCGTGTGGCTCCTCGACCCCGATGCGTTCTTCGGTGATCGTGGATGGCTGCCGCCGACCGACGTCTGGCGGATGAACGACCAGCCCTGGCAATGGAGCTGGTACTTTGCCATCCCGGGACCGGACGCCGCGAGGGTCCTCGCCGGCATCTCGCTGGTGGCGGCTGTCCTTCTGACCATTGGCTTGGCAACGCCCCTTGCCGTGATCGTGTCGCTCTTGGGTCTCGTGAGCGCCACCAACAGGGCGCCACTCAACACCTTCGGTCTCGATGACACGCTCGGCATGCTATTGATCGGCCTCGCCGTGGGGCCATGCGGCGCGCGGCTCTCGCTTGACGAGCGGCTGCTCGGGGCAGGGCAGGGCAGGGGGCCGTCGGTGCGTGCCAACGTGTCGCTGCGGGTCATCCAGGTCCATCTCTGCGTGGTGTATTTCTTTTCGGGCTGCGGCAAGCTCTTCGGGGCGAGCTGGTGGGAGGGAACGGCGCTCTGGGGCGCGGCGGCGAACGTGCAGTACCGGACGCTCGACCTCACCTGGATGGCCTGGCACCCGCTGGTCGTCAACGCCCTCACTCTCACGACCCTGTTCTGGGAGGTGGGCTACGCCGCGCTCGTCTGGCCCAGGCTCACCCGCCGCGTGTTTCTCGCGATTGCCGTGATGGTCCACTTGGGAATCGGCCTCGCGATGGGCATGATGGAGTTTGGACTGGCGATGATCACGGCCAACCTCGCCTTCGTGCCGGCCCCCGTGTGGCGACGACTTCTGCCGACTTCGGTGATCTCTGTTTCCCCCTCGTCTCGAACGGTTTCCGCATGATTGACACGCTCGCCGTCGTGGGCGCCACTGGCGCCGTGGGTCGCATCATCCTCGAGCTTCTGATCGCCCGTGAGTTTCCCGCCCGCCGCATCAAGCTGCTGGCGTCGGCCCGTTCGGCCGGAAGGACGCTCGAGGTCGGCGGCCGAGTCTTTGAGGTCGAGGAGCTCACGCCCGAGTCGTTCACTGACGTCGAGATCGCCATCGGCAGCACGCCTGATGAGGTCGCGGCTGAGTTCGTGCCGTGGGCTGTGGAGCGTGGTTGCGTGGTCGTCGATGAAAGTGCCTTCTACCGGATGGACCCATCGGTGCCGCTGGTTATCCCCGAGGTGAATGCCGATGCGATGGCTTGCCATCGCGGCATCATCGCGAGCCCCAACTGCTCGACTACCCAGATGGTCATGGTGATGAAGCCGCTCCACGACGCTGCCCGTGTGCGGCGGGTCGTGGTGAGCACTTACCAGGCCGTCAGCGGCGCTGGGCTCGCAGCCACTCAGGAGCTCCGGGACGGCTGCGCTGCCTGGCTCAACAGCGAGGCCGAGCCGCGACAAATCTTTCCGCATCCGATAGCCGGGAATCTGATCCCGCAGATCGGGTCACCGCGGACTGGTGGTTCGACGAGCGAAGAGATGAAGATGGTTCTCGAGACCCGCAAGATTCTCGGAGACGAATCGATCGGCGTCTGTGCGACGTGTGTTCGGGTTCCGGTGGCCAATGGCCACAGCGAATCGCTTCTCATCGAGACCGAACGCAAGCTCTCGGCAGCAGAAGCGAGCCGGCTCTTGGTGGCGTTTCCGGGGATCGTCGTCGAGGACGACCTCGGCGCGAAGCTCTATCCCACGCCGCGGACCGCGACGGGCCGAGACGAAGTCTTTGTGGGCCGGATTCGTGAGGATGATTCCTGCGCGGCCGGAATCGCGCTCTGGTGCGTGTCCGACAACCTTCGCAAAGGTGCCGCGACCAACGCCGTTCAAATCGCGGAACGTCTCGCGGCTGATCCCGCGCTGTTGGCCGGCCAGGGCAGGGCGGGAAGCGCCGCCGCGGCTCGGTGATGACCAGCCCTGCCCAGACGATTCGCCTCCGCGTGGCCTATGAGGGCACTCGGTACTCCGGCTGGCAGTTCCAGCCTGGCCGGGCGACGGTGCAGGGGACCCTCGCCGATGCGATTCGCCGCGTCTCCGGTGAAGACATCCTGCCCAAGGGGTCCAGCCGTACCGATGCTGGCGTCCATGCGCTGGATCAAGTGGTCGCCTTCCAAACGACGAGCCTGCTCGAGCCGGCCGTTTGGGTGCGGGCCCTCAACGCCTGGCTGCCGCCCGACATCACCGTGACGGCCGGCGATCGCGGACCAGAAGGATTTGATCCTGTTTCGGCACCCATCTCAAAACGCTATCGGTATCGGATTCATGATGCGACGCCAAAGCCGGTGCTCTGCCGGCAGCTTGTGTGGCGGTGGCGAGGCAGGGTCGATGTGGAGGCGATGCAGGCGGCCGCAACAGCCCTCGTCGGCGAACACGACTTCACGAGCTTTGAGACCACCCCGTCAACCCGGCGGTCAAAGGTCCGCACGATTTTTTCACTTGCGGTCGTACGGACAGCCGTACCTGGCGGCGGCCCTGGTGACGAAGTGTGGATCGAGGTCGAGGGCAACGGATTTTTGTACAACATGGTCCGGATCATCGCCGGTTCACTGGTGTTGGTGGGCGCCGGTAGGCGAAGCCCAGCGTGGCTCGGTGAGGCGCTCGCGGCGCAAAGCCGCCCGGCCGCAGGGCCCACGGCACCACCGCAGGGTCTTGTTCTCGTCGAAATTCATCTCGCCCCCGATCCACCGGATTCCTCAGCTCACGATGCCAAAACCGCTTCCTGAACGACTCGGCTCCCTGAAGCTTGTCTCGCAAATCGGTGTGGGGCGGTTTTGCCAGATCTGGGAAGCCACGACAAAGGCTGGCGACCGGGTTGCCGTGAAGGTGATCGTGCCTGAGATGGCAAGCGATGCGGCGCAGCGGCGGTTACTCGAGCATGAGCTCAAGGTCGCCCGGTCGCTCGACCATCCGACGGTGATTCGGATCGATCGCATGTCGGAGGAGGGGGGGCTTCCGCATCTCGTGATGGAGCTCTTTCCCCATCCGAATCTCAAGAAGCAGATTCAGGCTGGAGTCGCTCATCTCGTGCCGAGGCTCCAACGAATCGTCACCGAGTTGGGCCTTGCGCTCGACCACGTCCATGCCCGTGGGTGGGTCCATCGCGATGTGAAACCCGAGAACGTCCTTGCGGCCCCCGACGGCCAGGTGAAGCTCATCGATCTGGCGATCGCGAGCAAAGCGTCTGGACTGCTCGGCCGGTTGCTCGGGGGCAAGACACCTCCGCAGGGCTCGCCGAGCTACATGTCGCCCGAACAGATCCGCGGGCAGTCACTCGATGCCCGCAGTGACATCTATTCATATGGGTGTGTGATTTTCGAACTCCTCGCCGGCCGGCCGCCGTTCACGTCCGCTGACACGAACGACCTGCTCAACAAGCATGTGTCGTCGCCCGTGCCCGCCATCGACACGCTCGCCCGTGGTGCCACATCCGACGCGACGAAACTCCTGCGGCAGATGTTGGCCAAGAAGCCGTCGGAGCGGCCTGCCTCGATGCGCGAGGTTCTCACCCGGCTCAAGGCAATCCGCCTCCTGGAACGCACCACCGCCGGCTGATCCAAGAGGCTCCAATTGACTCGGGCCCTGGCGAACCTGGAAAATCCTTCTCCAATCCCTATGTCCCGACAAGGTTTTGCCCCTTATGGCCACCGGACTCCACCGCCTTCCGCTCGAAAAACCCATCTACGAGATCGAGGATCGGATCGCTGAACTCGAGGCCGCGCCGCTGGGCACGCGGCAGGAGCAGGAACTGGGCCGGCTGCGGCGGCAGCTCGTCGAGGTTCAAAAACAGGTTTTCGGGCAGCTCGACCCCTGGCAGACGGTTGAAATCGCCCGCCATCCGGACCGTCCCAAGACAAGCGACTATCTCCAGCTCGTCTTTGACGAGTTTGTGGAACTCCACGGCGATCGCGCCTACGGCGACGACCGCGCGATGCTGACTGGCTTCGCCAAGCTCGACGAACGGAAGGTACTCGTCATCGGCCACCAGAAGGGCAAGACGCTCGCCGAGCGACAGGCTTGTCACTTCGGCTGCGCCCATCCCGAGGGCTACCGAAAGGCGATGGGCAAGATGCGGCTCGCGGCAAAGTTCGGCCTGCCGGTGATCTGCCTCATTGACACGCCCGGCGCTTACCCAGGCGTCGGTGCCGAAGAGCGGGGCCAGGCGCAGGTGATCGCCGAGAGCATGTTCCTCATGGCATCACTTCCGGTGCCGATCGTCTGCGTCGTGATTGGCGAGGGGGGGTCTGGAGGCGCGCTCGGGATCGGCGTGGGGGATCGTGTGGCGATGATGGAGCATGCGTATTACAGCGTGATCAGCCCCGAGGGCTGTGCTGGGATTCTCTGGAAGAGCGTCGAGTTCAAGGCCGACGCAGCCCGTGCCCTCCGGTTCCGATCTCGCGACCTTCGGGAATTCGGTATCGTCGATGCCGTGATCGAGGAGCCTGCTGGTGGTGCCCACCGCCATCCAGGCCAGATGGCGATGCGACTGAAGACCTTTCTGGTTCGCACGCTCCGCGACCTCGTGGGCCAGCCGAGCGACGTGCTTGTCGCCGCCCGCTACGAAAAGTTCCGCCGCATGGGCAAGTTCATCGAAGAACCCCAGCCCGCGTGAGGCATCATATCGGCCAGGACATAGTCAGCCCCAATGCGGTATCCGCTTCGGGCAACCCCGAGCCGCAGGCGGTCACGCATCGCGAAGTTCGGTGTACTTTCGGGCAGAGCCGCGGGCGAGGTTCACGGGATATTTCAAGGCGTTCGCAGCGAGCTTCGCTTTGATCGCGTCAGCCAGGTTGATGTCGAGCCGGTCAGCCAGGAGTATCGCAAACATGACGACGTCGGCGATCTCGTCGCTGATGGCAGCCAGCTTCGCCGGAACGGCGGCGTCTGCATCGACCTCGGCGTCGGTCTTCCAGAGAAACTGCTCCTGAAGCTCGGCCGCCTCGATGGCGACGGCTGCCGCGAGGTTCTTGGGCGTGTGAAACTGGGCCCAGTCTCGGTCATCCCGAAACTGCCGAACGGCCTCGACGAGTGAGGCAAACGTGGACGAGTCAGAGGCCAAGCCAGGGGTGGTGGAGGGCGGGTTCATGAGACAAAGGATACAGGAAAGCCCGAAAAGTCCCCCGACCCACAACGTCCGATAATGTCTCTTATGTCCGGTTTGGCTTCCCTGCAATGTGCCTGTTTTCAGCGGCGATTCGCACACTATTCGATTGCCCTGCCCGCTCGAGCCCGGATGAGCCACGATGTGCGACGCCTTCACGGCCCCGAGGCTCGGGCATGCGACCGACGGCTCTGACAGCGGACTCATGCCGACGCTCACGATGCCGTTGAACGGACCGCGGGCGACCGTCACTCAGCGAGTGAGAATGGGTGACTGCGCACCGACTGGGAACTCACTCGGCGGCGGCTGGTGGCCGAAGCCGCTTGTCGCTGGGTGGCCAGACTGTGACGGTTGTGTCGCTGGATGGCTCGGCGGCAGCGGCTGCCAGTTCGAAGACGGAGCGCCAGACGGATTCGATGCTTGTCCACCTGCCCCGCCCTGCTCTCCTTCTGCCCACACAGTTGCCGAGCGAACGCCACCCCACATCGACTCGACCGAAGAGGCAGTGGGCATTGCGGTCGTTCCGGATGGCCTTCGGAGCTCATCCTCAAACCGCTGCACGAACGGCTTCACCGTCTCGATGATGTCAGTCGGCAGAAACTGATCGGATCGCACGATGAGCTCCGCCACCATCCGGCCGCTGTGGCTGCCCACGATCTGATCGCGATACCCCGGCGCGAGCATCACCGCAAAGAACGTCACGACGATGCAGAGGAGTGCTCCCTTGGCCATTCCAAAAAGCAGCCCCATCTGATGGTCAAACGAAGAGAGTTGCGCCGTCTTGATGATCCCAGAGACCGCCCCGAACACCAGCCACACCGCCATTGACGTGGCAACGTAAAGGGCAAGCATCGCGACAAGCCGGTTCCAGGGAGCCTGGCCTCCAAAGAATGGTGCCAGCGGGCCGCCGAAACGCAGGGCCATGATCGCACTTGCGGCGATACCCGCGATCCAAGCGAGTTGCCAGATCACCCCCTTGAAATAGCCCAACACGGCCGCAGCAGCGAGGATGCCGAGCATCACAATGTCGTAGCCTTCGATCGCCATCCCGCACCTCCGTCGAGGACACCAGCAGATTGGGGCGAAATTTGCCGCCGCACAATGCGGCGGGCGCCAGCCTTGGCTTTGCCATCGGTCTGCCACGTGGAAGAAGGCCCTTGGAGGACTTTTTTCGCGGACAGCCAGAGGGCGGGAGTCTAGGCGCGAGACAACGGGCCATGAAGCCCAACACTTCAGTTAAAGTGGCCACAAAAAACGCGCATCTTACCCATAACACGCTATCTGCCATTCTTTCACAGAGCATAAAATCCATCTTTCCCTCCTTACCCAAAACCCCCTATGTAACAGCATTCCCTGGATTGCCTTGCCGCCTTTCCCTTGAAAGCTTCCGACTCGAACGTTCCGGCAGTGCAGGGGAGCCTCACAGGCAGCAAGTGACGCCCGACCTAGTGAGTGTCGATATCAGACGAGTGATCCTCCGGCCGGAGGCCCCGCTCCCGGCCGCGTGGATTCGGTGTCGGCAGGGCCGGGAGGGAATCCGGTCTGCGCGGCACCGCGCAGGGGAATCGAATCACCGTGCCCGGATTCCGCGTGCACATCACCGGTTCGTCGATCGTGGGCGCAGGCTACGGCCTGGCTGCCTGGCAGGTCGGCGATATGCATCCGATGACCTGCGCCCTCGGTGCAGGTCTGTGCTCCGTGGCCGGCATGATGCCCGACCTCGATAGCGGGCCCGGTATTCCACTGCGAGAGAGCGTCGCCTTCGCGGCCGCTGTGGTCCCCATGCTGATGCTTCACCGGCTTCAGCAGACGGGCATGCCGCTCGAGGCGATCATCCTCTCGGGAGCAGCGATTTACCTGGCTATCCGATTCGGTCTCTTCTGGCTGCTCAAGACCTATGCCACACACCGGGGCATGTTCCACAGCCTGCCTGCCGCTGCCATCGCCGGGCAGATCGTGTTCCTCGCGTTTGCGGCCGAAGAGCCACTCCGCCGCTATTTTGTCTCGAGTGCCGTCGTTCTCGGCTTTCTCACACACCTCGTACTCGACGAGATCTGGAGCGTGAAGCTCGGGTACTTCGGTCCGAAGTTCAAAAAATCGTTCGGCACGGCACTCAAGTTTGCCGGGCCGAAGCCGTGGTCAAACCTGATTACCTATGTGCTGGTGGTGTTGTTGGGAGCCCTCGCCGCGGGTGACGCCGCCTGGACCGAGAAGCTCGCGACAGTGAAGCAGCAGATGGAGCAGGCGACCCGCACATTCCAGCAATACCCGCCCCAAGAATGGCAGTATCGGCGCTGACAGCAGCCCCGTCGCCGAATGCCCACTCGACTGCGAGACGGCCGGATGGCCCCCTGACAGGTCGGCGTTGGCAGCAGCCTCTTGCCGCACCGCCTTGCGGGAGAGAACCTGCGGGTTTTCTGTACCGCCGGTCTCCCGATGCTACTCCCCCTGGCCGCTGTGCTCAACGACCTCGACGGGGTCGCGGTGTTGGTGGGCTATCTTCTGCTGATTGCTGCAGCAGCGTTTCTCGGTGGAGCCTCGATGTCCTTGTTGGCACTCGGACACCGGGCGACGCAGGTGCTCCTCTCGTTCACGGGGGGCGTGCTGCTGGGTGTCGGGCTTCTGCACCTCTTGCCGCATGCGGCACAGTCACTCGGCGGTGATATCGAGGCCACGATGGGCTGGGCACTCATCGGATTTTTCGTGATGTTCCTTCTCGAGCGAGCATTTCATGCCCACGCCCACCATGCGGCGGAGTCAGCATGCGGCCACGATCAGGTCGAGGAACACCACCACGACCACCACCACCACCATCACGCCTCCTCGGCCTCGGGCCGGGGGCGATTAGCGTGGTACGGCGCCCTTGCCGGGCTTTCGCTCCACAGCGTCGCCGACGGTGCCGCGCTTGCCGCAGCAGTCAGTGTCGATAGCGCTACTGGCTTCGCGACGTTCCTGGCCATCGTGCTCCACAAGCCGCTGGACGCAGCCATCATCGCGACGCTCATGATGTCGGCAGGAGCATCGGTCCGACTCCGGAGAGCCATCAACATCGGCTACGCACTGGTTGTCCCTCTCGGAGCCTTCGGTTTCTTCGCGAGCCTTCCGTTCTTCGGCGGTGAGAGGGACACGGCCGTGGGGATCGCGCTCGCGCTCGCTGGGGGCGCGTTCGTATGCATCGCGGCGGCAGATCTCTTGCCCGAAGTGCAGTTCCATACGCATGACCGGCTTCTGCTCACCACGGCACTGGCGCTCGGGCTCGGCCTGGCCTGGGGAATGGCAGTCATGGAGCGATCAACGCACGATCACACGCCTCACGCGCACGGCGATCATGACGGATACCATCACCAGAGAAGCCAATGACGCGGCGTCTGGTCACACGCCAGTATCGAGGCCACGAGCAGCCCGCTCCCGCCGAACCTCCACCATGACCTCTTCGATCAGTTCGTGCTGCCGGCGGATCATCGGCACCTGGGCCTGGAAACACCACGCGATCAAACACGCGAGCCCGATACCGCCCACGAGGTGCCAGGTCACCCAGTCGCGGCTTCCGCCGGGCCCTGCCAGGCCGCCCCCAGGGTCGGCAGCGCCACCCAGCGCGACGATGCAAATAACCGACAACATTCCG
>JBGTKO010000350.1:0-2216 GCA_041744595.1 Pirellulales bacterium
CCGCCGCAGCAAAGGCTCCCGCGGCCTGCGGCCCGGTTCGCGCCGCGCCCACATGATCAAACGCCACGCTCCTGTCGGTGCGGCCAACGGGGATCACCGGTCGCGTGGGTGCATCCGACCATCCGAATGCGGGTATCGCCACGGTCGCCGGCGGCGTGAATGATTCGGCGAGGCGGTAGTTGCCGCGAGCGAGATCGACGAAGACAGGCCGCACGGTGTTGATGGCGTTGTTGGCCAGGATGTCGGCGGCAAGTGTGGAGTTGTCGATGCCGAGCGCGTGGCCCGCCGAGCCGTTCCAGATGATGTTGCCGCGGATGACGAGGCCATCATCGGCCCGCGAGGGGGACGGGATATTGGTTCCGGCCGGCGGCGTTCGCGGTGCAGCTACTTGAAAATGCTGCCAGCGGCTAGCCGTGCCAGGGTTGTAAACCACGTTATTCACGATCACGACGTTCTTGTTGGGGATCGACACCTCGGCCCCGACGGTCGCTGTACCCCAGCCACCGAGGGCGAGATTGTCCCTGCATGTGGCCGCATCGCCGTCGCAGCTTCGCAGGCCAAACACAACCTCGATCACGTGGCTTCGGCTCCCCACGTTCACGAGCGTGTTGTGGGCCATGAGGATGTTGTAGCCGCCATTGACACCAAACCCTGCACCCTGCACGTCGCGGATGATGTTGTTGGTAAACGAGATGTCGTAGGCCTCGTAGTGCAGCCACGGCGACACCATGAACTCAAAGCCTGTTCCTTGGCCAGCCGTGAAGCCGCCTGTACCCGCATCAAAAAACTCGTTGCCAGTGATCGTGAGGTACGCCGAGCCTCCCTTGGCATACATCGCCCAGTCACCGGAGCGGTGGATCTTGCTGCCCACCACATGGCCGTATTGCACGCCGACAAAATCGATCGCGTTGTCCCAGGCGCCCGAGATGTCGCAATTCTCGATGTAGACATACTGGCTCTGGTTGATCTTGAGCGTCTCCTGCGGAACGTTGTAGGTCGCGATCGTGCCGGTGCCCCGGATCGTCACGTTTCGCAGGAGCACGTTGCGCGATGAATCGAAATGGACGACATCACCGCCCCCCGCGGTCACGGTCACGTCCTCCATGTAGAGATAGCGGACATCAAAAAAATTGAGCGTTGGGAGAACCACCGTGCCAGGCCCATCGGCCGCTCGCACGATCACCGGCGCCGAGTACGTGCCCCAGCGACTTTCCCAGTAGTTCGGCACGGCCGATTGGGAATAGGTGCCGGGCATGAGGTTGATCTGGACACCTTGAGAAAGCGTCGTGCGGACAGGCACTCGCCGCCATGCTTCGGTGAGTGTTCGCACGGCCTGGTCGCGTGATCCGCCGGTGCGGGCATCGTTGCCAGCCGACGGATCCACCCAGATCTCGATGACATTCGGCGTGCCGGTGTCGTACGAGGGCAAAAGATTCGTACCGCTCATCACGAGCCGGCGGTCCAACGTCTCGACGCCGAGTGGTCGAGACAGCCGCCGACCGCGGGACACCACGTGCGTGGTCGCCATGACTTGATTCCCCCATTGCATCGCTCGTCGCGACGCCCCCCGCCTTGCCCAGAGCAAAGCCTACTCTTACCTGGGCAAAAAAACCAGCACCGTAGCCCGCTGTCCACACCCGTAGCCCGGTTGCTCCGCAACTGGGTCAATACTTCGTCAACTGTCTCGGTGACGGAGTAGCCGGATCCCGTCCTGGTTACAGCAGCAAGATCACGGCCAGGGCGGTGAGGCCGACGAACACGAGGGACATCCCCATCCAGCGGGCAAAGGCTGGTCGATCGGTGTAGTGGTAGTCGATGCTTTTGATCGACGCGAGCACCTGGCGGTGTTCCCACATCCCAGCGAGCGTCGCTGCGATGCCGAGGAGAATCAGCGCCGCCCCGAAGATACGGCTCTTGATCGGCGCGAACGGTCCGAGGCCGGCGTTCATCGCGAGGGCCATCTGCCCGAGGCGTTCGATGGCGAAGCCGAGGCTGATCATCGCGAGGCTCGTGCGAATCCAGGCGAGCAGCGTGCGATCGGCCGCCTCGCGGTTCCGCGCACGAGCGAGCTCATTCACGAGCGACAATGTGGGGTTCGGCGTTTCCTCCGGCATATCGCCAAATCCTATCACGACGGTCTACCACTCCCTTAAAAGCCCCTCGCGCAAGCGTGGGGACGGCGGGCTGTTGGGCGAGTCAGGTCGCAATGGCAAACG
>JBGTKO010000351.1:0-4335 GCA_041744595.1 Pirellulales bacterium
CGTCGAGCCGATAGGTGCCGGCCCCGAGACCGCAGACGGCCGAGAGAAATCGCATCGTCGTGCCGCTCGCCCCGCAGTCGATCGTGGCCTCACGAGCCGGAATAAACCCTCGAGTGCCGACGACGTCGATGGTCCCTCGGGCCCAGTCGGCGTCGATTCCGGCTCCCAAGGCTGCGAGCCCTGCCGCCATGACCCGCGTGTCGTCGCTGTCAAGGACGCCAACGAGCCTGCTCTTGCCCCGAGCGAGCGCCGCGCACACGAGGGCACGGTTCGTGATGCTTTTCGAGCCCGGTGGGCGGGCTGTCCCCGTCACGGGGCCAGTCACGGTGGGAATGAGCAGCGGCTCCTGCATGACCTCACCGACCGTCCGTCTGGCGAATGACCGGGTCATCGAGCAGGGCCATGAGTGGCGAGACGTTTTCACCACCGTCACCAGCCTTCTGCCACGCAGCACGGGCACGGCGGGTATCCGGGGGATCGAAACAGAGCCAGCGAGTGCCGAGGAAGAGATGATTCGAGGCCCGCCCGTCGGCCGCGAACCATGTCTCCACCACGGTCATTTCGATTCGCGGACTGAGTCGATCGCGTGGCATCTCGACGTTCCTCCCGGAAACCCGGTAAATGAATTTCGTAGGCGTGACTTCAACAACGACCAACCGCCTGTCGTCGATCTCGTATTCTCGGCCGGAGTTCGCTGCCTGAAATGCCTTGTCTCGATAGTCGCTGTAGGCACGGGCATAGGTGGCGAGGAACCGCCACCGCTCGATTCGGGTGGCAGCCTCGACGTCGTCACCGACCTGCTTGGCCACCGACGCGAGAGTTCGATCGGCGGCGTCGAACTCGCCTCGCTGAAGGGCCCGGTATGCGTCGTCCATTGAGGTGCTGACGAGCTCGGCGATTCTCGCCCGCTCGGCTGCCACTCGTCGCTCCGCTTCAGGGTCGATCGTGGGGGTGCCTGGCGGTGGCATGGCAGGAGACATCCCCTCTGTTCCCTCCTCTGGGGCTCGAGATTCCGCTGGTGGCGAGGTCGAGTCGCGGGGGCGTTTCGAGGGGGGCCGTGAGGGTTCTTCAGCCATCGGTGGCGGGGCTTCTGGTGGCGGTGCCGGAGGCATAGGATCGGGAGGTTGAGGAGCCGCCGGCCGGACCACCGGGGAATTCAGCGCGACCTGCCATCCTCGACCTTCAACGTCGAGTGCCTTGTAGGCGTAATAGCCAACGCCGACAGCAATGGCGAGGACGATCGCAAAAATTCCCAGGCCGGCGCCGCCACTTGAACCGCTGCTACGACGAACGGCTGCGGCCCGCGGCCCTGCCGCCACCGGTACGAACGGGATGGTCTCTGGTTGCAGGAAATCGGGTTCAGCGACGGCTCCCTGTCCGTAGAAAGGTGGATCGACAACCGCCCCAGGTGCACCTCCAGGAAGGGTAGGGACCGGAGGCAGAGGCGGCGCTGATGTCAGGGGGCGCGCCGCGGCGGCCATCGCTGGGGGCGGCGGTGGACTGAATGTTGGTGCCGGTGGTGGACTACCTCCGGGATTTTTGTCGGACTCATCGAGCTCAGAATCCCACGTGGCCGTCGCGAGAAGCGTATCCCTGGCTTCGGCGATCCTTGTCATCAACGCGGCATGCGCCTTGGCAAAAGGTCCTGGAATAATCTTGGCCAGCCGTGCCAGCCGCTCTTCGGCCAGCCGGGCGATCGTGTCACCGTCCGTCTCGGTGGTCGAAATCGCCAGGACGCGATGCGGATCCTTGAGATCGGTCGAAGCGATCCCGAGCCATTCGCGACAGGGGTCGAAAGGCATGGCAAGGTAGGAAATGGGGAACTTGGGCGGCACCGCGCCGCCGTTCCGCGAAGCGTACCAAACAGAGCTAGCCGCGTCGTCGCCAGGCGGTCATTTCCGCCACCGTGTACTGGTGTTTGCGAGCCGTTTCACGGATCACGAAGGGGATGTCCTGCCGTTGTACGAGGTCAAAGACGGGCTCCAGAATCTGGCTGAGCCCTGCAAACGTGGTCAGAGGCTCGCCGTGCTCCCGCCGTCCGCCCAGCCATTTTTCTTTCGGGGTGTAGTCCTCAAGCCATGTATAGGGGGACGTGATGACGAGCAGACCTCCGGGCAGGATTCGGTCCACGATCCCGTTGAGAAAGAGCGACGGATCGTACAGTCGGTCGATGAGATTGCCCGCGAAGACGAGGTCGTACCCTGTGTAAACATCCTTGAGGTTGCAGGCATCGCCCTGCATGAAGTGGACGCGGGGAGCGGCCGCGACCAGGCCGAGCCGATCGAGCGAAACGCTTCGATTCGTCGTGAGCTCTCCCTCGGTCGGAATCTCGTAGAGCAACTCCCTTCCCTCCTGGAGCCGCACGCCCGACTGGATGAACCTCGCTGAGAAATCGACGGCATCGACGTGTTCGAAGGAGCGAGCGAATTCGAACGCTGAACGGCCCACCGAGCAGCCGATGTCGAGGCACTTTTTGCGACGAGCCACAGGCACCAACGGCATCGTCTCTTCCACGCAAGCCCGAGGAAAGTTTCTCACAGTGGATGCCGGAGAGTCGGGAACGCTTTGTGGGAATCCAGTTCGGCTCGAAGCCGCGTCACCGTAGTGAAACTCGAGGTACTGCGTCACGAGGCCGTCGGTCTCATAAAGGCGTGACCCCGCCGTATTCGCCTCAGTTCCTCGCTCTTCGACGATCGTTCGGAACCCAGCGTGCTGGAAGAAGTGACGGCGGAAGGCGTATCGGCCGCTTGCGAGGGCCTCATTGCCCGTCGAAATCCATGAGCCTCCCATGATGAGGTTGTGCCGACCGTCAAACGTTGGCACTGAAAAATCATCGTAGAGCGGATGCACGGCGAAGCCCTGGAATGGCATGATGGGAGTCCGCGTCCATTGCCACACGTTGCCGACGACATCGAAGAAGTCGCCCTGTTGGAACATCGTCACCGGCGACGACGACGCGAATTTTTCGAGGTTGATGTTGCCGGGGGCCTCCCGCCACGAGGGCTGATCGAACGCGAGTCGTCCCGCGGTCGCCGCGACAGCGTCCGCGCGGAGCGCGTGCCAATGGGCCTCCGTCGGGAGGAGCACGTTCTCGCCGGTCGTGCGAGCGAGCCACTCGCAGTAGGCCTGCGCCTCGAGGCAGTTCACCTCCACTGGCCAGTCGAGTGGCAGCGGAATCTCTTCGAGCAGATTTCGCTGGAGGTAGTCGCCATCTCGTTCTACCCAGAATCGCGGGTGCCGTGCCTTCGTGAACGACAGCCAACCGCGGCCCTCTTCGGTCCAGAGCGACTCGTCGCGATAGCCACCAGCCTCGATGAATCGGAGAAACTCGAGGTTCGATACAAGCTGGCGGGCGGCGAGAAACGGTGGGAGCGTGATGTCGTCCACGCCGTACTCGTTGTCCCAGCCGTAGGTTCGATCGCTTGGTTTCTTGCCGAGGTGCACGGTGCGTCCGTCTACGGGTAGCCAATCGTTTGCCGGCGGCGTGCCAGTCTCGCGGCACGCCGTCCAGAGTTTTTGCTCCTCAGGAGAGAGGTCGGGGCCACATCGCAGGTGGTCGAGCGGCATCATTCGCATGATGACACTCGAGGTCTCGAGGTGAATCCGCTCGTGTTCGATCCCCATGAGGATGATCCACGCGGGCGAGTCCTGACTGATCGGGAGCTCGAGCGGCATCGTCGCGAGAAGATCATCGACCAGTTCGCGGACCTGCATCCGATAGTCGTGAATGGCCTGAACGCTCGGCCAGTCGTAGTGGGCCGTGTTGAGATCATCCCACGACATCTCATCCACGCCCACGGCCATCATGGCCTCGAACTTGGCGTCGAGCCGTGCCGGGATGAGTCGGCCCGCGATCAACTTGTTGACATAGAACACTGCCGGGTGCGCGAAGTAGAAAATCAGTGGATGCCGCAGCGGTTCATGCCGCACGTACAAAGCCGCGTCGTTTCGAATCAGCGAGAAGAGCCGGTCGTAGATTTCGCACGTCTGGTGAAAATACCGCCGGAGAGCGTCTCGTTTGGCGGCCACCGGGTCAGCCGCGGTCGGGTCGGCATCGAGCAGGGGCGTGTGTGTGGGCGTGAGCGGCATCGACAGCGCGACAAATGGATGCTCGGCAGGAGGGGAGGCCAGTCGATCGCGACTGGCAGTGGCAGCAATGGTGTTCATGCAGGAAATTCCAGGGCGATTCGCATTCCATCGGGAATCGATCAAAAACTCTAGCATCCAGCCGCATCGGGAACACCCAATGAGCTTCGGCAAGCCAGGGTCAAGAAGGCTATGGGAGGCCGAATCGTGCTCCGATTGGCTGGCGCCGTCGAGCGTGACGAGGGGTGG
>JBGTKO010000352.1:0-10668 GCA_041744595.1 Pirellulales bacterium
CGCCTGCAGTTGCCTGGGCTCCAGATGGCGGTCCGCCGCCTCCGGGTCCACTTCGTGGCCTGTCCCCCGATGCAGCACGGCTCGCCTCCCGCTGTTGCCGTTCGGCTTCCCATCGGGCGCGGCGGGCTTCCTCGGCTTTGATGCGACGGTCGAGCTCGGCTGCTCGCTGGGCCGGAGGGATTGCAAAAAACGAGTTGACCTCGGCGGTCTCACGAGCCTCAAAGAGTCGCCCCATCTCGCGACGGGCTTGATTGCGGTACTGCTCGGGCACCTCACGGACTGTGTCCATCAATGGCCCGAACGAACCAGAGCCTTCGCCGTAGGGCACTTCGCCACGTGCGACCCGTTCCAGTTCAGCGATTTGGGAATCGACGGCAGCCCTGACGGCAAGCACTTCCCTCGGGGTCATGAAGAAGCCTGAAATCCAGAGTATCACCAGCCCGATGAGGCCCAGGATCACGATGCCCACAGCGACGCGGCCGATCAGTCGCCCTGACGAGCCCTCGCTCTTTCGGGATCGGGCAAAGTCAGCCAACGCCTGACGTCGTGCTGATGCAGTCGCTGTCATGTGGAATACCTTTGTTGCTCGAAGCGGCTGCCATTTTACCTTCCGCGATGAGCGCAGGCGGTCGCCCGCTTCGTTCAACGGGGTAGGGGCGGCGAGGTTGCGGAACCCTCGTGCCAAAATCACGCCTTGCAAAAAGCATCGTCGAGAACGGCGACGGCAAAACTGGCGTCGGCCTCGGTGAGGCACATGGGAGGCTTGATCCGAAGCACGTTGCCGGAGAGGCCCCCCTTGCCAATCAGGAGGCCAAGCTCGCGACACGTTTCGAAGACGCGGGCGGCTTCTTCCTTGGCGGGCTCCTTCGTGGCTCGATCCTTGACGAGCTCCACGCCCAGCATGAGGCCCATGCCTCGAACGTCGCCGATGAGGTCGTGCTTTGCCGCGAGCTGAACAAGACCAGCTCGCAGATGGCCGCCGACGTGTACGGCGTTGGCCTGGATGCCGTCGGCCTCGATCACGTCGAGAACGGCACGACCCTGGGTGCAGGCGACAGGATTCCCGCCGTAGGTGTTGAAGTGAATCCGTTGCGCGAGGCACTGCGCGATCTCGGGCGTGGTCACGACGGCGGCGAGCGCGGCGCCGTTGCCGATGCCTTTGGCCATTGTCACGATGTCAGGTACGACGCCCTGCGACTCAAAACCCCACCAATGACTTCCTGTGCGAGTGAAGCCGGCCTGGACTTCGTCGGCAATACAAAGACCTCCGGCGGCGCGGGCATGCTCGTACGCCGCCTTCAGATAACCGTCTGGAAACACCACGGTGCCGCCGACGCCCTGGATGCTCTCGGCGATGAAGGCAGCGATGCGGCCCGGTGTCGCGAAGCGAACGAGCTCCGCCACGTCGCCGGCATACTTTGCACCAGCCTGCGGATCGTCGTAGCCCCATGGACCGCGATACCGATCGGGGCAGAGGGCATGATGGACACCGAAACCCTGGGGCGTGTTGAACTTCCAGGTGTGGTGACTCGTGAGCCCCATCGAGAACATGCTCCCGCCGTGGTAGCAGTTTCGCAGGGCGATTACATCGTGGTTGCCGGTGTAGACCCGGGCCATGAGGATCGCGAGGTCGTTGGCTTCGGAGCCGGAGTTCGTGAAGTAGCAGACCTCGAGGTTGCCAGGCATCCGGGCAGCAAGGTCGCGGGCGTACTCCGCGATCGCCGGATTGAGATAGATCGTGGTCGTGTGCTGAAGCGTTTCGTTTTGGCGATTGACGGCCGCGAGGATTTTTGGGTGGCAGTGGCCCACGCTCACCGTCACGATGCCGCCGAAGGCGTCAAGATACCGCCGGCCTGTTTCGTCGTAGAGGTACTGCATGTGACCCTCAACGATCATGAGAGGTTCTTTGTAGTACGTGAAGATGGCGGGGCTTACGTACTGCTTTCGCAGGGCGAGCACCTCGGCTTTGGGCAGGCCCGTGTAGGGCCGCGGCCGATGGTCGCACGCCGGAAGGCTCGGCACGGTGTCAGTTGCGGATGGCATCGGTTGTCTCCTGACGCTTGGGGAGCGAAGCCTTTCGCTCGGGGAACAGCATTATCGCGTTGGGAACAGGGGCCGAACGCCTGCGTAGAGCGCGAAGCCGAGGGCAAAGCCGACGAACCATGCGTAATGGTAGCCCGCGACGAGCCAGGTTGGGAACATCTCGGATGGCAACACAGCAATCGTGACAAGAAACCCGGGAACGTTTGGGAGAACGGCGACGACGAGACAGCCGAAGCCGACAACACTCAAACCACCTGAGTAGCGGTAGGGGCCGTCTTGCCGGTAGAGGCCATCAACATCGAGGTGTGTCCGCCGCCACACAAAATAATCGGCGATCATGATGCCCGCGATCGGGCCCAAGAGGGCGCTGTAGCCGATGAGCCAGGTAAAGATGTAGCCGCTCGGATCTTCGTAGAGCTTCCATGGGCGGATGAGTATCCCGATGACCGCCGTGATGAGGCCCCCCGTGCGAAAACTCACGAGCCTCGGGCAGAGATTGGCAAAGTCGTTCGCGGGTGAGACGACGTTGGCCGCGATATTCGTCGAGAGCGTCGCCACGGCGAGCGTGACGAGGGCCAGGCCAGAGAGCCATGGAATGCCGAAGCGGGAGATGACTTTTACGGGATCCCAAACCGGCTCGCCAAAAATGACAACCGTGGCACTTGTCACCACGATCCCGATGAACGAATAAAACACCATCGTCGCCGGCAGCCCGAGCGACTGGCCAATGATCTGATCCCGCTGGGACCGAGCGAATCGCGAAAAATCGGGGATGTTGAGAGAGAGCGTGGCCCAGTAGCCGATCATCGCCGTGAGTCCGGCGCCGAACACCGGCCAAAATTCCGCCGCCGACTGAAACTTGCTCGGCTGAGAAAAGATCGGGCCAAAACCGTCAGCCGCGTATTCAGCCCACACGATGAGCCCCACGCCAACAACCAGCAGAAACGGCGCTGCAAAGGCCTCGAGCCACTTGATCGACTCCATGCCCCACACAATGAACCAGACGTTGGCCGCCCAAAAAATCATGAAGCAGGTGAACTGGCCTGCCGAGATGCCGAGCCACGGGAGCGGTTCGCTGGGGGTCGCCTCGAGGCCGAACATGACCTTGGCGGTGGCGTAGATCGCGGCCCCGCCGACCCAGGTTTGAATTCCGAACCAGCCGCAGGCGACGAGCCCTCGCATGAGTGCCGGGATGTTTGAGCCAAACGTGCCAAATGAGGCCCGAAGGAGCACGGGAAACGGGATGCCGTACTTCGTGCCGGGGTGGGCGTTAAGTGTCATCGGCACGAGCACGATCAGATTGCCCAGGAGAATCGTGAGCGTGGCCTGCCACCAGTTCATGCCCTGATTGATCAGGCCGGCAGCAAGCGTGTAGGTCGTGATGCAGACGGCCATTCCCACCCAGAGCGACGCGATGTGGGCCCATGTCCACGTTCGACGCTCGGGCGACACTGGTGCCAGGTCTTCATTCCAGAGCTGCGGGTCGGGAGACGACTGGGGCATTGCGTGGGCGAAAAATGAACTCGGAATGAAAGCCGATCAATTGAACCAGATCGCGAACCCGATGAACTGACCACGGAAGAGTTGCTGGAACCGCCACCACATCCCCGGTTGGGTGCAGTCTCCCTCTTCGATGTACGGCACCGCGGCAGCTCCCTGGACCCATCGAACGAGGTCCATTTTCTTCGGCTCGAGGAAGACCCGGCGGAAGTTGATTCCGCGACCGTCAACGACTCTCCAGTGGGGAATGAGGCGGCGGCCGGCGAGAATCGCCTCGGCTTCATCCAAAAACTCCTTCCAGCCGGCGATCATCTGCTCGGTGACCCGCATGCCGGGGATGACGCAGGATTGCTTCGCGTTTGGGATCCATTCGCGGTCGTCGTCTGTCTCGGCCTCGATCGCCTTCCAGGTCAAGCGGCTGAGCCGAATGACATCTTCGAGATGCTCGAGCGCCGCCTTTGATCGCGCCGGCTCGATGACCTCGAATCGGATTTCGTGGATCCCCGCGATGGCATCGGCGATCTGACTCGTGTCGCCGAAGAAGCTTTGCGGAGACTGCTGGCGAAACATTATCTCCGGAAGTTCCCGAGCCTTCGGCCGCGCAAAGAGGTGGGGGGCAAGTACGTCGAAGAAGGGCTCCGCGTCGTGGGCCAGGGCGAACTCACCGAGAGCGGACAGGAGATGGCAATACCCCTGAAGCCAGTAGGCATCCCCGCGGTCAAAGCGGATGACGAAGCCCTCCGCCATGAGACGTTGCTCGGCATCGGCTTCTTGGAGACGCGGCCTGAATCCCCTCTGGTACGCGGCGAGCACCTGCCAGAGCGCTTCGGACTCATCGGCTTTCCCGTCGCCATCGAGGTCGAGCCTGACAAGCCCGAACCGAAGCGGGAGCGAGACCTTCTCGGCGGTGATGGCATCAAGCGTGTTTTCAGCCGCCGCCAAGTCCTTCAGGAACGTGGCGAGGATCTCTCGCGTGTCGGCATAGGAGGTTTCAACGGGATCGGGATTCTCCGGCACCGGCAGCCGGACGAACGGCAGCATGCGGGCAAGAGTGTTCTTCGCGCCCAAGGCCCCATGACGATGAAGCGATTGGCCGAGGCGTTCGACGGCCCGAAGGAACTGGAGAGCACCAAGGCCAAAACGGGCCTGGTCGTCATCGGCTTTCGCGTCCAGGTGTTTTTGGAGTGCGTCGATGCCTTCTGCGATCTTGCCGTCGAGCATGAACTGCTCGGCCATCGGGGTTGGGTCAGCGGCCGTGGCCGCGAGGCCTGCTCCGGCCAGGAACGCAGTGAGCCACACGGTGGCGAGGCGCGACACGGATGCGAAGGACATGGAGCGGCGGGCAGAATAATTGAACGTTTTGTTCATGGGGATTGAGGGTCCGTTTGTGGATGGCTGCCGGGGGAGACCGGGTGGGCAGCATCCTACCGGAAACGGCGTAGAAGCCGGCCGCGGCCGACGGTGCCGCAGAATGCTCCGTCGCGGACGGCGACTTCACCTCGGACGGTCACGATCGTCGGCCGGCCCTCGATGGCCATCCCTTCAAAGGCGTTGTAATCGACGGCCTGCGTTTGATGTTTGACTGAAAGCGTGCCGCGGTAGTCGGTGTCCCAGATCACGAGGTCGGCGTCGGCACCCGGCTGGATCACGCCCTTCCTTGGCCACAGCCCGAAAATCTTCGCGGCGTTCGTGCTCGCGACGGCGACGAACTGCTCGGGGGTGAGCCGTCCCGTTTTCACCCCGTGCGTCCAGAGGAGCGTCACACGATCCTCGATCGACGGAATACCGTTTGGGATTTTCGTGAAGTCATCCTTGCCGATTGGCTTTTGGGTCGCGAAGTCGAACGGGGCATGGTCGGTGGCAAGTGTTTGAATGAGTCCGCTGGCGAGTCCGTCCCAGAGGAGTTTTTGGTTTGACGCTTCTCGAAGCGGCGGCGACATCACGTACTTCGCCCCTTCAAAGTTTGGCCGCTCAGCCCAGGTCTTGTCGAGCAGGAGGTATTGGATGAGCGTTTCGACATAGACCTTTACGCCTCGCTCGCGGGCGGTGATCGCCGCCTCGACGGCCTCGCGGCAGGATGTGTGGACGATGTACACCGTCGCTCCCGTCACTCCTGCGAAGCTACAGAGGTGATGGACCCCTTCGGCCTCGACCACCGGCGGGCGGCTGTCGTGATGGGCATCGGGGCCTGTGCGACCGGCGGCCAAGAGCTTAGCTTGGAGCTCGGCAATCAGCGTCTCGTTTTCACAGTGTGCCGTGACGACGACGCCAAGCTCCCTCGCGAGCGTGAGCGTTTGCCAGAGCTCGGTATCATCCACGCCGAAGGCACCTTTGTATGCAAGGAAAACTTTGAAACTTTTGATACCGGCATCCACAATCGCCCGAAGCTGACGTGGCGAGTCAGCATCAAAGCGGGTGACCCCCATGTGAAACGAATAGTCGCAGCACGCTTTTCCCTCGGCCTGCTTTTGCCACAACTCAAATCCGTCGGTGTGGGACATGTCGCGGGAAGGACAGACCATCTCAAAGATTGTGGTCGTGCCGCCGACGAGCGCGGCCTTCGTGCCGGTCTCATGGTCATCGCGGGCGAACGTGCCCATGAAGGGGAGGTAGATATGCGTGTGGGGATCGATAAACCCAGGAAAGACCGGTCGGCCGGCGGCGTCGATCACTTCTGCGTCGGCCGGTGGCGTGATGCCACAATCGATTCGGGTGATCGTGTCACCCTCGCAGAGGATGTCGGCCGTGTAGCGGCTGTCGGCGTTGACGATGTCGGCGTTCTTGATGAGGAGCGTCATCGGTTGGCTTCCTTTGGTAGTGCAGGGGGCCAGGTAAGGACTTGGCCGTCCGCAAGGAGACGATCCGCCAGAACCTCGTACTCGAGGTCTTGAACAGCGATGTCGGCATCGATTGCGAGGGCCGCCGCTGTGCCGCAGCTTTGGCCCAGGATCATGAAGACGGGCTCCATCCGAATCGAGCCGTAGGCTACGTGGGTCGCCGAGAGACAGACTGCCACAAGCAGGTTTTCACACTCTGCCTTGCGAGGCACGATCGAACGGTAGGCGATCGGGTAGGGCTGCTTGCAGTTCTTGGAGAGCCCCCCTTCGTTGCGAACCGTGGTGACACCGTTCTCCTCGACTGGCACCCGTTGGCAAAAGTGTGAGTCCATCGGGTAGGAGGCGAGGCCAACGGAATCATCGGCGACCCGTTTCGATTCGCAGTCAGCCTGCGTGATGACGTACTCAGAAACCATCCGTCGGCCCTCACGGACATAGAGCGCGTGGGGCCAGTGGCCCGTCGTTTTAAACTCTGACGGATCGAGGCCAAAACGATTGACCCGTTCTTGGAGCGCCGGCGGTACCTGCGGGTCGTTGGCCAGGAAATACATGAGGCCAACTTGGTAGTTGATGTGATCTTGAAAGATGGTTTCACGAAGCTCGTAGAGCTCCGCGAGCGGCATCGGCAGGCATCGTCGAGGCGGTGGAAGCACATCGAACGCGTCAAGTTCAAAAGTGCCGTCGGGCCAACGGTGGCTGCCGCCGACATAGTCGCTCGAAAAACTTCCAGCATTATTGCTATCGCCGTTTCGCATCTGAACCGGGCCGTCGGTCATCGGCTTGGTCGTGTAGTTGAGCGTCCATGCAACATCGGGCGAGAAATTCAGAAAGCGTGCGAGCAGTGCGTAGCGATTGGCGCCATAGCCAAGAGGTTTTGGGAAGGGAACGCGGTCGGGCTTTGTCGAGAGGAGCATCCGGAAGTTGTAGGCCTGGACGCGGTAATCACCCTGGCCAGGTTCGCCCGCCGGGTCGGTTGAAATCTCAGGGAGCAGCCCCGAGGCTGGGTCGCTTGCCACGACATAGGGGCTGATCGGGAGGTCACAGAACTGGTACACGCCGCGCCATGAAACCTTCTGCCATTGCCCAGCGAGCGATTCGTCAAATCCGCCGCGGGGTTCCCGGCCAACGCGGTATGACACACCCGCCGCCGCATACAAATCCCCCTCGTACGTCGCATCGACGAACATCTTCGCAGTAAACATTTCGCCAGCGAGCGTGGTCATCGATTCGATGCGGGTGCCGTCGAGCTGCACTGTGGCCAACTGCCGGAGGGGCAGCACTGTCACGCCCGCCTTGTCGAGCATCTCGCGAAAAAGTGCCTCGGCCTGAAAGGCCTTGAAGTCGGTGATGCCGCCGACGCGGTCGTAGAACTCACGGGCGATGCCACCAATCGATTTGGCATTGCCGATGTCGGTGGCGGTGAGACCACCGGAGGTCATACCCCCGACATGCTTGTTGAATGAGAGCAGGGCGGTTCGCTTTCCCATCCTCGCTGCCTGAATCGCGGCGGTCACACCGCCCGGCGTGCCACCGTAGACGACCACATCGAAGGAGAGTTTCTTCGTCTCGGCCTTCTCGGCTGGCTCGAGATACCGGGGGCCGACCCAGTCTGATGGCTGTATTCCATCGCCCGCGCCCACAGACTGTGTCACCATAATCACCGTCAGAAGCGGGAGCATGGCGATAGTGCGAGGATGGAGAAACCACATGGGTTGTTGTCCCGTTTGTGTGGATGGGCCCGACACCACAAAAACTTCAGCGATCGGCCCAGATCGTCCCTGTGGCCGATCCGAACCATCGCGTCGTCGTCACCTTTTGTTGCGTATAGAAGGCCACGCTCTCGCGGCCTTGCAGGTGCAGGTCGCCAAAGAACGACGCATGCCAGCCGGAGAATGGAAAGAAGGCCATCGGCGCGGGGACGCCGATATTGATTCCAACCATGCCGGCCTGGATACGATGACGAAACTCACGGGCTGCCTTGCCGCTCTGCGTAAAAATCGCGGCGCCGTTGCCGTAGGGGGATGTGTTGGCCAGCTCGATCGCAGCATCGAGATCGTCCATTCGCACGACGTTCAGGACCGGCCCAAAGACTTCTTCGGTCATCGTGGCCATGCCTGGCTTCACGTGATCGAGGACGGTCGGGCCGAAGTAGAACCCGCCGGGGGCTTCGGCCACGCGGGTTGTGCGGCCGTCGGTGAGGGGTGATGCCCCGGCGTCGGCCGACTGCGTTACCAGGCTGCTCACTCGCTCGCGATGTTCCCGGGAAATGACAGGGCCCATCTGGGCGGCCGGATCGCGGTCAGTGGCGCCAATTTTGATCCGTGAGACCACCTTCACAAGCTCGGGAATCACGGTGTCGGCGGCGCGGCCGATCGCGATGGCGGTTGACCCAGCCATGCACCGCTCGCCGGCGCACCCAAAAGCCGCCTCCATGAGGCCGGTCGCGGTGGGGGACACGTCGGCATCGGGCATGACCAGGACGAAATTCTTGGCGCCACCGGCGGCTTGAACCCGTTTGCCGAGGGCCGTGCCTCGCGCATGGATCGCGCGGGCCACGGGAGTCGAGCCGACGAACGAGATTGCCTTGATACTTGGATGGTCGATGATGGCATCGACCGCATCGCGGCCACCATGAACGACGTTGAGCACGCCCGGCGGGAGGCCGGCTTCCAGAGCAGCCCGCGCGATCAGGTTTGAGGTCAGCGGCACCTTTTCACTGGGCTTCAACACAAAGGTGTTGCCGCAGGCGATCGCCATCGGCCACATCCAGAGCGGCACCATCGCCGGAAAATTGAAGGGCGTGATTCCGGCCACGACGCCGAGTGGCTGGCGGATCGCGTCGCAGTCAATGCCGCGGGCGACGTTCTCGAGCGACTCGCCCATGAGTAAGCTCGGGACACCGCAGGCATACTCGATGTTTTCGAGGCCGCGTCGAACATCGCCTCGTGCTTCGCTCAGTGTCTTGCCATGCTCGCGGGTGACGCATGCGGCCAATTCGTCAAAACGGTCTTCGAGCATCACCTTCAGGCGAAAGAGAATCCTCGCCCGTTCGATCGGCGGCGTCTCCATCCACGCGGGGAACGCGGCGGCGGCATTCTCGATGGCTTGATCGACGGTTGCTCGATTGCAGAGCGGTGTCTCGGCGATCACCTCGCCCACGGACGGATTGAAGACCGGCGTCGTGGGCACACCGCTGACGGTCGTCCACTCGCCACCGATGAGCAGGGGAACAGATTCGACGGCAGCCATGAGAAGAAATCTCCGCGGGGTGAACCTCAAATGCGTGATACTACCCGAAGGAACTCCGCAGGGTGTCAGGGATCACTTGAGCACACCGGTGAACGTTTTCATGGGTCGCCCTGGTCCGCCTAGTTTTTGAGGTTCTCTCGCCTCGATGCGCGTGGTTCTATACTCCGGAACCCAGGAATCACGTTGGTCCCATGCGATTCATCGTCGGCATTTTTGCGTCGGTCATGCGTACCCGTCGTCAGCGGCAGAATGTTCGGCTGCTCGGCTGGCTGGGGCTCGTGTTTGTCGTGCTGCTGACGGTGTTCAGTGTCACGTTTCATTGGCTGATGGCTCGCGAGGGCCAGCACCACTCGTGGGTGACGAGCGTCTACTGGACGTTCGTGACGATGTCGACGCTCGGGTTCGGTGACATCACGTTCACGTCCGATGCAGGACGTCTCTTCACAATCGTCGTGCTCCTGTCCGGGACGGTGTTTCTGCTCGTGCTGCTCCCGTTCATGTTCATCCAGTTTTTCTTCACGCCCTGGATGGAGGCCCAGGAAGCAGCGCTTGTGCCGCGAAGCCTCTCGCGGAGCACGAGCGGCCATGTGCTTCTCACGCGGATGGGGCCGGTGGAGGAGTCGCTCGTGCCGCTCTTGGCGGCGGCTGGTATTGATGCGTATGTGATCGTGCCGGACTCCGCGGAAGCTACGCCGCTCCTCGATGCTGGCTATCGCGTGATGGTTGGGCCGCTCGACGACCCCGAGACGTATCGGGCCGCCCGCGTGGACAAGGCGATTCTTGTGGCCACCACGCAGACCGACACGACCAATACGAACGTCACGTTCACGGTTCGTGAAACAGGAGCTACGCTCCCGATCGTGGCGACGGCGTCGGCCGACCCTTCGATCGACATTCTCGAACTGGCGGGATGCACACGGGTTATTCGGCTCGGCTCCATGCTCGGCGAGGCGATGGCCCGTCGCGTGCTCGGCCGCGATGGCCGCGCTCGGGTCGTCGGCGAGTTTGACGATCTCTTCATTGCGGAGGCTGCCGTCGC
>JBGTKO010000353.1:0-3885 GCA_041744595.1 Pirellulales bacterium
GAGGTTCCTCGGGAATGTCAAGCACATGGAGTGTCATGGGATTTTTCGCCTCACGCATTCGGTGAGCTGTTGCTTGGCCCTGTGAAACAGGGCATAGGCACGGTCCTTTGAAATCCCCTGCTCCCGAGCGATTTCGTCGTAGCTTTTTCCTTTGCACCGAGCCCTGACGACAGCCGCCGATTCAGGATCTTCTTTTTCCAACGTGGCGAAACAGAAAGCCAGTGCAAAGGCCTCTTCCTGTTCTTCCATCCGCTGCGTCGGCGGTGGTTCGCTGGAGAATCACGGCCGGACACGTCGATGGATTCCGTCGCCCGCGGCCGCGGGCGAAAATGATCGGCTATGCAGTTGCGAGCGATCGTGTAGAGCCAGCCGCGAAAGTGGCGGCCGTCGAATTTCTCGGGAAGCGCCATCCATACCCGTAGCCAAACGCACTGCGTGACATCTTCGGCGCTGCTTCGGCCAACATGGCCGGTGGCAAACGCAGTGAGCATCTGCTCGTGTCGCGAGGAGAGCTTGTTGAAAGCCTCCTCGGCCCCAGGAAAATCACCCTGGGCAAAACGCTGGCCGACCAGGATCGCCAAATGTTCGTCGTCGCCCGGGGGGGTCGCGTCGGAGCGTGGTTCGCAGCCGGAATTCATGGCGGGATTGTCCGCCACCGCCGGGCGGGGGGTCAAGGGGCTCGGGTATCTCCGACCCCATGAGCCCCGCCCGACGCTTCGGACGGCGACGCACGCTTCGACGTGACTCACTGCCTCACCTCAATATGCCACGGTGACGAGCTTCTTTACCGGCACCCGGACGGTCCGGTAGGCGGTCTCGTAGGTCTCGTAGGCGCGGCCACAGGGGGTGTATTTGACGACACACACCTGGTACGGAACCTTCTGATACTTCCAGGTCGTGACCCACACCTGCCGGGTGCAGTGGTAATCCCCGGCCTGGGCCTGGGTGGCAGGGGCGGCGGCGATCGCGAGGCCTGCAAGGGCGGCGAACGCGAAGCTGAAGATCTTGGTGGGGGTGTTGGTGCGGTTCTTGGTGCGGCGGGACATGGCGAGTCTCCTTCGAGGTGTGGGAGTTATGGGGTCCTTCCGGGCCATGCTGGCCCGTTCTGGAGAAGACAACGCAGGCCGAGGCTTCTTTTTTTTTCGGGGCCTCGAAAAATTTTCGCGGTCGGCTGCCCGGCTCGATGACCGGATCGACGAAAAGCCGAGGAAACCACGAACGGGACGCCAGCCAGGCGTTCCCCGCTTCATCCCCCTCGAACGTTCGGATGAGCCGGCCGATTCCATGATGCCTGTTAATGTTTGACGCTCTGGAGATAGCCCCCTGGCCGACCGGCATCGCGAAGCTCTTCGGGCAGGTACGACGCGGCATGGTCCAACATCCCGTCATGGGTTTGCTCCATGTCGTCGACAACCCGATCGACGAACTCCGCCGAACGCTCCACGAAACTCGCCGTGGTCAGCTCCTCGAAGTCACCGTTCATCGACCGTCTCGCCCACCACACAAGTTGCCGGAAGGAATGATCGACCTGCCGCGACACCTCGGCAAACGCGTCGGCGATGTCCCGTATCCCGAGCGGGTGCCAGCATGTCGGAATTCCCGGGAAATCAATGCCATGCGATATCACCATGGCCAGGCGATTCTTGAAGGTGTCATCCCAAGGCTCATGCCAATCCTTGAGGCAAGTCTTGAAGTGCAGGCAGACATGCCTACCGTCCGGGAGGGTCACGATCCGGTCGGCATTCGCCTGCACGATCGTGTCGGCACCGAGCACTTCCATGGTCCGAAGAAGCGTCGCCAAAAACCGGAGCACATATTCGCGGTCCTCGGTCCATGACGCACGTTTGAGGTCGTTCATGTCAAACTGAAGGACCGCCAGATGCTGGGCCGGATCGTAGACCGGTTCGACCAGCGACCGGGTCGTGCGAAACAATGGGGGCACACGGCCAACCCGCGAGCCCACCACGGCTTCCACCAGCCGCGAATCATCCAGCCGCGAGCCGAGGTGCTTGCGGACCCCCTGATGGCGTCGTTCCTGACGGACTTCTGCCTTCCGAAGATGGCACCTGACGAGCTCGTCAACCATCTCGCGATTTTCGGGATCACTGAGATTCCGTTCCCAATCAATGATGAATCTGGCCGATTGCGTCACCGCCAGCGTCAAAGGGATGACCACATACGGCAGTTCAGGCAGATGCGGCAACGTGCTCGTCGCGATGGCTCCCTTCTCGATGGCCGCACGCAGGTCGTCGAAGTCGCCGTGGCAGCCGCTGATCTCGATTCCCTGGATCGCAACGCACGAGCAGGAGCCATCGCCCGAAGTCGGCGTGAAGTCATGTTCGGAGCTCGGGAGCCACGACACATCGCGATTGACCAACCGAATCTCGTGGTCAAGGTCTCCGGTCGCATATCGCCCCCGAAGACGGTCAATTCCGCGATACCGACCCGCCAGCTCCTCTCGAACCTCGGCGACCCACGGCCCGATCTCTCGCGCAAGCCACCGATCGTGTCGGCGGACGTTCCGGGGGCCTTTCCGAAGCTTCGGACGAAACTTCATCAACCGGGCCCCGAGGACGATGTCATACAAACCGCATCGTGCCGGATTCACCACGACCGTTCGGCTTTCCAGCGCCACGGTCAACGGATGTTCGGCCCGCCGCGATCGCACCACGGCAATCGAGCCAGGGCACCCACCAAACGCGGTCGCGAACAGGCCCAGCTCGCGCAGCGTGAAGTCGTCGAGGCTCAATGCCAGGAGGTCAGCCATCGTCGATCTCCGAATACCCCGGTGCTCGCTGGGCACGATCCGAGTCGTCGGCCAAGGCACCGTTCAAGCCAGGGACGACTTCATCTTCGCGGCGCGAAACAGCTCCACATCGCTCGGCAGAAACTTATTCACGATCGCGACATGGATTGCCGTGTTCTCTTCAATGCCTGCTTCCAGCAAGCGCAGCAGATGTTCGGCGGCGCGATAGCTCAGGTGCGGCTTGCCGGAACTGCCATTGTCCGAAAAGTCCCGATACTCGTTCCAGACCTCCACCACACGGCGGCGAAGGGCCTCGGTCGTATTTGGAAAATGCGACTCGAGCATCGCCATCACTTGCGCATCGCTCAGGTCGCCACATTCCACGATCAAGAATCCGTCATAGAGCACTTTCGCGATGCCGCTGTTCCGCCGGCATGACAGCGACTCGGTGTTCGTGGTGGCGACCAGGCGGAACTCCGGCGGAACGGGCAAGACTTCGCCGGTCAATGGGTTCGTTATCTCCGACTGGTCCCGAAGCGGCAGGCAGGCCGCACGCGTCTCGAGCGGGATCTGCGAGAAGTCCTCGATGGCCAGCCAACGGTTGGTTCGCAAGGCCAGCGGCAGAGGACCGTCCACGAATTTCGTCTCCGTGCCGACGAGTGTCCAACGGCCAAACAGATGCCCCAACTCGATCTCGGGCGAACCGTTCAAGACAACGGCGGAGTGCCCTGTCATCCGCCGGGCTTCATGGCGAACAAACGTCGTCTTGCCTACGCCGGGCTCTCCCACCAGCAAGACCAGCGGAGGCTTGCCGATCTCGAGGAGCGTTTGCGTGGTCGCGTGCCAGGGCAGCGGAATCATCGATGAGGGGCCTTTGCAAGGGGTGGGCGGGACGGGGCCACTAAGAGTGGATAACGGGATTTGGGAAAGCTCTCCGAACGAGGCTGTCAGGAACGGAAAGCGGGGGATACGAGCGCCGCGAATCGGATCCGTGGGGACGACGACGGCGAGGCCGCCACTTCGTGGATCGCCGAAGCTCCTTGGGCGGCAGCCGAGGCTTCGGGCGTGGCCGCTGCCGCGAAGGCGAGAGCCCTCATCGCCCCACGCGTGACCACCATCGATGCCGCGGCCCGGGCGAA
>JBGTKO010000354.1:0-4110 GCA_041744595.1 Pirellulales bacterium
GAGCCAAGACGCCGTGGCAGGCACTGTCCGCGTGTCCGCAAACGAAGGCCCAAGGCCTACCCACTCATGACGAAACCACGGTCAGTCTTGACGCAAACCCTGGTCGGCAAAGCCGTTGCGCCTTAACTTCATGGCATTCGATACTGAGTCTCCCACGACGAGGGTGGCAAACGAGGGGGCGACCCTGGCCGTTTCGGCTTCGTCGCCCGCCACGCTCAGGCCATTAAGATCCAATGTGCCGCTTCCCGAGGCTACGACATTGGCTCCGCTTTGCTCAATCGTAAACACGAGGGCCGCATGTGCCGACGGGCCGCATGCACAGGTGCATACAATCAAGTAGAAGGCCAGGTTTTGTTGCGGAAGCTCTAAGGGCTTGAGGACCAATCGCTGAGATTATGGCTGCCGGGACGGAGGGGACGCAAGCATTGCCTGCTCACCGTCACCCTCGACACGTTGGCCGCATGGCATAACCGACCCGTATTCCCAGGCTTTCTCCGTTCCAGGCACCGTTCGCGGAAGTGCCTTTGACCGTCCTTTCCCATTTTCACGCATGACCTCCACGCCTGCCGCGGCCTTTGCACGAGAACGCCACCAGAAAGTCATGGCCGCAGGAACCGCAGCGCGCCCTGGCGAACCCGAGGCTGAGAATGCCGCCGCGGAGGTATGCACGAAACTCCTCCTCGACGTGCCCCGCCACGGGGTGTTCACCGAGGCTCCGCTCGGCAAGCTAGGTTTCGAGGTTGCGGGCGATGATCCTGTAGAGCGGCGTTCGCTCGGGGCGCCTTCGGGAGTACTGCTCTCGCTTGCGGTGCGGCGTGCAGGGCTGTGCCCGCACGGAAGGACGTGCCGGGGGTTCGATCGTGTCGAAGCTCGAGTGGTACCGGGCGGGGGGACGAGGTCTCGGAACGGCAATGGGACGACGTCTCCCGGCTGGTTCAGCTCCTTGGTGACGCGCTCGACTTACCTCACATGAGACAGATGGCCGAATCCATCGGCGTCGGCGACCTGCTCGACCGGCTCCTTGGCTTGACCCGCGACGCTCGCTGAGTCGGGCGCGCGTGTCGCGGCAGCCCTTGAATTGCTCAAAAAACACCGACGGATGGGGAAATGCTTTTCGTTTTCCTCTGGTCGCCCCACGCCCTCGGTCTCCCATTCCGTCCCGGGATCGTGAGCTGGCGGGCCGTTCGCTGTTTTTTCGGGCGAAACGCCCCTATTCGCACCCGAAAACACACATAACTGACAGCTTTCCGGATTTCGCCATCCAAAAAACTTGCATCCGGAGGACTTGTTTTCTACCATTAGCGACAGAAATGGGGTGGTGGCACCGTTCCAGGTTCACGTCTCTTTTATTCGTTTCTCGTGAGCGTGCGTTCGCTGGTTGGTATTGGCGTTCAGTGATCCCTGGCTGATTTTGGAGAGCATCTGATGAATTTTCGCACTCGACTCGCCTCGGTCCTTGCGGGCGTGGCTCTGTTGGCATCGCCAACGCTCGCCGCAGATCTCACGTGGGATCCCAGCGGCACCGGCTCAAGCGATGGCGCCGGCACATGGCTTGCCACTGATGAGTGGTGGGACGGGGCCACTAATGTTACATGGAACAACGGCACCCCTGACAACGCCGCCATCGGCAATGGTGGGACAGGAGGAACGATCACGGTTGGGGCCGTGACCGCAGGCACATTGTCGTTGAATAACTTTACCGGGACCTACACGTTCGATGGCACCCTTGGCTCATCGACCCTCACGCAGAACGGCGGTATCACGATCGGAACGACCGCTGGGAGTGTGACTTTCAGAAATACGGTTATTGCTGGCAGCGGTGGTGTCACCATGAACAACGCAGGCAGGCTCATACTTGGTGGCAACCCCGCCGTAGCTCATACCTACAGCGGCACGACCCTGCTCAACGCTGGTGTGACGATGTTCGGCAACAATTACAGCGCTAACAGCAACATCACCATGAACGGCGGAGTGCTTGAATCCTACTGGAACACGGCCATCACACAGACTCTTGGGACCGGGGCGAATCAGATCCAGATTATCGGCGGCGAAAGCGGCTTTAGCTTGAATGGCAATACCGGCTTGAACGTAAACCTTGGCGGGGGTGCGATAACGTGGGGTACTGCTACTTTCAATCCCACAAAGTTCGTGCTCCAAACCCAGTATTCGCAGACCAATTCGAACCTGACATTCCAGAATGCTCTGGACCTCAACGGTGCCACAAGAACAATCCTGGTAAACAGCGGCACGACCGGTAACGCGCGCGCCTCCATCTCCGGACTCATCAGCAACGGCACTGGCACTGCTGGGTTGACCAAGGAAGGCGATGGTCGTCTGCTGCTGACCAACAATTCGAACACCTGGAATGGAGCTACCACGGTCAGTGCCGGGCTTTTCGATATTGGTGGTGCCAACCTTGCAAACATCGGGGGTGGGTCGGGCCGCAACATCAGCGTCGCCGACGGTGCCTCCATCAGGTTTAACACGCTGACCAATGCGGTTCTCAACCGCATTGCGGAAACAACGAATGAAATCGGCGTGATGGCGGGTAACGATCTCTCCGCGGGTTTGGATTTTAGCAGCAGCACCGGAGCTAACCTCCCGAATGCCTTTCTGGGAAACTATGCAACGAACGGCGCGAAGAGGGAAATCATCGGCACGATCACGCCGGGCAGCAATGGCTACAAATTGGGCGCGCGGTATAGCAGTGGGCTCTTGGGTATTCGAAGTCTGCTGAGCGGTGCCAATACTCTGACCGTCGGACAAACGGGATCCACCGGCATCCGCGTGAACATCGTCGCTGCCAACACCCATACTGGCGACACGGTGATCAACACGGGCTCGAAGTTGACGATCGGCAACAATTTGGCCCTGCAAGATAGCGTGCTGGATGTTGGGGCGGCCGGCGGCAACTTCGCACTGGCCGCTGGAACGCTCGGAGGTCGAGTCGTAGGTGAAACTGCATCCCCAAGTCCAACGTTTGGTGGCCTGTCGGGCAGCCGAAATCTTTCCTCCGTCTTCACGACTTCTGGTGGCAATAATGAAGCCAACCTGACCGCCAATCTCATCACCGGATTCACGCTCAACGTTGGCGATGGAAAAACGGTCACCTACAGCGGTGCCATCGGCGGCTTCGGCACCGGGACAACCAACAACAACGGTGGCGGCATTAATGGCAATTCGACGCTCACCAAGACCGGCAACGGCACGCAGGTGCTGACTGGCGTGAGCACCTACACAGGGGCCACGCTGATCTCCGGTGGCACGCTGCGAATCAGTGGCTCGGGCTCGATAAACGGCACATCTGGCATCACGCTCAACGGTGGCCAGCTTGACTACACGTCGTCAGTAGCTCTCACGCAGGCACTCACGTTCACGAGCGGCACGCTCGGCGGCACGAATTGGACAGGGGCCCTCGACAATCTCGTCATTGGGGCCGGGCGCACGATCTCCCCTGGCAACAGCCCGGGTACGTCCTCGACCGGAAACCAGACGTGGGCCGCCGGCGGCGAGTACCTATGGGAAATCAACAACGCCACCGCCACGGCCGGCAGCGATCCGGGCTGGGACCTCCTCTCAGGCACCGGCACCCTCGACATCACAGCCACAAGTGGCGACGAATACACGATCCTCATCACGTCGCTTGACCTCGCCAGTGATCCCGGTCAGGCCGTGAACTTCGTCGATAGTTCGAGCTACGAGTGGCTCATCGCCGAGTTTGCAAACCCAGTCACAGGGTTTGACGCCAGCGACTTTACCGTCGACACGAGTGCCTTTCAGAACGTCTTCACAGGCACCTTCGGCATCGCTCGAGGCGACACAGTTTCTGGTGGCACAACTAACCAGATCTACATCACCTACGTCGCGGTCCCCGAGCCGGCTGCCATCGCTCTTGCGACCTGCGGCCTGATCGGCCTTGGGCTCGCCGCCCGCCGTCGCATGCGGCGCTCGTAGGGAGAAATAGGGACAGTCCCGAATGCCATGAAGTTAAGGCGCAACGGCTTTGCCGACCAGGGTTTGCGTCAAGACTGACCGTGGTTTCGTCATGAGTGGGTAGGCCTTGGGCCTTCGTTTGCGGACACGCGGACAGTGCCTGCCACGGCGTCTTGG
>JBGTKO010000355.1:0-4732 GCA_041744595.1 Pirellulales bacterium
CCGGCATGTGAACGTGAAGGCCTGAGCCAGCCGCTCGTCACGGGCCGTCAGGGCGAGCTGGACGTCGGCCATGACCGGCGGACGTCGGCGGACGAGCCGCGCCCGCACGGGAGGCGACCGTTCACCGGCAAGAATGCGGGCCCGAGGCGGAGTGTCACCGGTGAGGGGGGCAAGTCGCCCGTCGGCAGGCTCGAGTCCCATCGCCACACCCCCAACTTCAACGACCGCTGTCGGCCCGACACGGAACTCGAGCAGCGACAGTCCTGTCGATTCCCCAATGAGCCGCACCATGTCCAGTTCTGCGGTCGTGAACTCGGCTCCCAGCGGAAGCCCGACGCGGTGTCCCGCGATTCGTAGCCCGAGGTTCCGCTGCGAGGTGGCGGCGCGTCCCAGGCCCATTCGCAGCTCGTTCGCCTGCTCCATTCGCACCACTCGCCAATCGACCTGCCCGGCTTCGGCATCAGACGGCTCACCGGTCGTTTGCAATGTGAAGTCGACCGCTTCGACCGAGTCGATGATCCAGCCGGGAGCAATATCGGCCACGATCTCGAATGCCTCACCCGAAACGACCCGCACGTCACAATTGGCCCTTCCGAGGACGGTGCCCGGCGAGATATCGACGGTCGTCACCCGCGCGGTGTCGAAGACCGGTGTTCGCGGGCTGATGATCACCCTGGCCACGGCGGCGGCCGCCTGGTGCTCGAGCGAGAGCCTTGCCGGACGGGGGCCGATCGCTGAATCTCGAAAATCACCGTTCGTTGCCGTCGAGGGCACTGGCCAACGGGCTGCTTCGTCCTCAGAGACGACCAGACACTGCTCGAGTTCGATTCCGCGCAGGGCGAGTGCTGGGTCCACCAGAAGCCGCGTGCCTCCTCCGGCCCATTGGCTCTCGAGCGGCCGCACGATCGAGACAGTCCACGGTCCATCGGATGGCCGGGGAGCCACGGCCGTGATAACGAGCGGACTCGACGAGCCCACAAGCGATGGCGGCACGTCGATCGCGAGGGTGGTATCGACGAGGTTCCACGGAATGTCATCGGCGGCTTCGGCCGTCACCCTCGCGACACGAATCGAGCGATCGATCACGAGCTCGATCCCCCCAGGACCCCAGGTGCCCACCGGCTCGATGATCGAAATGACTTCGGCCTGGCGGCCCCGCAACGACACGAAGTTCCATGCCGTGATCGCTGACTGAGGTGCCGAAGCATCACGAAAGACCAGTGGCAGTTCCTTCAGTAGGCTCGTGACGAAACGCCAGCGGCCCGCTCCCATGTCTTCGACGGCCACCGCCGCGGCACTCGGGCCGAGGACGAATGGCCGCAGCGTCTCCGGCAGCGTCAGGACCACCGTCGTCACGAGTGATGGAAGCAGCGGCACCACGAGCGTCGTGGTGAGACCCGGAGCTGGAACGCGGATCGACGCGGAATAGGTGCCGGGCCCGGCTGTCCGCACGGCCACGCGGCCATCGGGCAATCCATAGACGACCGCTTCACCCGATCCATCGGGTGTTCGGATCGTGCATCGTCCGATCGATGCGCGGCCGAACGGCAGTTCCGCGGGTTGCGCTCCGGCCGATTCGTCCAGCGTGAAGTCAACCGTTCCTTCGAGCCCGCCGGCACCGTCGGTGGCGAGCGTGTAGCTCGCCGATGAAGCACCTGGATTGCGGAGCGTCGAACCACCACCGAGCCGCGCGACCGATTCTTCGAACTCCGCCAGCGGCAGTGGAATGAACCGACCCTCGCCTCGCGGCACGTCCCGCACCGCCGTTGCCGGCACGATCACGCGGACGAAAGGCAACTCGTCGCCATGACTGTCCACGACACCCGCTCCGGCCATCACCGCGGCCACCATGAGTTGTCGCAGCGTCATGGAACTCGTGCGGTCAATCACGATTCCCTCCCCACCACCGCTGTCGTGGACGAACCAGCTCCCGTTCGAGAGGCCACGATCAGCGACACCGCGGGAGACGACTGCCGTGTCATCGAGCTTGCGGCAGGCGGGACGGTGACGCGACTCTCTTCGACGGATTGGTCGAGGACAGCTCGCAGTCCCGCGGCCAGGACCGCCATGACCCCGCCGGGAACCGCCGCCTGGAGGACGAGGACCGAGGCATCGGGCAGCGCTGCGGCCAGAAGACCTACTGCCCCGACCAGTGTCAGCACCAGGATCGGTCGCAGGACGGTCGGGCGATACACGAGCACGAGTCCGACCGTCATGGACACCCCTGATGCCACCAGCACGATAAACCATGTCGGCACGAGCCAGATGGAGGCCTGCCCCGGTGCTCCGACTCCGGCAAAGACACAACGGCTTTGTCGCAGCGTTGGTTCGTCCGCCAAGAGACCGGTTTTGAGGGGCCCCCCACCGGCCGATGCAATCCAATCGACCAGGTCGTCGGGGGACGTGGTCGCTGTCTGCCGCCATCCTGCTCCGGCCCATGTCCAACGCTGCTGGCTCGTCCAACGAGCGGGCACGCCAAAGAGGTGATCATCGACCGAGGCGAGCACTTCGCGGTAAAAACGCCGCTGCACCACGCCTTCGGCAAACGTGGGCGCGTCGAGCGGCAGTGGCCATGGGAGGCCAAGCCCCGCGGGCGTGCCGCCCCAGGGTGACGACGAGCGGATCTCGACGAGGTGGCGGATCGATTCGCCTCGAGGCAACATGATCACGACCTCGCCGTCAGGTCGGACCGCGTCTGCAACGGGCTGTCCGTCGAGCCGAACCTCGAGGGTGGTCGCCGCTGGCGGGTTGATCGCAAGCCGTCCGCCTGGCCCGGACACGACATAGGTGGCGACATCCTCACGGTTCTCTGGAAAGAGCCGCGTCTGAATCCATGCCGCCTCGACGACTGTCACGCTCGCGGCCTCTCGTGTTCGGGCCGACGCCGCCAGTGGGAATACATGCTGCGGCTTGGGGGCCGTGTAGCTACGGGTGGTGACGGTCGATTGGCCAGTGATCTCCCGACGCCACGTATCGCCACGGACCGCCACGACGATGGATGCTCCGTCCTCGATCACGGCTGTCTGCCGTCCACTCGCCGTCACGACCGGGAGCGGGATCGGGACATCGATCGCAACGGTCGCCTCGCGGGGCATCCTGGGCACGGGAAGCTTGTAGCGAACATTCACGGTACCGTTCCCCAGCAGCGGCACGGGAAGCAAGGCACGCACGAGCCGGAGTGGCTCGCCTGTCAGTGCGGTCTCGGTCGCAGCGCCGACATCGACCGCTTCGAGGACCGCATCCCCCTGCCGCGCCTCGAGCGTTCCACTTTTCATGAGCGAAGCAGGCACCGTCAGCTCGAGAAACTCCAGAGGCACATAGAGCACACTGAGCCTCACGACCTCCTCGACGGTGATCTGCCGCTCGTCAATGCCCAACCGGGCGACGACGGCAGCCTCGACCCGCCGCGGCAGGAAGCGACGCGTTGCCCCGAACGATCCCTCCGCCGCGTCGAGCCGGTAGCCAAGGGCGACGCGATCAGCATCCCCTGGCGCCACCGCCGAGGCTGTCTGCCGCACGAGGCCAGATGTCGCCGCGGCATCGGGCAACAACTCGATGTCGGTATCGGCGGTCACCACGACGCCTGCGGGGCCGACCAGATCGGCCTGGGGCACCGGCATCGTCCAACTCACGCGGTCTGCAGTGGGCTCGATCGCCTTGACAGCCCGGAGTTCGATCAACGCATCACCGAGGAGTGGCTGCAGAAACGGGATCGTGACACTGTCCCCCTCGGTACGAACGGCGGTGGTGTCAACGAGGCCCGAGGGGCCGACATCTTCGACAACCCAATCGGGGGCGAGGGCAACCAGGATGCTTCCGACCGGGGCCCCACGGGCGGCGACTCGGAGCCGCGCGACGAGCGTGATCCGTGCGGCCGACACGTCGTAACGGTATTCAGGCTCCACGAGCACGCGGCTACGTCGCGGCCGGATGCGGACGGGCATCGACGCTGGCTGCACGTCGTAGGCAAAGGCAGCCACGAAGCCCGTTGGGCGTTCGCTGGCCGGCGGATCGACTCGACGTATTCCCGGAGCGTCCTGCCAGGAGGGCTGCCACTCGCCATCCACGATAATGCTCACGCGGCCCGACTGCCGCCAGGGCTCGATCCCTTCGATGGAAAAGCCGATCGTCTCGAGTGGGGTCCCGCCCGAGGGATCGACCGGTTGCTCGCAATCGAGCTCGATCACAGTGCTCGAGTCTGACGTTCGCTCGACCGCCACCTCGATGGCGGGCTTCTCGGCCGAGCCCTTCCGTTCGACGAGGGTCGCATCCCCGCCCACGCGGGTGAGCATGGTGCGAGGCGGGAGGGCGATCGTGAGTCGAGCGATGCCTGGGGGAAGGTCGGTGAGTCGCAGCACCGCCTCGATCGCGGCGTTGCGGCCATCAATACGAACCCTGCTTTTGCACTCGGCTTCCGTGACCATCGCCGTGGCTGGTTCCGCGGCGGCAGCGGCAGCGATCCGGATGCGGACATCCCCTGCGAGTCCCGTCACGGTGACGAGCGTGCCGCCATCCTCCGTCGCGGTTTCGATTCGGCCTGTCGCGTCGGGTCGCACGGTCACGACCGGGTCTCGCCGCCGAGACCTGATTTCGACTCGCGACGCGATCGCGATCGGCAGTCGCAGTTCGAACGAATCGCGGGTCCGCGTGGCCTCGGTCGGCACTCGGCCGACGAGCGTGACCGTATGCCGTACGTCGTCGCTCCCGGCGGCCGGCGGGTCGAACCAGGCGC
>JBGTKO010000356.1:0-14193 GCA_041744595.1 Pirellulales bacterium
GACGCCACCCCGCCTCCACAATGCGGCATCTGCTCGAGGGCGGCTGTGTCATGCTCGACGGCGTTGGAGGCCGAGCGCAGCCTGGAGGGCGAAGCGAGGGCTCCATCGAGTGAGCGAAGGGCACGATGCCCGAAGCGAACGTCCGGCGACATGACACAGCCGCTCCCGAGCCTCTGTAGGCTCGGACCTCCCGAAGGAGTGCGGCCAGAACCCTCCCTGTTACGCCACCCTCGAGTTGGCCATACAATCGACGCCATGCCTATCGACTGCCGCCACATTCGCAATTTTTCGATCATCGCCCACATCGATCACGGGAAGAGCACGCTTGCTGACCGGCTCCTCGAATCCACCGGCACGGTGGAAAAGCGGCAGCTCAAGGAACAGATGCTCGACGACATGGATCTCGAGCGGCAGCGGGGGATTACCATCAAGGCCCGGGCCGTGCGGATGGAATACCGGCATGCCGGGGAGACCTATGAGCTCAACCTGATCGATACGCCAGGTCACGTCGATTTTCATTACGAGGTGTCGCGAAGCCTCGCCTGCTGTGAGGGCGCGCTGCTCTTAGTGGACGCCTTTCAGGGTGTCGAGGCCCAGACCGTGGCAAACGCCTATGCAGCCATCAACCTGGATCTGGCGATCGTGCCGGTCATCAACAAGGTCGATCTTGTCCACGCCCGCGTGGATGAGGTTCTCCTGGAGATGGAGCAGAGTCTTGCCATTGACTCCGATGAGGTGCTGAAGGTCAGCGCCAAGACCGGCCTCGGAATCGATGACCTGCTCGCAGCGATCGTGGAGCGGATTCCGCATCCGAAGGGGGATCCAGACGCGGTGCTTCAGGCGATGATTTTTGACAGCCACTACGACAGTTACCGTGGCGCAATCACGTATGTGCGGCTCGTGGCGGGGACAGTCCGCAAGGGGCAAAAGATCCGCTTCCTCAGGACCGCGACGACCCACGAAGTGCTCGAGCTTGGCCAGTTCGTCCCTCAGCGACGGGCCTGCGAGATGCTTGTCGCCGGACAGGTGGGCTATCTCGTCTGCAACATCAAGGACGTCAAGGACGTCCATGTCGGCGACACGGTGACAATCCCCGGCGACGACGCGGCCCCAGCACTCGCCGGCTACAAGCCACCGCAACGGATGGTGTACTGCGGGCTCTACCCGAGCGACGGTGAGAATTTCGAGGAGCTACGGGATTCGCTCGAAAAGCTTGCGATCAACGACCCTTCATTCGAGTACGCGCCCGAAAGTAGTGAGGCCCTCGGGTTTGGATTTCGCTGCGGCTTTCTGGGGCTTCTCCACATGGAGATCATCCAGCAGCGGCTCGAGCAGGAGGCCGACTTGGACCTCGTCCAGACGGCGCCCAACGTGACGTATCAGATCCTCAAGACCGACGGCACGACGATCAACATCACGAACCCCCAGGACGTGCCCAACACTGGGCAGATCGAGGAGTTCCGCCAACCGATCGTGCGGACCAACTTCCTCGTGCCCGTCGAGCACATCGGGCCGGTGATGCAGCTCAGCACGGACCGTCGGGGGGTGTACCTCAAGACCGAGTACCTTTCCCCGACCCGCGCGATCGTTGGCTTTGATCTGCCGCTCGGCGAAGTGATCTACGACCTTCACGACAAGCTCAAGAGCGTGACGCGGGGCTACGGCACGATGGATTACGAGCTCGTGGGATATTTTCCGGCCGATCTCGTGCGGCTCGACATCCTCGTGGGAGGCAAGCAGGTCGATGCGCTCTCGATCATCTGCGACCGACGAGACGCTGACAGGCGGGGCCGCGCGATCGTCAAGAAGCTTCGCACCGAGATCGATCGCCACATGTTCGAGATTGCCATCCAGGCGGCGATCGGCACGAAGATCATCGCCCGTGAGACGATCTCCGCCATGCGGAAGAACGTGACGGCCAAATGTTACGGTGGCGACATCTCGCGGAAAAAGAAGCTCTGGGCCAAGCAGAAGGAAGGCAAGAAGCGGATGAAGAGCGTCGGAAGCGTCGACATCCCGCAGAAAGCGTTCCTTGCCGTTCTCGACACGGGCGTTGACCGGCAGTAGTCGTTTGGCCCTACCGCCGTGGGATCAGATGCAGGTCGAGACCAAACACGAAGATCATGAGCGAAAGGATCAGCGCGAGCCCCAGGTAGGAAAGGGCTGCCACCACGTTCTCGCTCGGCGGCTTGCCCCGGATGGCCTCATACAACAGAAACACCATGTGACCACCGTCAAGAACGGGGATCGGAAGGAAATTCACGATGGCAAGGTTCGCCGAAAGCATCGTCAGAAAGAGGAGCAGATGGCTGAAACCTTCCTCGGCCGATTTGCCGGCCTGCTTGGCAATCTCGATCGGACCGCCGAGAAGCCGTGGGCTAATGTCGCCACTCCAGAGCTTGCCGAGGAAGGTATAGACAAGTGTGAGATCTTCACCGGTTTTTTGGAGACCTCGCCCCAATGCCTCACTGACTGACCTGGCCTTCACCCTCTGGTAGACCGGCTCGAAGACCAGGCCACGGTCAACGGCGAACATACCCTCGGCATCGACCGGCTCGATCTCGACGGTCCGCTTCTCGCCCGACTTCGTCGTCACATCGAGCCGTAGTTTTGTGTCGGCGGGCACCTGCTGAAGCACGGCCATGACGGCCGGCCAGTTCGGCTCTTTGGCCGACAGTGGTATGCCCTCGCTCCCAGGCAGAAGAAACATCGCGAGTGTGAGTGTGTCCCCTGGCTGGATGCCCGCGCGGGCCGCCGGGCTCTCCGCCGTGACCTCGGTCACCGTGGGAAGCACCGAGATCGCGATGCCGAGCGATGCCACGGATGTCGGGGACCCAATGCCTGTCGTCTCATCGTCCCGCCAGATCACTTCGCGAGGGACAATCGTGACGTCGCGGGCGGGCTCTCCCTCGCGTCCCATCGCAATGGTGATGGGCTTTCCAGCACGCGGCATGATCCGTTCATCGAGCGTCAGCGGGTTGCCAATCGGTTCACCGTCGATCGTGCGGATTTCGTCGCCGATCTTGATGCCGGCCTCCTCGGCGGGCGAATCGTTCTGAATGGCCACGATGCTGCCGGCGGTCAACTCGACACCCGTGACACGGCGAGGCTGCGGGGGCAGGACGATCTCGGTCGGCGTCGCTTCCTTGGCACCCTCGACCTTGCGGTCAACACCGAGCGTGACAGGCTCACCAGGCTTCCTCGACAGGGCTGCGAGGAGCTCGGCGTAGGATTTGATCGCAACGCCGTCGATCGAGTGGATCGTGTCGCCTGGTTCAAACGCGGGCTTCGCACGGCCAGCCGCCCCAGGAAGCCCCTTGCGGAAGTCAGCGGGAAGCGTGAGCGAAAAAGGATTTGTGACGCCGATCGTCGGTGGCCCCAGATCCGTGTCGGGCTTCAGGAGAACTGTCCACGTGGCGGCGTCGGGCGGCCTGCGGACCGTGAACTCGATCCCCTTCGCGGCATTGCCAACTGTCACACCATGACGAAGGTCGTTGAAGATCGGATCGACCCGATCCCCGATCTTCACGATCTCGTCGCCCGTCCGCAGGCCCGCACGCCAGGCGGCGCCGCCGGTGCGAACGCTCGAAATCGTGCAGGTCATTTCCCGCACACCGAGGCCGTAGGCCAGCGATGCCATCAAGACCGCAAAAATCACGTTCATGATCACGCCGGCCGAGATGATCGCCATTCGCTTGGGCACGCTCTGGGCGGGATAGCTCCTGGGATCCCAGGCGGGATGCGGGCCAGCGGCCGGTTCGGGCGGAAGATCGCCGGAGGTAATCACATGCCCCGGCCCTGCGGCCTTCGCACGCTGCGCCTCGGCTGCGGCCGCTGCTGGGTTGTCATCCTGCCCGAGCATCTTCACGTAGCCACCAAGCGGCAGGGCGCCGATACCGTATTCCGTCTCGCCCCACTTGAAGTGCAGAAGCTTCAGGCCCCCCACATCAAAGCCGAGATAAAACTTCTCGCACTTCACGCCACAGGCCTTGGCGACAAGAAAATGGCCGAGCTCATGAACAAAAATCACGAACCCGAGGCCGGCGGCGACTTGGAGGATCACGAGAATCCACCCGCTCCCTGTCGTGGCTGCAATGAGCCCGAAAACCGTCATACACACGCCCACTTACTGACCTCCTGCCTGGCCCAGACGTCGAGACGGCGAACGTCGTCGAGCCCAGGCTCTTCTTGGAAAGGGTGTTCATCCAACAGCCGCTCACAAATTTCTACAATGTCGGTGAACCGGAGCCCACCGTCGAGAAATCCGCGAACGGCCTCTTCGTTTGCCGCATTGAGCACGGCGCCAGCAGTGCCACCACGGGCGGCCGCCTCAAGGCCGAGCCGAACCGCGGGAAACCGGCCGATGTCGGGAGGCTCGAAGTCGAGCCGCATCGTTGCCTCGAAGTCGAGTCGCTGGGCCGGCCCGGCGCACCGCTCCGGAAACAACAGCGCGTACTGAATCGGCAGCCGCATGTCGGGAGGGCTGAGCTGCGCGATCACCGCGCCATCGACGAACTCAACAAGCGAGTGACCGATCGACTGCGGATGCACGACGACGGCGAGCTGCTCGGCGGGAAACCCAAAGAGCCAACGGGCCTCGATGAGCTCGAGGGCCTTGTTCATCATCGTCGCCGAGTCGATCGTGATCTTCGGGCCCATCGACCACGTGGGATGCCGCAGCGCCTCCTCGGGAGTGACGCTCGCCAGCGACTCCTGCGGACGGGTGCGGAACGGCCCGCCACTGGCGGTGAGCACGATGCGGCGAACTTCACAGGACCGGCCGCAGGCAAGCGCCTGGTGGATGGCCGAGTGTTCGCTATCGACAGGAATGATCCGAGCGCCGGTTTCAGCAGCCCGCCGCATGACGAGCGGCCCTGCCATGACGAGCGTCTCTTTGTTGGCAAGCGCCACCGTCTTCCCCGCCTCGATGGCGGCCCACGTGCTCCGGAGTCCAGCAGCCCCCACGATCGCAGAGACTACCCTATCGATCGAGGGGTCTCTGAGCAAGTCATCGAGCGCATCGGGCCCAGTTGCGAGACTCGTGCCTTCCGGCAGACTGCCCGATCCGATTTCGGCAGCAGCCACCGGATCAGTAACGACAACCCACCGCGGCCGCATCCGCCATGCCTGCTCGAGCAGGAGTCCGACCCGCGAATGGGCGGCAAGCAGGAAAGGCACGAGCCGACCGGCAGAAGCGGCGATGACGTCGAGCGTACTCGTCCCGATACTGCCGGTCGATCCAAGCACGGCGACTCGGAGATGGCGATCCCCTTCCCGGCCGTCCGGACGGGCCCTGTCATGCCCATCGGTCAGATCAGGAGGGGAAACGGGCATGAGGGGCAACGGACCGCAGGAAAGAACAACTTCTTCGAGCTTTGAGATTCGAACTTCAGGGAGTCCACGAACTCAGCGACCGCGTTTGCGGTTGACAATCACTGAAGGATCCAAAACTCGGGAGCGAATGAAGTAGTTTAACCGACGGCCAGGGGGAAGTTCCAATACGAATAGCGGCGGGTGAAACGGCCTGAAACCGGCGTTTCAATCAAAATGTGCCGGTTTGTCGCGGAAGTCTACTCGGCATACGATTGAGGTTTCTCTTCAGGATCTCGTTTCTATTACGGGGCATTGTCGAGTCCTCCCAAGTCTTTGATTTGATTGGATACCCAGGTATGACCAAAAAGCGAGACCCTGCCCGACGGTCACCCGAACGGAAGCCGACTCTGGGAGGCAACCTCGTCTGGTCGCTTTTGGCGGTGGGCGTGGCCAGCCTGTTCGCGATCAGCCTCATCGGCGCGACGCCGGAGCTGCGGATTCCCTACAGCGACCTCCAACGGCTCATCAGGGCCACGACCGCGACGGGCCAGGATCGGTTCGTGACAATCACGCCCGGTGACGATCCCTCGCGAGCAGCATCTTTTGGTGACCTCCGCGACATGGTCATCGGCGCCTTCGAGGTGTCGGGGCGGGTGCGGGAACTCGCCAGTGACCAAGAGAGCGTCGATGATGCCACGAAGTCCCAAGCTTCAGGTTCAGGGAGCGGCACCGAACGGCGGTTTCGCACGTCCAAGCTTCCGAGTGAAACATCCGAATCAGAGCTCAAGCAGCTTTTGACTGAACACGGCGTGGCTTTTCGCTACGAGGATCCACCAAGCCCGTGGCGGAACTGGATGCCGATGCTCCTGCTGACCGGGCTCTTCGGCCTGCTCTTTTTCCTCATGCTCCGCCGGCTCGGCGGCGCTGGCAGCCCGATGGCCTTTGGCCGTAGCCGAGGCAAGATGTATGCGCAAGAGGATCTGGGTATTACGTTCGACGACGTCGCCGGCATTGACGAGGCTGTTGAAGAGCTGCGAGAGGTGGTGGAGTTTCTGCGGAGCCCGGAGAAGTACCAGGTCCTCGGCGGCCACATCCCGAAGGGGGTTCTCCTTGTCGGCCCTCCTGGGACTGGCAAAACGCTTCTTGCGAAGGCCATCGCCGGTGAAGCAGGCGTGCCCTTCTTTGGACTCTCGGGGAGTGACTTCGTCGAAATGTTCGTGGGCGTGGGCGCCGCGCGGGTGCGGGACATGTTCCAGCAGGCTGCTGCGAAAGCACCCTGCATCATCTTCATCGACGAACTCGACGCGCTCGGTAAGACGCGTGGTACGAGTGTCGTCGGGGGCCATGACGAGCGGGAACAGACACTCAACGCTCTGCTCGTCGAAATGGATGGCTTCGGGAGCAACTCGGGCGTCATCGTGCTCGCCGCGACGAACCGCCCCGAGACGCTCGACCCTGCCCTCCTACGGCCCGGCCGATTCGACCGGCATGTCCTTGTCGATCGCCCAGATGTCCGTGGCCGTGAGGCGATCCTCCGGGTCCACGTGGCCAACGTGAAGCTCAACCCCGCTGTCGAGCTCGGACAGATTGCCAGGATCACTTCTGGATTCGTAGGAGCCGACCTCGCCAATCTCGTCAACGAAGCGGCCCTCCTCGCCGCCCGCAACGACAAGTCGTCGGTTGGGATGGAGGAGTTCAACGAAGGCGTCGAACGGGTGACGGCCGGCCTCGAGAAAAAGAAGCGAGTGATCCACGAGGACGAGAAGAAACGGGTGGCCTACCACGAGTCGGCCCACGCACTCGTTGCCTACTTGCTGCCGAACACGGACCCTGTCCACAAAGTATCGATCATCCCTCGGGGACTCGCGGCACTCGGCTACACGATGCAGCGGCCGGAGGACGACCGTCACCTGCTCACCCAGAGCGAGCTCGAAAGCCGGATTCAGGTGCTCCTCGCCGGCACGATCGCCGAGGAGATGGTGTATGACGATGTCTCGACCGGAGCCCAGAACGACCTCGAACGTGCTAGCGAAATAGCCCGTGCAATGGTGATGGACTACGGCATGAGTCGGCTCGGTCGTGTGAACTACCGCGAGAGCACGCGTTCGCCATTCCTGGCGGGGGGCGGCGGCGACCTGCCGGCGGCCCGCAGCCACAGCGAGGAAACGGCCCGCGAGATTGACGAGGAGGTTCGGCGAATCATCGACGCGGCGATCGAGAGCGTACGGGCTGTCCTCGAAACCCGCCGCGTTGCCCTCGAAGCGGTCACCGGCCGGCTGCGGGAGTGTGAGGTGATCGACGGAGCTGAGCTCCGTACGCTCGTTGAGGCCTCCACGGCGGCGCCGCAGATCGTGCCGGGGACGGCAACCGAGCGTCGGCAACCCCGTCCGCCGCAGAGCGATCCACCGGATGCGGTTGCAGGCGCAGCCGACGCATAACCGGCACGACCGGCCATCCTGCTTCAGTTTTTGGCCCATTCGGCCGATGCTCACCGCATACCGTCGTCAGGCTACGGCGGCCTCTCCTATCGGTCCTTTCCCGGCCGGGCTCAACCGGTGACATGAACCATGTGGAAAAGCTTCTTTCTGGCCTCTGGCATTTTTGCCTGCGTCATGGGCATCGAAATGCTGCTCATCGACTCGGCCGTCGTGACGAGCATGAACGGCAACACGTCGGTTTTCCGAGCTCCCGACTGGATGCCCTGGACACTTCTTTCCGTGGGCGCCGCCACGATCCTCCACTTCTGCCAACTGCCCGCGACAGCCGGACAGTAAGCCTCGGAAGTGAACGCCACGCGGTTAGCCGACACCTGCCTCCGCGGTTAGCATCGGACAGGAAGAGAGGCTACCCTCCCCATGACCGCGATGACCGCTCCGCTTACGACATCAATAAAGCCCGAGCGGGATGTCGTGCTCTATGACGGAATGTGTCGGTTCTGCCGCAGCCAGATTGCAATCTTGAGGCGGCTCGACCTCACAGGTCGGCTCGAATTCGTCTCGCTCCACGACCCGAGAGTCGCCCACGACTTTCCCGAGATTCCTTACGACGATCTCATGCGGGAGATGTACGTGGTAGATCGTCAGGGGGTTGCCCACGGTGGGGCCAGAGGCTTGCGGGTCCTATCACGTCGCCTGCCGCTCCTGTGGCCCCTGGCGATCCTCCTGCACCTGCCGTTCAGCCAGCCTTTGTGGAATTGGCTCTACGCAATCATCGCCCGAAACCGCTATCGAATTGCGGGAAAGTGCGACGAGGGCGGCACCTGCCGCCTGCACTGAGCCTCATCCGCAAAGAGTGATCAGTCTTCGGAGTCGCCCTCGGTATCACCGTCAATCTCTTTCAGAAGACGGGTCATGGTGTTGGCGTGAACACCAAGCAACTTTGCGGCATTGGCCTTGTGGCCGCGGGTCACTTCGAGCGCCTCGCGGATCGCACGTTCGCGAAGTTTTGCAAGGTCAAGACAGGGAAGACGGCCCACCCTGCCCCCTAGGGCCGACTTCTTCACCGGCAGGACCGGGTCCATCTGCAGCACGTACGCCTGCTCAATGACATGCTCGAGCTGCCGCACATTCCCTGGCCAATCAAAACTACAGAACTCGGCAAGCACCTCGTCGGAAGGACTCCAGAGCGGCTGGTGATAGCGGTCAGAAAACTTCTGCGAAAAGAACTCGACAAAGGAGGGGATGTCTTCGGGCCGCTCACGGAGCGACGGCACCCGTAGCTCGATCATGTTGAGCCGGTAGTAAAGATCCTCTCGGAACGCGCCCTTCTCTACCTCTTGTTCGAGATCGCGATTCGTTGCGGCCACGATCTGGACATCGATTGGCACAGGCTCGCTCGCGCCCACGGGGAGCACTTCCCGCTGCTGGAGCACCCGCAAGAGCTTGGGCTGGAGCTCGGTCGGCATCTCGCCGATCTCGTCAAGAAAAACAACGCCCCCCTCGGCAGCGCGGAAGATACCGAGCGCCTTGCCAGCCGCTCCAGTAAAGGCTCCCTTTTCATGACCGAAGAGCTGGCTCTCTGCGAGCGACGGAGTCAGCGCTGCGCAATTGACCGGAACGAATGCTTTGTTTTGACGTGGTCCGCTGCGGTGCAGAAGCCTGGCCCAGAGCTCCTTGCCCGTGCCGGTTTCACCACACACGAGGACGGTGCATTCAACTTCGGCTGCTCGCTCGATCGACTTGGCGATCCGCCGCATGGCTGAATTCGAGCCAAGGACCCAATTTGTCGAGAACGTCGGCTCGGCGACACAGGTTGCCGTGTTGAAATCGGCCACGACGGCGGGATCGAGCGATCCACCTCGCGGGTTACGACCGGCGGACTCAGCCGCACGGAAACTTAATGGTTGGATCGACATGGAGCACGACCTCGCATTCTTTGCGCCAACGGAACCTTACTTGAAGGAATGTGGCGGCCTTTACCCTGCCCACCCCAGTATTGTTGTTCCTGACAGCAGATGCAACTGGTTCACGCGAACCCGAACGGATTTCTCACATTCGTTAAAAACACGGGGTTTAGCGACTGAAAGGCCTCAGGGTCGGTCCTTTGCCTCAAAAAAGACCAAATGCTGCCAGGGTAACCGGTCGAATTCCCGAGCCACGCGAAAACCGGCGGGATCGAGCTCCTTCCGGATTTGTTCCTTGGACATTTTGTGCAGGGGCTTGATGGGCACGGCCGGATCCTCGGCCCTGAACTCTGCCAGCACGAGCTGACCGCCTTCTGCCAGGCTCTCGCGCATGCAAGCGAGCATCTGCTCTGGATGAGAGAATTCGTGATAGACATCCACGCACAGGATGAGATCGACCTTCCCCTTCGGGAGCCGCGGATCAATGAACGTGCCGAGGATCGGCTTGATATTCGTCAGCCCTTCGTCTGCAGCGTGGCGGGAGAGCATGCGAAGCATTTCGGGCTGGATATCGACCGCGTAGATAATTCCATCAGGGCCGACTCGGCGGGCAAGCTCGAGCGTGTAGAAGCCGTTGCCACAGCCAAGGTCGCAGATCCTTTGCCCTTTCTTGATTTCGAGTGCCTCGAGCAGAAGTCGACAGTCTTCCTCTCTCTGGCGGCTCTCGCGAACGAGCCAGGGCGCTCCGGTGTAGTGCATGGTCTGGGCAATCTCGCGACCGAGGTAGTGCGTCGCCGCGGGTGGGATCACAACCGTGGCATCGACATCCATGTCGATGGGTACGGGCTTCGGCCGACGTTTCGCCGGAGGAGCGGCGGCAGGCGGCTCCGCGACCGCGGCGTCCTCGGCTCGAGCGGAAACCATCGCGGGCCGAGATTCGCCGACGAGCCAGACCACCATCAAGAGCAAGAAGGTTCTCATGACCCGAGTATAGGTCCGGTCAGGCAGCGGCGGCCGAATCGATGATGGCCTCGCCATCCGCATCGCAGAAGCTCGCAATCGTGATCCCGTGGGATTCCGCAAAGTTGGCGAGCTTGTCGCGGTCAACAAGAATCGTGCGTCCTGCTTCAATCGCCAGCACCTTCGCCCCGGCGTCCGAAAGCGATTCCAGTGTACCGATTCCGATCGTCGGCATATCAAAGCGAAGATCCTGCTGGGGCTTGGCCACCTTCACGACCGTCATCCCGCCGGACGGACAGAGGCTCCCAGCCCGACGGATGCATTCGTCGGTGCCCTCGATCGCTTCGAGCGCCAGCGGCGCCTGATTCTTGACGACGACCGTCTGCCCGATGTCGAGTCGACCGAGCTCCTTGGCGAGCTTCCAGCCAAAGGCGACATCGGCCTCGAGCCGCGTCGAGAGTGGCCGACCGGCGAGCAGTCCTTCCTCGGCCAAGAGCTCGGGGGCGAAGTCGGTCGCCGGGCAGATGGCAACGCCTCGGGTATCAAAGGCCGACGCGATCGCGCCCAGGAGCGAATCATCGCGATTGTCGCGGCGACGGCTCACGAAGTGAGGCCAGAATGTCGTGATGCCGGTCCAGTCGGGAAGGTGCTTGAACCACGCCCCTCGGGCAAAAAGTTTCGCCTTGTGGACCTTTCCGGCCATGGTCACCCGGCGGACACCGTGCTGCTTGAAGAACGCGATCGCGTGGCCCAGCTCGGCCACACCCACATCGCCGGCCACATCGGCCAGGGGTTCGAGGGCCACGTCGGCGTGATCGCGAATCGCCAGGATCGCTATCCGACCACCGCGGCGACGGATCGCCTCTGCGACCACGACAGGAAATCGTCCCCATCCGGCGAGGATGCCAATCAATTCACCGTCGAGCGACGGTGCGGCGTGAAGCTGAGGTCGAACGTCCATAGTGCGGTGAGTCAAGCGGCATCGGAGAGTGATTCAGGCCCGGCGGCGGTTCGCTCGAGCGCATCAACCCGCGAGCAAAGTTGTTTGAGCTCCTTCCGCATCTCAGGAAGCTTCGAGATCGTGGCGAGTTGGAGCTTGCGGTCGCGGAGGTCGATGGCCGGCTCGCCGAGGACCGTCTTCCCCGGCTCGATGTCGCAGGAGACACCCGAGCGGGCCCCGAGGACGGCCTTGTCACCGATGTGGACATGGTCGCGAACACCTACCTGGCCGGCCATGACGACCCACTCACCGGTGGACGTACTGCCAGCGACACCCACTTGCGAGCAGATCATGTTGTGCCGCCCAAGCCGGCAGTTGTGGGCGATCATCACGAGGTTGTCGATCTTCGTGCCGACGCCGATACGGGTTGGCCCGTACGTGCCGCGATCGATCGTCGTGCCGGCGCCTATCTCGACATCATCACCGAGCTCGACATGGCCAAGCTGAGCGGACAGAACGTAGCGGCCGTCGGTCACCTTGTACCCGAAGCCGTACGCGCCGAGTACGGCATTGGCATGGATAAGACACCTCGCGCCCACAACCGTGTTCTCGTAGAGAACCGCGTTTGAGAAAATCGTGCTCGATACACCGACGCGGCAGCCGGCCATGAGCCTCGCGCCAGAGTGAATCGTGACACCGGGTCCGATCTCGCACTCCGCGCCGACCGTCGCAAAGGGGTGGATCTCGACATCGTCGGCCAGCCGAGCCGAGGGATCGACCGACGCCTGAGGACTCACGCCCTTGCGAGGAGCGACCCGCGGTGGACGGAAGCGAATGATGATTTCGGCAAAGGCCGCATGCACGTCCGCAACTTCAATCGAAGGCCGATCGAGCGGCCCTGAGCCAGTGGGCACAATTGCGGCGGCGGCAGATGACTTGGCAAGCAGGTGCAGCTTGTCGGGGGCATCAACGAGCGTCACGTCGATAGACGAAGCCGTTTCGAGTGTGGCAGCCGAAGCGATCGGCAAACTCTCCAGGCCGCCGACAAGCGTGCCGCCGACAATCGTCGCGATTTCTCCGAGCGGGATCGCCATCGCCTCATCTCCCTTGATCCGTGGCTCACCGGAGGTTCCGGCGAGGCGGGGAGATTAGGGAAGCGGCTCGCCCACTGCAAGGCGAAGTCTCGCCGCGAAACAGCCCAGATACCAAAGGCTTTTCACGGCCGAACTGGGGCGGCATCAGCGCCCCAGGCGACCTCGAGCACCCGAACCATCCGCGGGTCATGGGACTGAAGTTCCTCCCGCGTGAACGGGAAGAAATCGTTTCGCGAGAAGTAGGCTTCCGTCGACTCCGCGAAGTACTCCTTTTCATTGGTCATCGCATACGCGCGAACAAACGCTGCCGGCCGGCCGCCGCCGCGGTGCTGCTCGACACGATCGTAGATCCCTGCGGCCTTGGCCCGCTCATAGGCCTCCCGGATCGCTGGGTCGTCGAATCCGAGGACGCGAAAATGATAGGCGTGGGCCAATTCGTGGAGCGTGACGTTTGGCATGCGGTCGCATTCTTCGGGGAAGATGCGGATGTTGGTGAACTCGATCGCCTGGGCCATGGCCGGATCGCGATCGTTGTCACGCAGCCAGCCGGCGTCCGGATGAAACTCGGCCTTGGGCGAGACACCCGGATACTCCGGCGAGAACCAGAGCGGCGTTTTCTTGAGCTCGGCAACGGCTGCCGCCGGCACGACGCGAATGATCTCGGCCAGTTGCTTTTCGAGAAGCTCGATGGCGGTCGCCGTCGCTTCAGGCTCAGCGGCCAGGAGCGGCTTGCTCACGTGGATTGTCCATCCGAGGACATCCCGTGTCTCGTGAGTTGCCTCCGCTGACACCGCACGCGCCGGCCGGCACGCAACGAACGTCGCAAGCAGCAAAGCGACCACACGCATGCAACGACGGCTCATGGTGTCACCTCGGCGGGAATGGGAAGCGACTGCGACGTGAACACCGGCTGGAACTCTGGGTCGCCGCACTGCCAAAGGAAGAATGCCTGGACATCGGCGGTCTCGGCGTGCCGTTGCGAGCGGGTGGAACCGATGCCGTGGCCGGAATCGTAGTCGAGCCGAAGCAAGACGGGCCGACCTGTGTGGGTGGCGGCCTGAAGCCGAGCGGCCGTCTTGAACGACTGCCAGGGCTCAACCCGAGGGTCGTTCATGCCGTGTGTAAAGATCACGCCCGGGTAGAGCGTGCCATCGACCACATGGTGAAGTGTGCTCATCGCCAGAAGGCCACGGAACTCGTCCGGTTCAGCGAGACTGCCGAACTCGGGCACGTTTGGTGGACCGTTGCGAGTTGTCTCGAATCGCATCATGTCGGTGCAGCCGACGGCGATGTTGGCGGCCGCGAAGAGATCGGGCCGTTCGGTGATCGCGCGGCCAATGAGAATGCCGCCGGCGCTGCCACCGCGGGCGGCGAGTCGCCCGGGTGATGTGTACCCCTCCCGCACCAGATACTCCCCGCACGCCAGAAAATCTTTCCAGGTGTTGGGCTTCGTACCCTTGCGGCCTGCGTGATGCCAGGCCTTGCAAAATATCCCGCCGCCACGGAAATTAGCGACCGCGAGCACACCACCGCGTTCGAGCCAG